>LJVD01000110.1 GCA_001304225.1 candidate division Zixibacteria bacterium SM1_73
ATACCACCGAAGCAGAAAGATCCACACTCAACGGCTGACCTTCAAAGAACATCACCTTATATTCAGCGTTCTCCTTCAGATACCATTTGTAGTCGCCAAGCTGGTCCTCGGTTAAGCTTATCTGTTCGTACGTTTTGGTGTCCATGAAATAATATTCCTTTTCGGCTGAGTAAAGATATTGCATGCTCTTCTCTTCAAAATCCGGCTCCTCGAAGGTCTCTCCTGCGGAAAAGGTCTTTTCCAAGACCGCACCGGTTTTGATGTTTTTCAGCTTGGTTCTTACAAAAGCTCTTCTCTGGGCGGTTCGGGCATGTTGAAAATCAACGATATAGTAGATTTCCCCTTCCACCTTTATTTTTAACCCTTTTCGAAAATCGGTTGTAGAGAGCATTACCATCCTCCGCAATTCAAAAAGATTTGTCAAAAATGGTAGAATTCCAATCTACCCTTAGATCCAAGTTTCTCAATATAATAAAATATCGTCGCAAAGCAACAGGTAGTTTGTCCTGCCTTGAAAAAATTGTTTAAAGCATCAATGAAGAAGATGGGAAATAGATGAGCGAAATCTGATTGGTTCTGTGCCTCTCGTTCGTCACGGACGCCTTCGTCTGTGATCCTTTATGCTAACCGACCCGTCCTGAGCGAAAAAGGTGTCTGTTACCACATAGAGACTTTCTATTCTAATTCAAAAGGGAGGGCCAGCCTGCGTCCCCTTAGAGCTGACCTGATCCCGCTTCCTGCAGGATCTTCTCCCTTTTGAAATTCGTACAAATTACTCCATTGACTTAAAACCTCCCATCTCCCATACCCTCAATCTTCCAATCCTGCAAATACCTTAGAGGAACCTTTATTTAATTGCTACCAAATAGAACATCGCTTATATCTATGACAAAACGTGTCAGCAAATCTCAAAATTTTTTCGAAAAAGATGCAAAACACTCCTTAAGAAAGGTAAAAAGTCTTTTATATTCCACGCTGTTGTTGGTCAAGCCGCAGCTTGACATTCCAGCTTTGTTGATTTTTTTCAGAGCCCTCCTTCTCAAAGAGGTCTTTGTGAAAAAATCGGTTTTCCACGATAGCATGTGGGATGAATCCAATGATTTTACTTTAACTGTGCACGACTTCACAGCTCCATTTTATCGTCCACCATTTTTATTTCGAAGATTTGAAAGGACTTAGCAAGCTGGTTGTATTTTAAATGGAGCAGATATTTATTTGGCATATCAGTTGCTCTTTGACCTTTAACCCCCCTTAGAGTCTGTTTTTTAGAATTCTTTGGGCAAAATCAACAGATGGTATCGATTTCGTTTGCAATGTGATGATAAAGTAAAGTATTATCATTCCAAAAATTGAGGGGCTGATGAGAAATAAGAATTTATCGGAGAAAAGACGCTCGTCTTTGTTTCCTTGGGGAAAAGGACTGATTCTGTTTTTCGGGCTATTATTGTTTTTTCAATGTTCCCTAAGGGCACCTACCACACCCACTTGGTATACAGAAGTAACCATCCCCCTGGTGAAGAAGAACTACGACATGGTAGCTTTGATAGAAAAGATAGATGAGCCCTCGCTTGAAACCGACAGCTTGGGGAATTTATTTTTTCATATAGAAGAAAATTTGGATACCATAAGACTTTGGGGAAAATTGGTTTGTGATTCGGTCACCAAAGACTTCAAAGATACGCTGGGAACCATAGACATCACTTCATTCGAATCGAAACAGGTGATCTTTTCAGTAACCGATTTTTATTCCGGTGAACCAGGTATAGTTCCTCCTATCAGTGCAAGCATAGAAGCTGATTTGGATACCTTCACCTCCTTTGATCAAGTCACTCTCCAAGAGGGACATGCTACTTTGATTGCGTTCAACCATTTGGGATTGAACTTGGATTGGCTGAAGCTGGACATAATCGATAGAGGCTCTTCGGAGATATTGGAAACCCTCATCATCCCGGGGGGAATTCGAGATAATGATTCAATCATTCAAAAGCTAACTTTTGTAGATAAAACCTTCTCTAATCGCTTTGCCATTCAAGTAAGCGCTCATACTCCTGGAGGATTTCTTTCATCCCTTGAGGATAAATACTTTTCTCTTGATTTCTCTATTGACAGCTTGATGGTGACTCAAGGAATGGCTAAAATTCCCTCTTTCGACCTGACCACAGACGAGGAAATCATTCTTCCTTCTGATCATATAATCGATAGCGCCAAGGTCAGAACTGGAAGTTTGTTTTTAGACTTATATAACTTCTCCAACGTCACAGCGGAGATTACAATCGATTTTCCTGAGGTTAAAAAGAATGGCGAGATTCTAAAAGCAAACTGTGTCATTCCTGCAGAGGGTCACTGCAACTTAGGTTTATCCTTAGATGGATATTCCTTAAAACCCTTATCTGGCATCTCCATTGAGGTGCAGATAAGAATGCAGGTGAAAGATTCCGGAGATCAACTGGTTTTCTTCAGCTCTTCGGATTCGGTCACCGCTTCCGCTTTTCTGTCTGAAATCGCTTTCAGTCAGATTTCGGGAAAGCTTGAGCCCACTGTAGTTGACATAGATGAAATACGGCGAGATCTTAATCTTCCGCCAGGATTTGAGCACGCACATATCAAGAGTGCCAGCTTGAATTTGGATATTCACAATGGAGTAGATTTTCCTGGTAGTCTATCCGCGACCGTAGAGGGTGATAAGGGGCAGAGGTTAGAGCTTTCTGGAGAAATAGAACCTGGCACTCCCTGGGCTACAGCAGTGACCAGCATTCAGGAGGACAATCTTGATCCCCTGTTAGATCCGATTCCAGAAAAACTTACGGTTACCGGGCAGGTTATTTGTGGAGACGGCGTCTATTCTGGGACTGCCAACGAGGAAGATTTCTTCTTTGGAGAAATCAAGATAGCCTCTCCTTTAGAGTTGATTTTAGACTCCTGCCAGGTTGAGATTGAACAAGATACCCACAGCATAAATGATGACGTAAAATCGTTGATTGAGGATCAAATTAACTCCAGCCAGGTGATCTTCAAGATCGAAAGTCATCTACCTCTGGAGGCGAGGGCTTCGGTTTTTGTAAGTAAAAACGAAGAGAACATCTTTTCCCATCCAGATTTGGTGATTGGACCGGTTTATGTTCCAAAAGGGAAATTGGATCAAAATGGTGTGGTAACCGAGTCAAAATTCTCAGAAGACACTATAAGTCTAAATTATGAAGAACTCCAGATATTCAGAGTGTCCCCTTTTTATGTGGCTGGAGTCCTGAATTTCCCTGGGACCGGGGGGAGCGCAGTAAAGGCTTTAGCAACGGACTTTATTCGGATAAACTCATATCTGGAACTTGAGGTAAAAAACAAAAAGGATTAGTGCCCCAATGAAAGCCAAATGTATTATCATCTTAATGATACTGACTTTATTTTCTAATTCCCATCTTTTAGCTTCTGGACGAAGCGTGGGAATGGCTGGGGCTTACACTGCGGCTTCAAAAGGATCGGAATCAGTCCTCTGGAATCCAGCTAACCTGGGCTTCTCCAGAGGATCGGAAAAGACATTTAACTTCTTTTCGTTCAGAATAAATATCAATAACAACAGCTTCAATTGGGGAGATTACACCCAATACAATGGACAGTTTTTGACTGCCGAGGACAAAAAGAACATTCTGAATTCAATTCCCTCGGAAGGATTCAATCTTAAATTAGATGCAAACATTTCAATCTTGCGTATCTCCCGAGGAAATTTCGCCTTCACCCTCTCAGGCAAAGGGTCATCCGATCTTCTTCTGCCCAAAGAGCCAGTTGAGTATCTGTTTTTTGGAAACAAATTCAACGATACACTGTTGATCGAAAACTCAGATGGCGAAGCCTTTGCTTCCTTCGAAATTAGTCTATCCTATGGCAGGTCGATTTTCAAATTAAATGAGAAGGAATTCTTCTGTGGTGGAAATATCAGAATAATCAGAGGAGTGGTCTATCAGAAGGTGGAAAAAACCGAAGGGAAGCTTCTCACTTTGGAAACGGGAATAAATGGGGATGGTGACTTCATTCTAAAATCAGCTCAGGGAGGAAAGGGATATGCACTGGACCTGGGTTTTGCTATGAAATATAAAGATGACTGGACTTTTGGGATATCCTTTTTTAATCTGTTGAATCAAATCAGATGGAACAAAGGAACAAAAGAGAGAGGATACCAATTTAGCTTGGATTCGCTTTTGGCAGAGAATTTCGATATGGATTCGCTTGTGACCGAACTTTCTTATACCAAAGATATTGATCCTTTTGCAACCAAAACGCCCATACTGATGAGACTGGGCTTGGCACGACAGGGCAAAAGGCTTTTGTGGACTTTGGATTTGGAAAGAGGATTTGGAGAGCGGATGGGACTCTCAAAAAAGTTAAAGGCATCTTTGGGAGCAGAATACAGAGTTTTAAGTTGGCTTGATATTTTAGGAGGCATCTCAGTTGGAGGAAAAGATGGCATAACTCTTGCCAATGGCATAGGGTTTAATCTGGGCACGTATCGTCTGGATATAGGTTTGGCTAATCATAAAGGCTTGTGGCCCACTAAAAGCAAAGGAATAGCTTTAGCTATCTCGAGTGAGTTTCAATGGTGATCCTGCCAGAAGCTCAAAATACAGTGGTTCATCCTGAGGCAGGATAGACCACATTTCTGAGAAAAGGGGGTGAGAAGAATGAGGAAAACTAAGCGCTCCTACAGAAAGACGGCGAGGGGAACCAAGACCAACCGTTCTTACAGAAAGACGGCGAGGGGAACCAAAACCAGCCGTCGCAAGCGGACGAAAAAGTGAATGACCACCTGTTTGGGGGCATTCACCCCGGCGGTAAATCGTTCTGATTAAGCCAGGTGGTATCCCAAGAATTTTAAGTGGCATCTCAAGAATTCTTGGGATGCCACCTAAAAATTGACCTATCCATGAAAAATCTTTCCCGGGGAGGCTAATTCATCTTTTAATAAATTCCAAATTAGTAAAGTCTAACTGTGAATTTTCAAAAAGGGGGAAAGATGAAAAGCATAAATAAAATCAGTCTGGTATCTCTGTCTCTGATTTTAGTTTTGGTGATCAGCGGACATCAAAACTTAGGTGCTATATCGCCACATCCGGATTTCGAGACGGAGATAAAGTCAGGCAAAAAAAGCTTGCCCAATTGGATTTTCAATCCGAGATATCTGGAGCAAAGAGGCGTCAATCAGCCCAGCCTCCATCCGATCAGCCAAGTATACCCCACCGGAACGGGACCGGTAGGACCATTCAAAGCTTTGGTCCTGTTGGTCAATTTTTCAGACAATTCATCCACGGTCAATGCATCGTTTTTCGACACTCTGGTTTTTGAAAACCAACAGGGATGCGTGCGCCATTATTATAAGGAGGTCTCTTATGATGCTCTGGATATAATTACGGTGGATTTACCTTCCACCACAGGCTGGCATACTGCGCCGCAAACCTATAGTTACTATGTGAATGCCCAATACGGCCTCGGCTCATATCCGCAAAATGCACAAAAGTTGGTGGAGGATTTAGTTGATCTGGTGGACTTAGCCTGCGGAATTGATTTCTCGGAATATGACAATGATTCCGATGGGTATGTGGATGCCTTGATAGTGGTACACGCAGGACCAGGTGCAGAATTCACCAGCAGCCCATCTGATATCTGGTCGCATAAGTGGGCAGTTAGCTGGTCGTGGTCCCTCACCTTAAAGGATGGAGTGAGGATATGGGATTATACCATGCAGCCGGAATACTGGCAAAACCCCTATGACATGACCTGCGGCGTCTACTGCCATGAGTTGGGACATGTCTTTGGATTGCCCGATCTTTATGACACAGATTACAGTTCCGCCGGAATTGCCAGATGGAGCTTAATGGCTTCCGGGAGCTGGAACGGCTCTCTGGGAAACTCCCCTGCACATCCCGATGCCTGGTGCATGACCAGATTGGGATATGTTACTCCTACCACCGTTATGGCCAATGCCACCGGAGTTGAGATTCCGGCGATCAAAGATTCGCCTTCCATCTTCAAGCTATGGACCAATGGATCACCTGCCAACGAGTATTTTCTGGTGGAAAACAGACAGAAAATAGGTTACGATTCCTATCTTCCCTATCACGGGCTCTTGATCTACCACATCGACGAAAATGTCGGTGATTATGGGGCAAACGATAACGAATGGTATCCCGGATACACCGATTACGGGCATTATAAGGTAGCGGCAGAACAGGCAGACGGGCTTTGGCAGATGGAAAAGAATATCAACTTGGGCAACACCGGCGACCCCTATCCAGGAACCTACGACCGGAGGACCTTCAATTCTTCCTCCACTCCCAACAGTCAAAGCTATGCTGGAAGCGAAACCTACGTGGGAGTGACCAACATCTCCGATTCAGGCGACACCATGACCTGCGACTTTTCCGTCAACCCTTTGGATGTCGAAGATCAAGGCGACGATGATCTTTTGCCCCATTTTTATGTCTTGAAGCAGAACTGCCCTAATCCCTTCAACCCGGAAACAAAGATCGAATACAATCTCGCGGATAACGGATGGATTAAGTTGGAGGTTTTCAACATCTTGGGGCAAAAGATTGTCACCCTGATTGATGGTTATAAGAGAAAAGGAAGACACTTCGCTATCTGGAATGGCACAGACGAGGAAGGGCGAGCACTTTCGAGTGGTATCTATCTTTATCAAATCACCACTGAGACTTTTCAAAAGGCGAATAAGATGATCCTATTAAAATAGATTAGGAGAGAGCAATGGATAATTTCTTGCATCTTTCTGACGAAGAAAAAGATCAAAATAAAAGAACAGACTCCGCTTTCGCCAAAGTGGACAAGGAGCGAATAGCGAGATTAAAGAAAAATTTTCTTCCTTTTTGGATGAGATGGACAGGGGAGCAGAACTTGAAGCTTACGCAAAAGGAAAACCAATAATCTACAAGGAGAGTCGCCAGGTCTTGTTGTGCGAGATTCTGACTGGGGAGGTCAAGCGAGAGTTCAAGCTTTCTTGGGCTGGCAAGCAAAATTAATCTTCAGGTTGTCATCAGCTCAAGGAAAAACTTTCGGTTGATTAAAAGGAAAAAGAGTTTTGGGTGCTTTTGAGCTTGTAATCTTTTCTCCAGA
>LJVD01000111.1 GCA_001304225.1 candidate division Zixibacteria bacterium SM1_73
CCGAGGGGACAAGCAAGATACCTTTCAAAAGAATGCAGTGCTTGGTCATACATGCCTTTGGCAAAATAAGTATAGCCAAAAAGAACGAAGGTCAGAGGAAAATCTGGTTTGATTTTTTGGGACTGTTGCAAATTCGTCATCGCTTGATCGTAATTGCCAACCAATAAGTTGGTCTCCGCTAAAATATCTAACGGATAAGCCTGATTTGGCAAAAGATCAACGTATTCATTGAATGCTGCCAGCGCTTTTTTCCATTCTCCTTTGCGAAGATAAGCCCATCCCAGAACATTGTAAGCAAAACTGCTGTTGTGGGTGACTCCTTGAGGGTCAAGTTCCAGTGCCCTTTTGAACTCCGATATGCCCTCATCACACATCATCTTCTTTTGGTAATAGATCGTTCCAAGATCGATGTGAGCAGCGATGTTTTCCGGATCTATATCTATTAATCTTCTGAAATAGTTGATTGCCAAATCCCAGTCATGCTTAATATAAGCTTCAAGAGCAAGAATCTCAACTAATTTTTCCTCAGTCAATTTTCCAGAAAGGGTCTTTACCTTTTCAACGAGATCTAAAGCTTTTGTGTTTTCGCCAATAGTGTAGTACTGCCGTGCCAGAGCATCATAGGCATCCACAAAAGCAGAATCTAAAGCCACTGCTTTTTCTAAATTCTCTATAGCCTCTTGGTTATACATCTGAAAGGCTGCTTCTCGTCCCTTGAAATAATATTTGTACGCTTCTAAAGAGGTGGTGGTAAGTTCCGTTATACCCTTCTTCTCCTGCTGAATCTCCCTTGCGGAAATCTCCAGTCCTTTTTTTATCTGGTCGGTAAGATCGTCTATCATGTGTCCCAAAATGCTATCTTCACCCTTACCGGTTATCCTGTAAGCCGCTAACTGTGCTTTCGTTTCAACCTCGAGCACCTGGGTATTGATCCCAAATGTTTCACCACTCTTTATAAGACTTCCCAGCACCATGATGTGAGCATTTGCTAAATTACATAGTTTAAAACCCATAGAGGCGTCGATGACTTCCGCATTTTCATGACCGAGTGATTTTAAGAGATCAAACATACGGGGGAAAGTCATGACTTGCAGATATCTCGACTGACCTAGATCGGTGATCAACATATCCGCCAAAACCTTACGAAGGTAATCATATTTATCTTCCCCGGTCTGGTTGTCAAAAAACATCACCCCTATAGGAATCCTTCTGCGAATTTGTACCTCCCTGCGAGGCACAAACCACACCATCAGAATCAGAACCAGAGCCAAAACCGCAGCCGTGGAAATTAGAATTGCACGCCTGGTTTTTACCCGTTTTTTTCTTTCAAGCTCCGGCACCCTACCTGCCTTGAGTTCTTTCTTGGCGGCTTGTAGTTCGCTCAGCATTTCCCCCATACTTTGATGCCTTTGGGCAGGATCCTTTTCCAAAGCCTTTTTCACAATCCGATCCAAACTTTCTGGAACTTCTTTGTTCAAATGAATGATTGACTCCGGGTCTTCAGTCAAAATAGAATGCTCCACCGCCAATTTGTAATCTCCTTTGAAAGGTACCTGCCGGGTAAGCATCTCGTATAAGACAATGCCCAGAGACCAGATGTCAGTGCGACGATCTACAGGCGATCTCTCGACTTGTTCCGGTGACATATAGGCTAAGGTGCCGGTGGTGGTGTCCGCTTTGCTAATTTGCTTGGCTCCGGACAGCTTCGCCAAGCCAAAATCCATTATCTTTACCTGTCCCTTGGAGGTCACCATGATGTTGCCGCTTTTGATGTCTTGATGAATGATCCCCTTCTCGTGCGCTTCC
The DNA here is from genome assembly GCA_001304225.1 of candidate division Zixibacteria bacterium SM1_73. Lineage (GTDB taxonomy): Bacteria > Zixibacteria > MSB-5A5 > MSB-5A5 > SM1-73 > SM1-73. Next base: position 1,807 of record LJVD01000111.1, read on the forward strand.
TGCAGGCCTTGTGCAACCTGAATGGCAAGGTCTATGGCCTTATCCACCTTCAACGGTCCTGAGTCTATTTTGTCTTTCACATTTTGACCTTCTATACAGGCCATTGCAATGAAGGTTTGGCCACCGGCCTCGTCTATTTCGTGGACAGTGCATATGTTTGGATGATCCAGGGCAGCAGCAGCCTGCGCTTCATGAATAAAACGAGTTTTATCTTCCTCGCTTCGTAGGGCTTGCGGTGTGAGAAACTTCAAAGCGACGATGCGCTTAAGCTTGGTGTCCTCAGCTTTATATACCACACCCATGCCACCTTCGCCAATTTTATCTATAATTTTGTAATGCGAGATAGTTTTGCCAATCATATCAAATCCGTTTGCAAGTTCGCAGGTTCGAAGGTTAGAAACTGTTTAAATCTCACAACCTTGAAACCTTCTGAGTCTTCAGGAGTAGTCGTTTAGTGAACCTTCACCACCACCAGAGTCAAATCATCTGACTGGGAAACATCCTCCTGGAAATCAATCACATGATTTAAGATTTGCTGCGAGATATCTTTTGCTTTCAGATGGAAGTTCTCCTGAACCACTTTGATTAATCTCTCCTCCTCAAACTGCTCATTTTCCTTATTGAATGCTTCCGTGATCCCATCGGTATAAAGAAGGATCAGTTCTTCGGGCTGTAAAATTATTTTCTCCTCCTGATAAGGATAATTGTCCAACATTCCCAGGATGAGTCCGCTTTTTTCCAATTTTTTTAATTTCCTTTCTGGGTCAAAAATTAAAGGATAGCAGTGCCCAGCATTGGTATAGGTGAGACTTTTTTCTTTGGTGTTCAGAATCCCGTAAAAAAGGGTGACGAATTTCCCCTTTTCCACGCTTCTGCACAAAAGGGAATTGGATTTGGCCACGCATTCTTTGGGAGTGTGATTAGTTAAAGCTTGCCCCCTTAGGGTAGCCTGCAAATTAGCCATCAAGAGAGCGGCCGGCATACCCTTTCCTGAGACATCTGCGATCACAATTGCCAAGCGATCCTGGTCTATGTTAATAAAATCGTAGTAATCTCCACCCACCTCTCTAGCTGGATGGGTGAAACCAACGATATCAATATCAGGCAAACTCGGGTTTTCCTTAGGCAGAAGAGAACGCTGAATATTCCTGGCGGTCTTTAAATCCTCTTCCATCTGTTGAAGTTTCTTCTCCTCCTCATATAATCTTGCATTTTCTATAACCTGAGCCGACTGCATGGCAATAATAGCCACAAGCCTCTGATCATCCGGTGTGAATGCCTCCTCTTTCTTGTTGAACAAGCTGATCAAACCTATCATCCTGTCCTTCACCTTTAGGGGAACACAGAGCATTGATCGGATCTTCGTCTCTTCCCTATCCACTCCTTTAAACCTGGGATCGTCTGCTAGATCGTTGGTCAAAAGCGGTTTTTGGTTTTTCAGCATCCATCCAGCTAAACTTACACCGAGACGATAAGGCACACCTTTCACTGGGGAGTCTTCGACCCTAACGAAAGTTTTGAAAGGATCGGTCGTGCCTTCTTTCAACAGAGTTATAGTTCCCTGTTCCACGTCGATCCTTTGTATACATTTGGACAAAATCAGCCTGGTGATTTCTTCCACTTCCATGGTGGAGGAAATTGCCGAGGCGATCTCATTGAGAATGGAAAGCTCCTCAACTGCTCTTTTCAGCCTTATGTTTTCTTTTTCTAAATCATTTGCCATCTTTTTCACCTTTTGTGGCGTCCCGCCTGAGGCGGGACGAAAGGACACCGTTGCACACAAAGGTGCAACGCTACATTTTTCTATTTATCTTTTTTAGAATCCTCTGGGAAAAATTCAATCCCTTTATCAACAACGGGTCTGGATTCTTTTCATACCCACCCTTGTTCTTCTCCCAATTCTCTATGATCTCCACGATCTCTTTGTCTTTAGGGTCGTGCAAAAGTCTTTTCAGTCTTTTTTTGGTTATGGGGAATTCACCTGTTTTCCAATGAACGTATACTTTCAAAGCTATGATAGCTTCTTTAAACCTCCAATACATTTTACGCACTATGTTTTCAGCCTGCTTTTGATGGGTAAAAAGAAACTTGCTCCAGAAGCCCACCTCATCCGCAATCTTTTTTATCTCAATTAACATCTCCTCTCTGGTTGGTTCGGGCAAAGAACACCTGCCATATAATATCTTTGCTCCATAGTGAAACTGATGTCTCGCAAAGGGGATGAAGTTGTTCATATCTAATCTAGAAAATAGAAGCACGGTGAATTTTTCAAACTCCTTTTGATTCAAAATGTCTCTAAGCTTGGCCAACTCCTTTTTGGTGATTTTCTCCAACATCACCAAAGAATCGATATCACTATTCGAACTGGCTTCGCCCGTTGCCCAGCTTCCGTGATGAATGATGAAGACAAGATTCTTACCATAGCTCTTCTTAATCACATTCACGAATTTCTTTAATAATGTTTGAACTTGGGATTTGGTCAAATTTATTCTCCTACCTCACCCCCTATATCCCCCTCTCCATACTTATGGAGAGGGGGACTAAAAGGAGGAGAGGTTGAATCCAAGATTTTCCCCAGCACGCCTTCTATGCTTTTCTCAATCTCCTGATTTCTAATGCGCAACACCCAAACCCTATGCACTTCGACCATCTCTTTACGCAATTCATCATAGTCCTTTTGATCTTTTAGGTTATGCACAGTTCCGTCTAATTCAATAGCCAAACGCACTTCTGGACAATAGAAATCTGCTATATATCTGCCCAGAGGATGTTGTCGTCTGAACTTCAACCCATTCAAACGTTTTCTCCTTAGGCATGCCCACAGAAGTTTTTCTGTTTTAGTTTGCGTCTTTCGAAGTCTTCTACAGAGGTCGAAAATATAACCGGGTATTTTGGTGTATGGCATTTTCTTTTACCTCACCCCCTCTTTCCCCCTCTCCACACTTGTGGAGAGGGGGATCAAAGGGGGAGAGGTTAGTTAACTTTCTTTTCTCCCATATTTTGGCTTCCTGACAAAATCGTCAAACTTCACCCCTTTTTTTCCCTCTCACCCGCCTTTGGCGGGATGGAGAGGGGGACTAAGGAGGAGAGGTCAAAGCCTTCCTGATCTCAAAATGGCGATCACCAGCCACACTCCCAAAAGTCCGGCAAATATATAACCTAAGATCCCAAACAAGGGATAACCAAACAGTGTATATTTGGTCTCCAGCCTCATGATCAAAGACGAGCCAACGATTATGGCGGCAATGATCAAACTAAAGGAGAGCCGATTGGAAGATCGGTCCAGCTCCAGGATCAGCTTCTCCAAACCTCTATGTTGAAAGGTAAAGGAGAGTTGCCCCTTACCCAATTTCTTGATTATTCTTTTCAACTCGAAAGGAAGAAGAATAAAAAGCGATCTGAGATCCTGAAACAAAGTAGAGACATCTCTTAAAACAACCTTTGGTTTGAATTTACGATATGCCAAATTCTTTATATAAGGCAAGGACTGAGTAACCAAATCGTACTCCGGATCAAGCATCTTGGCAACTTCTTCATAGGTGATCATGGCTTTGGAGAAAAGCATCAGTTCGGCTTGAATATGGATGTTATATCGATGAATTATTTCAAATGCCTCGTCCATCAAAACCCTCATGTCCAGACGCGACAGAGGTATCTTATGATACTTGTAAATAAAATCAGCCAGATCAGCCTCTAAAGCTCTTAAATTAGCCTCCTCCCCCACCACTCCCAAGTCTTGATATACCTTAACTATTCCACTTGGATGCCACGTCACCACCGAGATTAAAAGATCTGCCAACTCATCCATGGTGGTCTCAGAAAGCTTTCCCATCATTCCATAGTCGACCGGAGCAATAACATTCCCTTCCAAGACAAACAGATTTCCGGGATGTGGATCGGCGTGAAAAAAACCGTCCTCAAAGATCTGCTTTAAAACCATCCTCCCCCCTATTTGGGCAATCAGTTTTCTGTCAATTCCTTTTTTATCTAATTCCTCTAAATTTGATATCTTAATCCCATTGATGTAACCCATGGTCAAAACCCTGGAGGTGGTTTTATCCCAAAAGACCTGGGGAACGAAGACCGCTTTTTCATCTTTAAAATTCTCCCTGAAGACTTCGATGTTTCTTGCTTCGTTGTTAAAATCAATCTCCTTGCGGATGGACTTGGCCAGCTCTTCTCTTATCCCTTTGGGATCATATTGCCTTGATTCCGGAACATACTTATCCAGAAGGCTTACCAAATCTTTCAAAATGTCCATATCAGCATCGATTATCTGTTTTATTCCGGGACGCTGGACTTTGACTACCACCTTCTCTCCCTCTCTGGTCACTGCCTTATGCACTTGGGAAAGCGAAGCGGAGGCGATGGGTATGGTGTCGAAAGAAGAAAAATGCTCTTCCAAAGGAGCCTTCAGCTCCTTCTCCACTATCTGCTTGACCTGTTCAAAACGAAAGGGTGCCACCTCGTCCTGAAGCCTGGTCAATTCTAAGACCAATTCCAGGGGAATCAAAAAAGGACGCATGGAGAGAACCTGTCCCAATTTCACAAAGGTGGGACCGAGCTCCTCCAAAGCTAATCTTATCCTCTGGGCATAAGTCAACTCTTCCAGTTTCACTCTTTTTTTGAGAATCTTCTTCCTTAATCTGAGAAAGGTGAAGATCCTCATCTGGTCTAAGAGATGACCAAAGCCGTATTTAAAAAGGACTCCTGCAATTTGGCGGTAACGAGGAAGAGTCTTGGCCCTTCTTAGTAGTGGGATTTTCATGAAAACGCAATTTGTCCGAAGGATCCGCCTTCGGCGGAAAAGTTTACAGGTCTAAAAGTTTAAGGTTTTTGAATACGGTAATTCGCTAATAGTTCAGCATCCTTAATCTTAATTTAAGTCGTTCCATTACCTATAGCCACTACCTCCACTAAAGATTATATCAAATAACACCAACTTAGTCAACAAAAAAATCCTTTACCACTTCCTTGTGCTAGGCTAACCTTGTTCGAAGTGAATAGCCATAGATGAACTGATTGATAACAAAGCTGGAATCATCTTTTTTAGTTGCTTTCAAGACCCAAACCTTATATACTAAAGTGAGAATCAAATGGAGTCAAACTTCAAACAGAAAGGATCAAGTAATGAAAGATCAAAGGGTTGTGACTTTAGCCAAGAATCTGATTGACTATTCACTTGAGTTAAAGCCGGGCGAAAGGCTCTGGATTGAGACCAGAGGTTTTCCGGTTTTAGAAATGGCAAAAGAGATGATCACCCAGTGCACCAAAGTTGGGGCAGTTCCATTCTGGTA
>LJVD01000012.1 GCA_001304225.1 candidate division Zixibacteria bacterium SM1_73
TACGAGGGTCCACATGAAAGTTGTCTCCAGCAATATACCCAATGGTGACCAGAAGCGATTCCCCAGGACTGATCTCATCGAAGGGACCAAAGGACAAAAGATAACGGGTGTCATACCCATTGGCTAACTCCCCACACATCTGCTCATTGATGGGAAGCCAGCCCTCATCCGGGCATCTGTCAGGCCAGACGCAGGAATATATCTGGTCATAATCGAATTCTTCATTGGACATGATGAAATATTTAGAGACGTCTCCTCCTGGAGTACCTAACACATTGCTCGGGAAATTGGTGCCAGATCCGTAAGGGTTCATCGTCGCCCACCTCGTCTGGCTCTCCGACTTCCAGGGACCCCAATCAAGAGGGGCTCCGCCCTGATTGGAGATCCACCAATTGAATGAGTATTTAAGCCCTGGTTTGGGTGATCTGACCACTCTGGTGCCAGTCACCGCTATGGGGCTCTTACTGGCGAAGACTTTAGCCTGTTCCCCTCCATCCTCCGATCCATGCCCATCATTGTCTGCAATCCAGGCCAAGTTAACCGTGTCGTAGCAATCTCCCTTGGGCTCGGTGACCAGCTGTCTGAAGCCACAGATGTCATCCTGGGGTCCATAGTTTTGACCATAGGAGGGTTCATCGATCCACTGAACATCCGCGTCAATATAGAGACCCATATACATATCTTTTATTTTCCTAATGCCCATATTCTTCACAGTGAAGTCGATCAGCACAAAATCCTCGGCGTATTCATAGCTCCAAGAATAACTTTTTTGGGTAATCTGAATATTTAGAGGAAAATGTTTTCGGTTGTCCCACTCGTCACGTTGATCCGGAGATAATGGAATCTCCGCTGAGGTATCGGTATAAACCGCGATTACGTCCTGCTCTGAGACAGCTTCGGGCGAATAACAGGAACCGGTGGGCCTTATGCTTCTTTCCGTGATAGCGCCTTCAGGCGCTTTATCCGGCCACATCTCATAAATCCAAAACCAACCGTCGCACCCCAGCGTGGTGTAAGCTGAGTCCTCCACTATCGCCCCGATCCACAATCCACCTTGAAACAGATACTCCAAATCCGATCCAGCAGGATACTCAGCTGAAGGAGCCAGAACCTCTTCATCGGGATTGGGACTGAAGCATCCTCCTACCGATTCCATCTGATATGGATCCCTCATCTGGCTTCCAAAAATTCCCCAATTGGTAACACAAAGCTGCAAAAGTCCAACCCGGTGCACCCTCTGTTGGCTAAGAGGAATATCGGCTGAAAGTTTGAAATTCCGGCTGGCCTCGATCTCTTGGTCGCTTTTCATACTCATTCTGGCCTCAACCACTCCCATTTTGAGATTGAACAAAACGAAAAATCCCAAAAGAAGGAGCCATCCTTTTTTTATTTTCTTCATGTTAATCTCCTTGCCAAAAGATTAAGGTAATCTCCCTTCTCATATTTGGACTGAAATGGTCGTAAAACACACCTCATCGGACATATACGATACGCCTCTGGCTTCGTCCATCCAGACTTTAAAAGGCTATTGACAACCCCAACATAATGTGTCTGCCCGGTCCGTAATAATTCGGATTCTTGTCAATCTCACGTCCGGCATAGACCACATTTTCTGCCCATACCTGATCCGCCCGATTCTGTTCAGTATCAGGTCGACCAGTCAGCCCAGAAACTCTTTCAACGTTTCTGGTGTCAAAGAGATTATTGAGCCAAACGGAGAAAGTATAGTTGAGCTTCCACACCTCAAAGTCCTTATCAAAACGCAGATCAACATTACTGAAAGGAGGCATACGTTCAGAATTGGGCAATGGCTTCTCCCTTCTCCCCCGCAATACCAATCCTGGATATTTTTCCTGAGGGGTAAAGGCGAAACCACTATTGTATTGCCAGATCAAATTCAGTCCCCAGTTGTCGGGCAACTTGAATCCAAAAAGTTCGGGATGCTCATTCTTGGAGACTCGCAAATCCAGATTCAAAGTTATCTGGTGCCTTACATCCCAATCCAAAGGATACTCCTGAATGGGAATCTCACCCGCTGAAGCTCGGGCATAATAGTTGGAAGCCTCCATTGAGCTTTTGCCATAGGCAAAAGCGTACTGATAGTTAATGTACCCGGAAGTATAAGCTCCGTATGCTTTCCTCAGCTCCAGCTCCAAACCTCTGGCCCTCCCATAGTCGGTGTTCTCCCAGAAGCTGAAGGCCTTGGGTCCAATCCTCATCTCCTCGGTGTTCATCTGACCATAATAATCCTTATAGAAGCCGGAGACGGTCAGTTTATAAATGGGGGAAACCACATAGTCGACTCCCAGCTCATAAGCCACCGTTTTCATATAATCCAGATTATAGTTACCATACTGTGGTATCCCGGTCTGAGTTTTTTGCATATACATCCAGTGGAGCTCAGGAAACTGATAGAAGTGTCCATAGTTAAAATAAACCTTGGCTTTGTCGGTGATGGGATAGGAGATACCCATTCGAGGAGAGACCTTTCCTCGGGTATCAGCCGGCTCCTCTTCGGTGGGGGTCTCCTCTGATTTCATTCCTCTTATGTCTCCTGACTGTAGGAACCAATCATAGCGGAAACCCAGCCTACCCACCATGGCACCATATTCTATCTTGTCTTGAAAGTAATAAGCTCCCAAGACGGGTCGGCGAGTGTAAAAATCCCGGAAGGCTCCCCTCTCCGGCCAAGGACCTTCATCCGGAGGTCCATCATAGGGCCAATAGGGATAGCGCAAATCTCCGTACTGTGCTTTTATTCGATCTAGCGAAAATCCGGTTCTGATCTGATGTTCCTTAGTTACCTGGCTGGTGAAATCGATCTTCAAAGTCCACTTGGTGGTAGCTCGGTCCTGGTAGTAACAACGGCGTTCGTGCCCTCGATCATAAAAGCCATCAGAATCATCCCATTTGCCGTTGCCATTCAGGTCTGTATAAAACTCCCCTGGATCCCATTGGCCATTGGGAAGGTCATACGTTCCATTTTTATTCCTATCGTCAAAGGGAATTCCTGGAGTCCAAAGCATATCTGGTCCATCATATTTCCCATTGCCGTTGAGATCCATGGAACCATCCCAAACATCTCCTTCGTTGTAAACTCCATTTTTGTCCATGTCAATAAACGGCTCACCTAAATTTATATCTCCGTCGACGTAAGGCTCTGCCTCATCTATGCCGATGGCACCCAAGGCCTGCCTTTGCTTTTCGGGATCGAACCTCCCATTTTTATCGTTGGGATCATCCGAATCCGGGGTATCTACGAAGTCCTCCGCATTATTCCATCTTCCCTCACTGGGCAAATCTGTGAAACGCTCACCCCAATCATATACCCCGTTGTAGTCGGGACCGGTATCCACAAAAGGTTCACCCGGATCATATACTCCGTTCTTGCCTTCCTGTATATCCTGAAAGGGTTCACCTAAATCATATTGGCCATTCTGATTCACATCCAGGTAAGGTTCAGCTGGACTCCACTTTCCATCCTTGTTGGCATCCCTAAAAGATTCCCATCGCTCATAAATCTCAAAATCCCCAGGAGTTTGTTTGCCTCCGGGCCTGTTGGGATCCCCAGGCGCTTGCAGATAAGAGTTTTTGTGCCGACTGAGCCTAATCTCATAGAAGGAGCTTCTGCTGACATTATGAGTAAAACGCAACATGGTGAGATTGGCAGAAGCCTCAACCTGAGGGATGGTGGAGGGAGTGTAGCGATACTTCCAGACATTCACAGCCCCTCTGGTCTCTTGGAGGGTGTCGCCTCCGGAGGGATCGAAGAAAAGAGAATAACGCTCCCAATTGGACTGGGTGGTGAAAATCAGCTTTTTATCCGGTGCAGCCTTATAGCTTAACTTAAACATGGTGGAATACAGATTGTTCATTCTCTCGGGAACCGTAAAGCCAAGAACATGGTCCACTCTAAATTCTTTGGCGGTTTTAGGAGTAGCATATTTATTTACCTGGTAATAGGTATCTGTCTTCTCCACGTGTCCAGTAAAGTAATAAGCTACCTTTTCCCCCAAAAATTTAATCCCCAAAGCAGGCAGAAAGCGAGTGGTAAAGAAGGGATCGGGACCTCCCAGGCTGAATTCCATCCGGTCGGTGTTACGCGAATATTTGTTAAATTTAGGAGTGCCAAAATCATCGGTGAGAAACTCGAACCGACCAGAAGTAGCTTTGGCTGATCCTTCCTTGGTGACCACGCTTATAACTGCAGATTGGATATTACCATACTCCGCATCGAACCCACCTTTCAAAACGGAGATTTCCTCAATGTTGGCGGAGGAGACATTCATTCCTCCGGTCACTTTCCCCAATCCTCCCAGAAGATCACGAGTCTCCACCCCATCCACGATGTATAAGGCCTCTCCGGCTCGACCGCCTCGGATGTGAAGCTCATGAGCTTTAGTCACGAAGCCAACTTGGGCAGCAAGTATCTGGGAGATCTCCTTCACCGGCATGTTTTTGATCTCGGCAGTGGAGATGGTCCTGACGCTGGCGGTGATGTCCTTCTCAATTGCCTTTCTCTCTGCGGTTACAGTGATTCCTTCCAACTCCAGAGCAGTTGCCTTCAATCTGAAGTTCACCTCCGTGGTGCGATCGGAGATCACCTGCACCCCCTTCATCGTCACGGATTGATATCCGATGATGGATGCGGTCACCGAATATTCACCAGGCGGGATGCTGATGATGAAATAGGAGCCATCCGGCATCGCCATGTTCCCCAAGGTGGTTCCCTCGATTCTAATGGAGGCACCTGGAAGTTCCTCTCCACTTTCCGCATCGATCACTCTGCCGGAGACCTTTCCGGTAACGCCTGCAAAAAGCGAACCGCTTGAGAAAATCAGAATTGCCAGCCCCATGATAAAAGCTGCCACTTCCTTCTTTAAAAAGCACTTCATCACACACTCCTTTCCTTTTGGTTTAAACAATTTCTTAATTTTTCATCTTCTTAAAAAACGTGACTTCTTGTCTTACAGACCTCATACAAACTTAATATTTAACACATTTTCTTCCATTTTGTCAAGACTTTTTTTATGTTTATGTCAAAAAATTCAAAATCCACAACCTTCACTTTTCAAAACCAAAAAGAACTATTTGAGTTTTCCTTCCAAGAAAATGCCTTCACAATCACCCGCTCACCTCAGTCGCCTTCAGTTTCCCTTCTCCTGCTTCCTCCTCGCTATTCAAAAAAAACAGATGGCAGCTTTTCTTAAAATACATAACCAAAAAAAACAAAACACCAATCTGTTTATATAACAACAAAAATCATACCAAAGGTCCCCAGGGTGATGTAAATTCCTTTGTCCACGTAATCCTAAGAGAATAAACCATTTACAATACTACGGATAGATGAAGAAAAGGGCCGTTCCGTCTCCAAAAAGCCATATCACGCAGAAACCTGCGATCGGAAGCAGGGCTGCTCATTTAAGTTATTATAAATCAACAAATTAGTGCAAACGTAGAATTTGACGAATTCCCGCTTCTAAGAACGGGATTCTGGAAGAGTCAAGATCCAACTTTCTTAGGTTGATAGGTCCTTCTCCTAAAATTCCACTCCTCAGTTGAGTATTTTTCCTCTCTTAGCACTTGTGCTGTTTCAATCTCCCTTTTGCTCGGTTCTGACTCGATCATCTCTGCATCAAAGAATTTGCCAAAGCCTTTTTTAAGGGCGAAAAGTACCTCTTTGGATTCGACTTTTCTCTTTAAGATTTCTTCCAAATTGGCAGATTTTCTCTCCAGCTTTTCTTTCATCTTTTTCTTGTTAATCTCTTCAGTTAAAAGGTGGGGCAAGCTAACTTTTCCCTTACCCAAAGGAATGGATCCATGCTGGATAAAGCTATTTTGAAAACGTCTTTGAGCGCTGCCTATCAATTTTTTCCCCGCCACGGTGATCTCATATCTTGAGTTGCTTATAAAGCAAGGTTTGGATAAACAGGAATTTCCAGCGAGTTGCAGGGATCCTGCTTGCAGTAAGTTTATCGAACCTGTGGAATCCATTTTAATTCTGTCCTTGTGGGGTTTTACCCATTCCCCAAAGATTTTGAGTGCTTTCAACGATTCCAGAAGGGCGAAACTTATTTTTTGATAGGTCTCATTAACGTTCTCTCCCAATTCCGGATATTCTCTGATTGAAGCACAAACGCTGTAAGTTATCTCGTTTTCATGAAGCACCGTTCTTCCCCCGGTGATTCTTCTGACCACATCAATATTGTTTTCTTTGCATTTACTTAAATCAACTGTGTTTCCTGTGGCTTGAAAATATCCAATGGAGACTCCTGGCGGTTTCCATAAGTAAGCACGCAAAGAAGGGATAACATCTCCGTCCTCATGAGCTTGCAAAATCGCCTCGTCCAAGGCCATGTTAAAGAAGGCATCACTTGCGCCAGTAAAAATGATTCTCCATTGTTTCATGTAGGCGGTCACTTTCTTTTTAAAATTCTTCTAAAAACTTATCAATATTTTGCAGCGCCATCTTAGCTGCTTTTTGTTCTGCCTCCTTTTTGGAGAGGCCTACCCCTTTTCCCAACTTTTTGCCTTTGACCAAAACACCGATGGTGAACTTTTTTTGATGATCAGGACCCTCCTCCACTATGATCTCATATCTGGGCATGCCCAGTCCTAAAGCTTGCAGATATTCTAAAAGTTCACCTTTGTAATTGTAAAAGGTTTTATCACTGGTAAGCTCCAGACATCTTTTTAGTATCTGATTCTTAATCACCCTTCGCACGGGAGCCAAACCACCATCCAGATAGATCGCTCCAATCACTGCCTCATAGGCATCAGCTATAATGGAGGTTCTCTGCCTACCTCCGGATTTATCCTCCTCCTCACTTAAGTTTAGATATTTGCCCAACAAGATGGATCGGGCAATTCTGCTCAAACTAGCTTCGCTCACCAAAGTTCCTTTTAGCTTGGTCAAATCTCCCTCTCTTTTCCCTGGAAAATTCTCAAATAGGAATTGGCTGACCACCATCCCTAATATTGAGTCTCCCAAAAATTCCAATCTTTCGTTGGATACCAGATTTTCATTTTGTAGCGAGCCTATCGAACTGTTTTCTGAAGCATAGATAAACGACCGATGAGTCAAGGCCCTGTCTAAAAGGCCCAAATCTTTGAAGCGATAGCCTAACCTGTGTTCAAGCTCGAAGTATCGCTTGAATCTTTCCTTTTGTGGAAGTAACCTTTTTAAAAAACGTATTAAGTTGAATGCCATGTAAATCTATCAGGTAGACACAGAGTCATGATTAGAATTCATTATTCTTAATCGTTATCGGTCTGGCAGACAAAGGAAAAGACAAAATCCTTAAAAAGCCCCCGTTGCGGAAGATTTTCTCAGAACCTAAATACCTTTGCTTATTGTCTAAACTCCCTCCTTCAAGAATTCAGAAACGAGCTTTTTGACATGATCTTATCAAATAAAATTTTCCTCAGAATCAGGGAACGAATTTCTTAACTGCTATGGTGATGTTGTGCCCTCCAAAACCAAAGGAATTGGAGATCGCCCTGTCTATATGTGTTGATCTTTTTTGATTGGGCACAAAGTCCAAATCGCATTCAGGGTCAGGGAATTCATAGTTAATGGTGGGGTGCAAGATCCCCTCCTCCATGGACTTGATGGCAGCGATTAGCTCCACAGCTCCAGCCGCTCCTAAAAGATGTCCTACCATCGATTTGGTCGAATTCACCGGAATCTTATAAGCATGCTCCCCGAAAACCGCTTTGATGGCTTGACATTCGGTCAGATCTCCTAAATCTGTGGAGGTTCCATGGGAATTGATATAATCCACAGATTCCGGCGAAAGATCGGCATCCTTCAAAGCCAATTGCATGGAACGGACCGCTCCCTCCCCACCTGGGGCTGGAGCCGTGATGTGATAGGCATCCGCACTCATCCCCACCCCAATGATCTCGGCATAGATTTTTGCCCCTCTTCTTTGAGCATGGTCCAGGTTTTCCAAAATGATCATTCCAGCTCCTTCACCCATCACAAATCCATCCCTTTGTTGGTCAAAAGGTCGGGAAGCCTTCTGCGGTTCATCGTTTCTTGTGGATAGAGCTCGAGCTGAGCAGAATCCAGCCAAAGAGGCTGGAGTTACGGTGGCTTCGCTTCCTCCGGGAATCATCACTTCCGCGTCGCCCCGCTGGACGATCCTGAATGCATCAGCAATCGCATGAGCCCCTGAGGCGCAGGCAGAGACGGTGGCATAGTTTGGTCCCTTGAAGTTGAACCTCATGGAAACCAGGCCTGCCGCCATATCGATGATCATCATGGGAATGAAAAAGGGGCTAACCCGATTAGGACCTTGTTTCAAAAGGATGGCATGCTGTTTCTCAAAAGTGTCTATTCCCCCAATTCCACTCCCCAGTACCACACCTGCTTTTTCTAGATCTAAAGAATCGGAGCCTAATTTTGCGTCATCAAAAGCTTTTTGGGAAGAGACGATAGCATATTGCTCGGTGAGATCCATCCTTCGAGCTTCTTTTTTGTCAATGTATTTCGATGGATCAAAATCTTTCACCTCTGCTGCGATCTTTGTCGAAAATTTCGAAGCGTCAAACCTGGTCACCTTGTCGATGCCGGAGATACCGCTTTTTAAATTGTTCCAGAGCTCCTCCACCGAATTCCCAACCGGTGAGATGACCCCCATACCGGTCACCACTACCCTTCTTTTTATGGTGAGCGAAGTCGAACCATTCATTTAAAACCCCTTTAGCTTTCTTTAGGTAGATTTTTTTCTATATATTCGACAGCCTGTCCCACTGTGGAAATCTTTTCTGCCTCTTCATCGGGAATCTCAAACTTGAAGTCATCGGTGCTGAACTCCTCCTCCAAGGCCATCACCAGTTCCACCGTGTCCAAAGAATCTGCCCCCAGATCATCAACAAAGGAAGCCTCCTTAGTCACTTGACTTTCCTCCACCCCCAACTGCTCCACAACGATCTTTTTCACTCTTTCTTCCACTGACATGCTATTACCTCCTTCTTATTCTTTTCAGTGAGCTTATCTTTCTTATTGATTTCCACTCCGAGTCAACAGGATTAAACAATAAACCTTGTAAATGAAAAGTTAAAAACAAGCAATCAAAAGATCAAGATTATTATTGTAGTATTTTTTAAAAGCTTCTTGTTGAACCACCATCAGATTTTGAATTACTATCTTTAGTTTCGCTTTTCAAATTCTTAATCAGATTGCCGCTGCCGCTCAGTCTACATAAGAAGTCCCCCATCCACCTGAATCACCTGACCGGTAATGTAGCCAGATTCATCAGAAACCAAGAACGCCACCAGATTTGCTACCTCCTCCGGCGTTCCTGCTCTTTTCAAGGGGATCTGATTCAAAAAAGCGTCTTTGGCACTTTGGGGAAGATTCTCTGTCATTGAAGTCAGGATGTAGCCCGGTGCAACAGCATTCACTGTAATCCCTCGAGCGGCAAGCTCTTTCGCAGTTGATTTGGTGAAGCCAATGAGTCCAGCCTTAGAGGCGGCATAGCTTGCCTGTCCCACATTACCCATCATTCCAATTACCGAGGTTATATTCACAATCTTTCCTGATTTCTGTTTCATCATCACTTTTGCCACACTTTTAGTGAGGTTGAAAGCTCCTTTCAGGTTTACCCTTAAAACCCTATCCCAATCCTCTTCTGAGACTCTGACCAAAAGCGCATCTTTAGTTATTCCTGCATTATTCACCAAAATATCTAAGGTGGGGAACCTTTCCTGAACCTTCCTCACCAAATCTTCTACCTCATGAGAGTTGGACACATCCGCTTTTAAAGCCACCGCAGAGACACCCCAAGTTTTCATCTCCGCCAGAACGGATTGAGCTAAATCGATATCTATATCGGCAATGACCACGTCCGCCCCCTCTTTGGCCAATTTAACCGCAATGGCCTTACCTATTCCCTGAGCTCCGCCGGTGACCAGAGCCACTTTTCCTTTTAAATTCATACCTTATCAATAGAATCAGACAAATTGATACAATTCGTATGAATGCATACGCATCACCCTCCCTCTCACTCCCTCCCATCAGGGGAGGGAGGAAGTTCCCTCTCCCCTGGTGGGAGAGGATTAGGGTGAGGGGGTATAAACTTATTTCTTCCTTTTATATTAGCCTCTCGAGCCGATTTAACGTAGCTCTGACACCTCTTTTTAAGAAAGTGAATCGCAAATAGAAAATCGGATTTTAAATTGTTCTTGCCGTGACTACCTCTCTAAACTTCTGGAGATCTGAAAACTTGTCTACTCCGAAAGTCTTTGCCTCTTTGAACGACCTTTTCAAAACTCCTTGTAACACTTTTCCAGGGCCGACTTCCACAAAATCTCTTATCCCTTGATCATACATCCATTTCATGGATTGATACCACAAGACCGGACTGGTAATCTGCTCGATCAAAAGTTCCCTTATTTGAGAAGGTTCGGTGACAGGCTCGGCGGTAACGTTAGCCACCACCGGAACCATGGCTTTGTTCACCACCAGCTTTCTTATGATCTCTTGAAATCTTTCCTGGGCCCCACGCATCAGCTCCGAATGGAAAGCTCCCCCAACTTCCAAAAGAACGGCTCTTTTGGCTCCTCTCTGTTTTGCCAGTTCCACCCCCTTCTCCACCGCTTTTTTCTCTCCTGAGATAGCCACCTGCTCAGCAGAATTAAAATTGGCTGGCTGGATGATTCCATAAACTGAGGCTTCCTTACAGATGGAGAGAATATCCTTTTCGGAAAGACCAATGATGGCAGCCATGGTTCCTGGATTTTTCTCGCAAGCCTCTTGCATCAGGGTGCTCCGATTCTTGACTGCTTCCAAACCGTCCTCAAAGGACAAAGCTTCCGCTGCCACCAGAGCTGAATATTCTCCCAAGCTGTGACCAGCAACAAATGCTGGTTTAATGTTTTCATTGAACAAAAAATTCCACAAAGCTACGCTCTGGACGAAAATAGCCGGCTGAGTATACTTGGTCTGAACTAATAACTCTTCAGGTCCTTCAAAACAGACCTTGGCCAAATCAAAGCCCAAGATTTTTTCAGCAGTGGAGTAAAGCTCTTTTACGAATGGATGGGAATTATATAAATCCTTTCCCATCCCCACGTATTGTGCCCCCTGTCCCGGAAATAAAAAAGCGATTTTATCCATAAAAAATTTTAGACTCCTCTTATTACACTATTAGTACCCCGATCTTTCTCTATAAAATCAAAGAACGAAAAAAGACAAGTTTATATCCAATGTTCAATAATCGTTTAAGGAGAAAAATCAATTTCTCTTAGGATTTTGTTCCGGGTCGCTTCCTTGATTTTCAATGATGTGAGCTTACTTGGGTTCTCGTATTAAAATCTCCAATACACCCTCTTTACCAGCTTTGCTGTAGTCAAAACTCCCTTGCTGTTCCAACTCCTTATTATGCCAAACCTCATATTCCACTTTGCCCATCGTGGGTATTTTGACATTTTTTACCAAACCAGACTCATCTGATTGGTACGTATTCTTGATGTTGTCCCAACTTAGCACAAGGGTCCGATCTGGTAGTTTTTCCCATCGCGCACTCGTGGGAGTCATAGACGGCGCTCTTTTAATTTGAATATCAATTCCAACCGTCTCCATTTCCTTCTGAGCGCTGACTCTGGAGGGCTCGGTTTTTGTTGGTTCAACCTCCTCCTGCTCACTGAGTGCTGGGGCTTCAGTTTTTGTCTTCTTTTCCCCGCCGATGGTCATAGTAACTTCAGTTATCAAAACGATCAGGACCAGTATTGAAAAAACCAAAAGGTAAGGCTTGAGCCGCCTCTGTCCGGTTTCGGACGAAAATTTATAGGCAGCGAACACACCAATGAGAACAACAATTAAGCCAATAGTCAGGTATAGCATTGTTCCTCCAAGTTATTTAAGATTAATCTTGTAAAAGTCTTTATCTCCAATTTTTTTCACATTCTAGCAACAAATCTAACAATGCGTTTTGTGAAACACGGAGACCCATATGGGATAACATCCAGCTAGATCAAAACACAAGAGCAGTCGAAGTTTTGTCACTTTCGGATCGATGATCACTTCATCTGTTTCGAAGTTTAGTTTCAGTCTCCAAGCCTGAAGAGTTTTGGCTCCAATGATCACAGTTTCTGAGAGCCCTGGGATGAGCATAAACTCATCAGAAAATCTATAGCCATCTAAATAGAAGTTTAGCCTCACAGCCTCTTTGGCTTGCAGGTTTCTCCCTTCTTCTGCTGTTTTAAACTCCATAGGTTCAGGAAGTGCCTCAATCATTCCCAACTTAGAAGCCAACTCAGGGTGGATACAAGAATAAGTAGAGCCGGAATCGAAGATTGCTTCTACTTCTTCACTTCCCTTTGAACCTGCAACTTTTATCAACTTCTGAATAACCGCCAAACTTTACCTCCTTACCACTTTATCGCCGCTGATCCCCAGGTAAATCCTGCTCCGAAGGCCACCAAAACGGAGATGCTTCCCTCCTTCATCATTCCCTTCCTTCTGGCTTCATCCAAAGCAATGGGAACCGAGGCGGCAGAGGTGTTTCCATATCGATCGATGTTGACGTAGACTTTGTTCATGGGGAGCTTCAGCCTTTTGGCTAAGGCCTCTATGATTCTTATGTTGGCCTGGTGAGGGATCAAAAGGTCCACATCCTCTGGAGTTATCCCTACTTTTTGAATTATATGTTCTGTGGCATTTACCATGGTTCTTACCGCAGATTTAAAAACATCACTCCCCTCCATGTGAATGAAGTGCTCATTCAATTCAATATTTTCTTTGGTTAAAGGTAATTTAGCTCCCCCGATGGGGACGTGCAAAAGATTAGCCAATGATCCGTCTCCGGAGAGGAATGTTCCCAACACTCCCTTGTCTTCGGTGGTCGCGCTGACCACTGCAGCTCCGGCTCCATCCCCAAAAATAACACAAGTATTTCGATCCTCCCAGTTGACGATCTTGGAGAGGGTCTCCACCCCGATTACCAAGATATTTTTATATTGACCGATGGAGATGAAGGCAGAAGCTATGGAAAGACCATAAATGAATCCCGAACAAGCGGCCACTATGTCCAAAACTGCCGCATTTTTGGCTTTAAGCTTATCTTGAAGTATGCAGGCGGTGGAAGGAAGAATATAATCTGGAGTCACTGTGCCCAAGAGGATCAAATCTATTTGATCTGGTGTTATTTGAGCTTCCTCTAAAGCCTGCTTCGAGGCTTTCAAAGCCAAATCCGAAGGTGCCGTGCCATCCTCTGCAATCCTTCTTTCCTTTATTCCGGTTCTGGCAGTAATCCATTCGTCTGAGGTATCCACCATCTTTTCTAAATCGAGGTTGGTCAATACCCGGGGCGGAGCGAAAGAGCCGGTGCCTGAAATGAAGGTATTTATCTTTTTGATCATTTCAACTTTCTTGATTCACTTTCAATTATTTTTTTCTTTATCCCATAGGACCTTAGTAATATGCTCATTTACTCTTTCCCTCACCATATCCGCGGCCATCTTCAAAGCGTTTTTAATGGCTTTGGGAGGGGATTCTCCATGACAGACGATGCACACCCCATTTACCCCCAGAAGAGGTGCTCCCCCGTATTCGGCATAATCTAATACCTTTCTCAAATCTCTTATGGAAACCTTCACCAGGAAGGCTCCCAATCGGAAAAGAAGGCTCTCTTTTACTCTTTTTTTCACCAGCCAGGTTAAGAACCCATCGATGCTTTCAGCAAATTTCAAAACGATGTTTCCCACGAATCCATCGCACACCACCACATCACAGGTGCCTTTTAAAACATCCCTTCCCTCCACGTTTCCAATGAAGTTCAAGGTGGGATCTTCGCTTAAAAACTTGTAGGTGGATAGGGTCAGCTCGTTCCCTTTGGTGCTCTCTTCTCCGATGGATAAAAGTCCAATTCGGGGATTCTTTTTTCTCAATATGTAGCTTGTGTATATGGACCCCATTACCCCGAACTGATAAAGGTTTTGAGCTTTGCACTCAGTGTTGGCTCCTGCATCCAAAACCACCACGATCCCCTTCTCCGAGGGCAAAAAAGAAGCGATGGCTGGACGGTTCACCCCTTCTAATCTACCCAGGGTCATGAGGGCATGGGCCATAACCGCGCCAGTGTTTCCTCCAGAGACGAAAGCGTCCACTTCTCTCTGCTTTTGCAGCCTCATCCCCACCGGAATGGAAGAATCTTTCTTTCTCAAACTCTCCACCGCCTGATCATTCATGGTGACCATCTCCGAGGCATTTTGGACGGTTAAAGGCGAATCGGTGGCTTTTAGCCGGGACAATTCCTGATTAATCTTTTCCCTCTCTCCTACCAGGATCAGCTCAAGATCTCGGTGATTTTCATTTTGGGCCAGAATGGATCCCTCCACCACAGCTGCAGGTGCATAATCTCCCCCCATGGCATCAACTGCTATCCTTATCTTCTCATTCACTATCTCTTCCCTCTACGTTGAACCTCGCTCTGTTCCCCGAATCACCAGATCCCAGACCCTACTTTTAAGTCTCTTTAGGGGTAATCTCCTCTTTGCCATTATAATATCCACAATTAGGACAGATCCTATGGGGCAGCTTAGGCTGATGGCAATGAGAACATTCGACTAATGTGGGCACATTAAGTTTCCAATGTGTACGTCTCTTGGCCCCTCGAGATTTAGAATGTCTTCTTTTCGGTAAAGGCATCTTTTCTCCTTATTTCACATCCGCTACCATAATAAAGAGTCTTCATAAAATTCCATGAAATGATTAAACCTGAGATTCTAGTTCTTGCCATGAAATTTAAGATTTGTCGCCCAGCAATCCCTTTAATTTCTCCCATCTGGGATCGACTTCCTTCTTGACACAACTACACTGGGATTTATTTAAATCCGTCCCGCAGATGGGACACAAGCCTTTACAATCCTCCGAACATAAGGGTTTCAAGGGCAGGGCCAAAATTACGATCTCTCTGACCAGATTATCGATTTCAAAAAAATCCGCGAAGGGATCGGCTATAAAATAGTTATCCTCCTCGGATTTGAACTCCTGTGGATTTTCTCCAAAATCTACCACAAAATCCAGATTTGAAATTATGGGCTGATCATAGATCGCAAGACAGCGAGAGCACTCCAATTGGGCCGAAGTTTTCACGTTCCCTCGACAGATCAGTTGATTCCCAATCTTTGAGACTGAAAGATCGACCTTCACTGGTTCCCCAAAAGATGCACCTTCTGCACAAAGCTGTAATGTCTCTGGGCTTTCCTCCTGTTTTAGGGTCTGACTGCCATCTTCCGAATCTTTGTCAAATTCTATCTTCATTGGTTTTAAATATTAAGTGAAACCCAAAAATTGTCAAGACAAAAATTTCTCAGGGAGACATGGCAACAGTTTAAATTACATCAGCATACGTTTTGAATAGCCGAAAGTTAAAAAATATCTATCAGAATCAAAAGTCTGGGAGGCTTGATAATTAAATTGCTAATGCGACATCTTGGGGGAACAGTTTCTGGTCCGTTCAACTCACTTTTGTTTGACAAATAAAAAGTAATTCCCTTTATTCTACTCGTTAAAGGATCTCATGTTTTAGAAAAAGTTCAGGAATAAGAAGAAATAATACTTCAAAGCAAATGGGGATCCAAGTTTATGAGAATTTCCGAAAGTAAACATTTAGATTGCATGATAGGAGGTAATGCCAATGATAAGAAAACAGTTTTTTAGTTTCGTGCAGAAAAGATATTATAAAGTTTGCATTTGTATTCTCCTGCTTTTTACAATGGTAGCCTTGCTCTGGAATGTCTGCCTTGTCTCAAAGACCTCTGCTCTTTCAAAAGGTTCTTCGCTTGTAGAATTTACAGACTCTTATATTGAGCCCTTTTTCCCGGAAGGAATCTATCATCCTGATATTCCCACACCCGAAAGCGTCATGGGCTTTCCAATGGGTTCAAAACCATGCCACTATGAGGAGGTTGTTTCCTACTTGAAACTCCTGGCTGAATCAACTCCCCGCGCAGAGCTGAGGGAATATGGTAAAACCCATGAGGGGCGAACCCTCTATTACTTAATCATCAGCTCCGAAGAGAAGATGAAAAAACTTGAGCAGATAAGAAGTTCGATGGCCAGACTGGCTGACCCACGAACATTTCGCCAAGAAGAAGAGGCTTTTTCCTTAATGGAAAAGACTCCAGCCATTGTCTGGTTGGCTTATTGCGTTCATGGAGATGAGATCTCCCCTACAGATGCAGCAGTTCAAATTGCATATCAACTTATAGCAGGCACAGACTCTTTGACAGAAAAGATTAGAAACCAGGTTGTAACAATCGTCGATCCTCTTCAGAATCCTGACGGCAGAGAACGTTTTCTGAAACAGATGGAAATGTGGTCTGGTGTAGTTCCCAACTTCGATGATCAGAGCCTTCAGCATGGTGGATTCTGGCCCTGGGGACGCGGAAATCACTATCTTTTTGATCTGAACCGAGACTGGTTTGCCTTAGTTCATCCGGAGACCCGGGGAAAGGTCAAAGCCGTCCTTCAATGGAATCCTCAAGTCTTGGTGGACGCACACGAGATGGGTCCTCTCGATACTTATCTTTTTTCTCCCCCCAGAGAACCTTTCCATCCCAGCGTGAGCAAAACCCTCAAGAAATGGTGGAAAGTGTTTGCCCGCGATCAGGCGCAAGCTTTTGATGAATATGGTTGGAGCTATTATACCCGTGAGTGGATGGAGATGTGGTATCCGGGATATGCAAATTCATGGATACTCTATACCGGCGGATTAGGGATTCTCTATGAACAGGCGGGAGTGCAGGGATCTTCTGTAAGGCAAAAAGATGGAACCATCCTCAGCTATCGTGAATCGGTACATCACCATTTTGTAAGCTCTATGGCTAACCTGAGAACTGCTGCTGAAAATCGAAAGGAACTTTTGCAGGATTTTTACAAGGAAAAGAAAAGAGCAATTCAAGGGGAAAAAAACAATAGCATCCAAACCTTCCTCTTTGTTTTGGGAAAAAACAAGTCTCGTGCCGATAAACTGGTGGAGACTCTCATGCTTCAGGGAATTGAGATCGAGAAAGCAAAGGATGATTTTACGGTCGGAAAAGTTCATGATTTTTGGGGCAGGTCTTTTTCGTCAAAAAGATTTCCCCAAGGGACCTACGTAGTCCATTTGGATCAGCCTCTAAGACCCCTTATCCAGGCGATTTTGGAATTTGACCCACGTATGTCCGAATCTTTCTTAGAAGAGGAAAGACATGAGTTGGAAAAAAGAAAACAGACCCGGTTATATGAGGTAAATGCCTGGTCTGTTCCTATGGCTTATAATGTGGAGACTTATTGGACCGAAAACAAGGTAAGAACAAGAACGGAGAAGGTACTTGAGATGAACCAATCAGAGGGTAAAGTCGAAAATCCCACTGAAGGTGGGATTGAAGATCCCGCCGAAGGCGGGGGTGTAAATCCTCATCCTAAATACGGATACCTCCTCGACTATTCAGACGATAAGGCGGTAAATGCTCTCACCTCTTTGCTTTCCGCCGAATGCGGATCCTTCCGGCAAGTAGGTCTCAAGGTCAGGATTGCAGAAAGAGCTTTTAAGGTTGAAGGAACACAATTCTCTCGTGGCAGCATTCTTCTAAAGGTTAGCGAGAACTCTGAAAAGCTTCATGATTTCGTAAACGAGATAGCTCAGGAATTAGCGGTAACTTTTCACGGAGTTAATACCGCCTTGAGTGAGGAAGGACCTGATTTGGGGGGACATCATTTCCGACTCTTGGAACTTCCGCGAATTGGTCTTTTCGCTGGCCCGTCCTTAGATTTCACCAGCTACGGAAGCATCTGGCATCTTTTGGATCAGAGATTGGGCATGCAGTTTTCTTCTTTGAACATCAATGCTCTCAATTGGGTAGACCTCGACAAATATAACCTTTTGATTCTCCCCGCAGTGTGGGGTGCACCAGAAGCCTATACACATATTCTCGGCAAACATGGAATCGAAAGGCTCAGGAAATGGATTGAGAGCGGTGGAACTTTCATTGCCATTGGAACCGGTGCCGCTTTTGCCGCCGATACCACTGTGAAGCTAAGTCAAGTGAGGCTTCGCCGCCAGGTTCTGGACAAACTAAGCGAATATGAGGAGGCGGTGAGATTAGAAGAACAAGCTGAGAAACCTCAGGTGGAGAGCTCAATGGTTTGGAATTATACTCAGGACAAAGAGAAAAAGCCCGAAGAATCGAAAAAAGCTGAAGGAAAACAGAAACAGAGCAAAAGACCGGAAGAACTCAAAAGAGAAGATGAGAGACTTAGGATTTTCATGCCGCGCGGTGTTATTCTGCGTGCGGACCTTGATCAGGAACATTGGCTGACTTCAGGGATGTCCCAAGGATCCGCCTATGGTGGAGATGACAAAGTCCCCGTCATCCTTTACACCGATTTCGCTTTCATGTCCAAATCTCCGGTTCAGACTGTTGCTCGTTTGAGCTGTGCGGATAGCCTCAGATTAAGCGGGCTTCTCTGGCCCGAAGCCAGAGAACGATGGGCAAAAACAGCCTATTTAACCAGGGAGAGCTTAGGAAAAGGTCAGATCATTCTCTTTGCATTCCAACCGGATTTCAGAGGCTATTTTTTCGGCTCAGAAAGACTTCTCGTCAATGCCCTCCTGTTCGGACCAGGATTGGGCACAACCAGACCCGCGCCTTGGTAGAAAGCCGTGTTGGGCGGTGTTGTACCACCTCGTTCTATTGGGGTGGGAGTTCAATCCCTACCCCTTTAATGTAGAGGGGTCCGACCCCTGTCCGATCTGGGGCTGAAAAACAGTCGAAAGTTTTTTCAAAGGGCATGTTGTAAAGGCTTGACAATAAAAAATTTTGTGTTATTTTATTTTGGGAGGTTATAGAAGGAAAGGAAGCTGTGCCTGATTTTGAGAACTCTTCGGAAAGACGGTTATCTTAGTTTTCATGATTCCCAACGAAGATCAATTATTTATATGTACTAAACGAACCATATCATCTTTAAAGGAGGTTTAATGCCATGAGAGTTAAAGGCTTAAATCGATCAAAGGCTATTTTTGTCTTAGCCTTTGTAGCTTTTTGGTTTGTGGCTGGCTCCTCCGCTTTGTGGGCCGACAGTAGTCCAGAGTGGATTCAGTTTGTGCCCGAGGAGGAGAAGATTCCAAAGATCGACGTGATCCAATCTGATTTTGAGCGAGTGGAATTTGAGGTCAAAATCTTTGGTATGTGGTCCCAAGAACTGGAAACTAAGGGAGGAGTTTTTAATCAATTATCCATTCCAGAGTGTGGGATCACCAATGTGATAGGCGAACCTCAGCTGCCACTCGTAAGGAAAATGATTCAGATTCCCTATGGGGCTGAAGTCGATGTAGAAGTAATAGCCTTTGAGGTTTCTGAAAAGAGCTTGCAGGAGTTAGGGATTGCCAATCGGATAATTCCAGTCCAACCCCCTATTCCAAAGATAGAAGGTGCCTGGGAGAAGGCAGAGTTTGTGCTCCATGAGGATTTCTATCAAACCGACCAATTCTTTCCCACTCAGGTGGCAAAGATGGTTGAGATTGCCGCCATTCGTGGACACAGATTTGTAACGGTGGAGGTTTATCCGGTCAGTTATAATCCTGTCAGCCAGAAATTGAGAATGTACTCTGACATCAGAGTAAGGTTGAATTTGACTGATTCGGATATAAGCACCACTGAAGCCATGCTCTCCCGGTATGCCTCGCTGCCCTTTGAGGAGATTTGTCGGGATTTGTTCATCAACTATTCCAGCTATGCGGACTTGCTCAAAGGGCTTCCTCCTTTGCCTATAGGCTACCTGATAATTGTTCATAACAATTTTTACAGCAATGTAGCACCATTGGTGGAGTGGAAGACCAAAAAAGGATTTCACGTCACGGTGCTTCGGGTCCCGGATATCGGAACGACTACTGCTGCAATAAAGGATTCTATCGAATCTGCTTATTATAACTGGCCCATCCCCCCCACCTATGTCCTCCTCTTTGGAGATGTCGGCTTTATCCCCACTTACTATGGAACGACTAGCGGAACGGCTACCGATCTTTACTACGTGCAGATGGACGGAGACATGTTTGCTGACATTGGACGAGCCAGATTTCCGGCGCGAAACACTACTGACGCAACCAATATGGTGAACAAGCTTCTTTATTATGAGAATCCGACATCGCCTGACCTGGAATGGATGAGACACGAATGTTTCATTGCGTCGGACGACGCTGGTCTGACGGCGGAATATACGCACAGATTTGTGATTTACAACTATCTGGTTCCAAATGGAGTGATATGCGACAGCATATGGGAGCGCCTGGGGGGCGACACTCAGGATATCATTGACTGTGTAAATGGTGGAACTTCCGTTCTTTGCTATTCCGGGCACGGATATTCCGGCGGATGGGGCTGTGTGCCGTTCAATCAAACCAATGTCCAGAATCTCTCCAATGCAAATGAGTATCCTCTGGTGCTATCCCACGCTTGCTCTACTAATCCCTTCGATCAGACTGAGTGCTTTGGGGAAACCTGGGTTAAGGTCCCCAATAAGGGTGGGATAGCCTTCTGGGGTGCATCGGCCTCCAGTTACTGGGTCGAGGATGACTCCCTGGAAAGAAGAATGTTCAAAGCGGCTTTCGAGGAAACCTGCTATTCGGTTGTCTCCATGACCGATAAGGCTTTGTGGTATCTTTACCAGTTCTGGGGAAACACCAGCGCCGTGAGAACATATTTTGACATGTACAATGTGAATGGTGATCCATCTGTCGATATCTGGACCTATATTGCGGAAGATCTTCTGGTGGATTACCCACCTACAATCGCCATGGCACCTTCTGAGGTGACTATAACTGTGGAGACCGCAGGTGGACCTTTTTATGGTGCCTTGGTCTGTTTGATGAAGGGAGATGAGGTGTTTGAAACCGGATACACGGATGCAGCCGGTCAGGTCACTCTCTATCCTTCACCTTTGACCCCCGGGGATGTCGAACTCACCATAACCGGTCACAATGTCCTTCCCTTTGAGGGGATCATCATGGTAGTTCCGGGCGCCTATATCGTCTTTGAGGACTGGTCTGTAGATGATGACAGTTTGGGTGAGAGTCTGGGAAACAGCGATGGGGATGTCGATTGTGGTGAGACTATTGAGCTTCCTATCCTGCTGGAGAATCTGGGAGACTCCACCGCCTTTAACGTGGAAGCTACCTTGAGCACCACCCATCCACAGATTACCATGATCGATAATTCTGAGACCTACGGCGACATACTAGCACATGATGTCATGTGGTGTTCAGACGATTTTGATTTTGTGGTTTCTCCCGAGATAGGAGATAGTGAACTTGTTGTTTTTGAATTGGAGATAAGTGCGGACAACGGAAACTGGACTCGTTCGGATTTGAGTCTTCTGGTTCATGCTCCGGTTCTGGTTTATGAGTCCAGAGTGATTGATGATTTTAATGGGAATGGTGATGGCGAACCTGATCCTGGGGAGACCTGTGACATGACGGTGGCATTGAAGAACCAAGGGAGCCAGGGAGCTGTCCAGGTTTCTGCGGAATTGTTCTGCGATGATCCTTATGTGACCGTAACGGCTTCGAGTTCCAACTACCCGGACATTGTTCCGGGAGGCACAGGTTCTTCTGTGGTTCCTTACCGGTTTGAGGCTAATGCTCTTTGTCCCCCAGGTCGCGTGGCCACCTTCGTTTTGGAGATAAGTGGTGCTGGACCTTATTCTGCTTCGGATACATTTGAGCTTTCTATCGGCAGGAAGCCGGTCCTTTTGGTGGATGACGATGATGGAGAAAGCTATGAGACCTTCTTTGTGTCGGCTTTGAATGCTTTGGAGATCTCGCATGATGTATGGGACTATGATTTGCTCGGTTCTCCTTCTGTTGCGGTTTTGGATTCATATAAGGCGGTGGTGTGGACCACAGGGGATGATTATGGCTTACCAGGTAGCCCTTCCACCCTAACGGCGGAAGATCAGGCTGCTCTGCAAGCGTATCTGGATGATGGAGGGAGACTGTTTTGCTCCAGCCAGGATCTTTTATATGACAACGGTCTCACCGATT
>LJVD01000013.1 GCA_001304225.1 candidate division Zixibacteria bacterium SM1_73
CATACCTAAAAAAACAGTTCTTATTGAGGGGGATCATAAAATTGTTTTTGTCTCCTCAGGTGGTAATGCCTATAACCGGAGAGAAGTAGAACTTGGGAGAGAAGCTGACGGCTTTGTGGAAGTTGTCCTGGGCCTGAAGAAAGGTGAAAGCGTAGTTACTGAGGGAAATTTTCTTCTTAAATCAGAACTGCTGAAATCCAAATTAGGCGCCGGTTGTGCTGAATAAGAGGGATGGATAATCATATGGACAAATTTATATCTTTTGTGTTAAGACAGAGACTGGTAGTTATTCTTTTTGCTATGATACTCATCGCTGGTGGCACAATGGCGTGGAAAAAATTACCCATAGATGCTTTCCCCGATGTAACAAATATTCAGGTGATGATCCTCACCGAAGCTCCAGGTTTAGCACCTACAGAAGTGGAGAGGCTGATCACATTTCCCCTCGAAATCGAAATGAATGGCCTGCCGGATGTCAAGCTGATCCGTTCCCTTTCCAAAGCTGGACTTTCACAGGTGGTGGTGATTTTTGAAGATGGGGTGGACATTTATTTTGCCCGCCAGTTAGTCTTTGAAAGACTTCAAACAGCAAAAGAGAAATTGCCCGAAGGATTGGAACCCGAGATGGGCCCAATAAGCACAGGCCTGGGAGAAATATATCAATACACATTGGAAAGCGAAAAGGCCGATTTAACTGAATTGAGAACAATTCAGGACTGGATCATCAGACCCCAACTTCGCTCCATTCCGGGGGTGACCGAGGTCAATTCTTTTGGTGGATTTGCTAAACAATATCAAGTAATCGTTGATCCGGATGAATTGCTCAAATACGATTTGACTCTAGAACAAGTTTCCGAAGCCTTGACAAGAAACAATGCCACATCACCAGCCAACTACATTGTAAAAGGACCGGAACAAATGATTGTCCGGGGGGTGGGCTTAATTAAAACCACCTCAGATATTGAGAATATAATA
Organism: candidate division Zixibacteria bacterium SM1_73; assembly: GCA_001304225.1. GTDB lineage: Bacteria > Zixibacteria > MSB-5A5 > MSB-5A5 > SM1-73 > SM1-73. The sequence continues at coordinate 976 of LJVD01000013.1, forward strand.
GTTGCAGCCCATGAAGGCACTCCGGTCTATGTTGGTGATATTGCCGATGTAGGAGTCGGACATGAAATAAGATGGGGAGCAGTGACGCGAGATGGTAAAGGTGAGACAGTTTGTGGTATGGTAATCATGCTTAAAGATTCTAATTCAAAAGAGGTTGCGGATAGGGTCAAAAAGAAGATCGAAAAAATTCAGGAACGTTTACCGGCTGAAATCAAAATAAACACCTTTTACGACCGGACTGAGCTAATCCGAGCATGTATAAATACGGTGTCGAAAGCATTATTGGCAGGTGGAATACTGGTAGTTATGGTGTTGTTCTTTCTCTTAGGTGACTTCCGCACAGCGGGCATTGTTTGTCTCTCTCTTCCATTTTCGGCTTTGATCTGCTTTGGTTTTATGAAATTCACTGGACTCACTGCCAATCTCATGTCTTTAGGTGGACTGGCTATTGCCATTGGCATGATCGCTGATGCCAACATCGTTGTGGGTGAAAATATTTTCAGACATCTTACAGAAAAAAGAGGGTCTAAGAATACAGTGGAAGTTTGTACCAGATCAACCGGCGAAGTGGTCCGACCGGTGATGTTTTCAGTTATGATTATTATTCTTGTCTTTATCCCTCTTTTTAGTTTACAGGCCCAGGAAGGTAAGATGTTCAAACCATTGGCGTTGACTTTGATGTTTGCTATGGCAGGTTCGCTCCTTGTATCTCTTACCATTAACCCCGTGTTAGGTTCCATATTTATCAAAGGGAGAAAAAGAGATGAAGACAATCTTGCAATGAGGACTGCCAAAAAGCTCTACCTTCCTGTTTTGAAGAGGGCGATTAAATACAAGAGAACTACCGCAATACTCTCCTTGATCATCTTCCTTGTTTCGATTTTTCTCTTTAGATTTGTGGGAACAGAGTTTTTGCCCTACCTGGATGAGGGCTCTATTGCCTTAAATGTGGTAAAGTTTCCCACAGCATCATTGGAGGAATCAAAAAGAATAGGAAGTACCATGGAAAAACTATTGCTTGAATTTCCGGAGGTCAAGACCGTGATCACCAAGACCGGAAGGGCGGAGGTGGCCGAAGACCCTATGGGGCCTGAACAGAATGATCTCTTCATAATGCTCAAACCGAAGAGATTCTGGCAAGCAAGATCAAAGACTGAACTTATTGAAAAAATGGAGCAAAAATTATCCCATATACCGGGGCTGAAACTGAACTTCTCCCAGCCCATCGCCCTGAGAGTGAATGAACTTATATCTGGCATAAAATCCGATATCGCCATCAAGATCTTCGGTTATGACCTGGATTTGCTTAAACATAAGGCAGAAGATATTGAACACATAATCTCTGAAATCGAAGGTGCTCACGATGTGAAGGTAGAACAGATATCTGGATTTCTTCAACTGGATATAGATATTGACAGGAAAGAGATCGCCCGTTATGGAATAAATGTTAGCGATGTTAATCAGGTGATTGAAACGGCTGTCGGTGGAAAAGTTGTTAGCACAGTATTTGAGGAAGACAGACGATTCAATCTGTTTATGAGGTTTCCTGAAGAACGAAGAAATGACGAGAAAATAATTGGCGATATTCTCATTTCCACTCCCGAAGGTTACCGGGTGCCTTTGAGACAACTCGCGGAAATGAAATTAATTGAAGTTCCCAATCAGATAAGTAGAGAAAATGGCATGAGACGAATAGTGGTGGAGTCCAATGTCAGGGGGAGGGATATCGGCAGTTTTGTTTCTGAAGCCAAGAACAAAATCCAATCCATAGAACACACTCTACCCTCTGGATATTTCATTGATTGGGGAGGACAGTTTGAAAATCAGCAAAGAGCAATGCGTACCTTGTCCCTGGTTGTGCCCATAGTGATCTTTCTTATTTTCGTGATGTTGTTGTCTGCTTTTGGTTCATTAAAACCGGCAATATTAGTCATATTAAATCTGCCTTTTTCTCTGGTGGGCGGAATTTTGGCAGTGTTGATTTTCAAGATGACTTTAAGCGTGTCAGCAGTTGTAGGTTTTATTACCCTTTTTGGAATAGCGGTTACAAATGGAGTGGTTTTGGTTACATTCTTCATCCAATTGCGAAAAGAAGGTATGAATTTAGAGGAGGCTATAATACGAGGGTGTCAGCTGAGATTAAGACCATTACTCTTAACCAGTTTGACTACAATCTTTGGATTAACACCTCTATTATTGGCCACTGGCCCGGGAGCAGAAATACAAAAGCCGCTGGCGGTGGTTGTTCTTGGAGGTTTAATTTCTTCATGGTTTCTCACTTTAATTGTTTTACCTGCTTTATATAACTGGTTTGAAAAGGAAAAGCAAACTTCCTTGCCGTAGCATCAGAGTGGAATCTGTTTAAATCATATGCTTCCTCATGTCTTTTTTGTCACTGGCCGCAATGTTTGCTTCGGTTCAATGCTGGAAATAAGTCTGTGCCCACAGGTTTTCCCTCTCCCCAGTGGGGAGAGGGGATTTATTTTTCTTTTCCTCTTCAGAGAGAAGAGATTTTTTTCCTCTCCCCTTTGGGGAGAGGATTAAGGTGAGGGGGATAAGACTCAATCGGTAACGGGCGAGGCGTCCATTACCAACAAGAAATTATAAGTAAAAATGAGGTTATTTTGTTCGTTTAAGTCGAAAATCTGATTTGATGAATCCCACCTTGACTTTTTTGTGATTATAAATAGAGGGGAAGGCAAAGTCTTTTAAATCTCTCAAACGCAAATGGCTCTTTTTTAAAATTCCCAACTGTCGATAGACCTCCACCGATGCTGGATTCACTGCTCTTCGCGTGCCATCCAGTATCTTGATTGCTAATCCCCATCCTTTGTCCAATACAGCTGCGCAATGTAAAGCCTCGGCCCCAGCTTTGCAGATAAGTTTTCCTTTGCTGGCAGTAACTAAGGCGTAATCCAACCTTCCCTTGCCCGAGACCATCTCCGGGTATTTCCACATGGAGTCTGCCACCACCTGTAAAGCTTGAGAAGTAATTCCGTTCTTCGATCTGAATGTCACCAACTTCGAGAATCCAATGGCCATGTTCTTCAGTGGCAAGCCGTGGGTGGGCGCCCCACATCCTTCTATGCCAATTTTGATCTTCTTTTCAGGATATTCGCAAAGCTCAGAAATTGTTTTCAAGATCAGCTTCTGCACAGGATGATTGGACTTTAGATAATTTTTCAGATTCCAGTTTTTATAAACACATATCGCCAGCATTCCGGCATGTTTAGCAGAACAATTATGTTGAAGGGGGGAAAATCTCTTCTTGGGCGGAGTTATGCCCAGAGCCGTGTAGTAATGCGGAACGTGGGTGCCGCATTGCAGAAAGCTTTTATTCAAGCCGATTTTTTTCAAAATGCTTTGCACCAATTTCACATGCTTTTTCTCACCGTTGTGCGACCCGGCGATGATGGCAATCTCTTTCTGGGTGAAACCGAATGCCTCCGCCACCCCCAATTCCACCACCGGGATGGCTTGAAATGGTTTGGCCGATGATCTTAAGAAGGTCACGAAATTAGGATCGCCAATTCGGTAAATGAGTTTGCCCGAATAATCCACCACCACCACCGATCCAAAGTGGATGCTCTCAATGGTTTTGCCTCTATAGACTTTAGCTAAAACTTCATTCATAATGCACTTAATTTAAAACGAAGCGTGAGAAATTCAAAGAGAAAAATTTGGAGAAGACTGTGGTGGCAAAACTTGCTTTGCACTGAACATCAAGTCGATCGAGTTCGACCACTGCGCTTATGGTTTGCAGGGCAAGTTAAGAACAGTCTAGGAAGAGTTGACCGCTACCTCTGCAGGGTGTAATCTGTTGGTCAGAGTGTCCTTATCGCCTGACTTGATTTGTATTATGATTGGGTATTACATTAGGGCAGGAGAGGTGATGCTTTCTGGGATCTCGCAAGGCATCCGTTCAGAACTAATTCTCTACAGCATTTTTTTCAGAGAGCCGCACAAAAATGCAAAGGTATTTGCAGGGCAGCTATTTCCTCCTTCTCTTTCTCGTAGGAGACACTCCTTCCGCCAATCTCTTAGCCAAAATCAAATTATGCTGTGCGTCCATCAGCTGAGCATCGATCTTTTTTAAAAGCCTTTGCAGATCGTAATCGTCGATCTCGCGAACAAGATCCTCGATAGATTTCTCCAGCTTATCGGCCTTTTCCAAAGCCTGACTGATTTTCTCCGCCTGCTTCATGCTCTCCTCAATTCTTGGTTTTCTTTATTCGATACTTCTGGTCTTACAGAGCTTCTGTGAGATCAACCTCATGTCCAAACGATATTGATTCATCACCGCCTGAGCAATTTCGTGAGGATCAATGCCGTAGTCCTCCAATCCCCTGGTCTTGACTGGAGTATTCCGACTGGAGACGTTAATCCCCAGATGAATCTTGGTGGAGACCGAGGTTCTGACCGTAGCCGAGACGGTGAGCTTATAATCTGTATCAAACAGGTCGTCTCCCCATCTTTGCAGGATATCTCCTTTCAAACGATGGTCTAATTTATCCTTCAATATGTCCACCAGAAGCTTCTGCCTTAAAATCGCCTTCTCCAAATCCATGTCGAAATGCTCCACCAAGAAATGAAGCATGCGCTCGCTTTTGATCTTGGTCTTCTTCTTGAAATGATCAATTCCAATGATGTATTTTTCGTCTATCTCGCACGGTCCGATGAAAGCAACGATATTATCCCCCTGAATGTCGTAATTTTTATAAGCCCAGAAGGAGGAGAGCTGTTCTCCGGTGAACAAGATCTCCTCTTGAATGAAAAGTGATTTCATAATTTACGCCTCTCGACTGACGTTAAATTTTATCTGTTCCTGGAAAAAATACAAAATCAAATTTAAAAACGCAAAGAGAAAAACGAAAAACTGCAACTGAAAATTCAAAACTGTATTCTTACGGCTCTCCGAGTAGGCTTAGGCTTGATTGAATTCTCTTGAATCTTTTATTGACCTTTGCATGCGTAAAGGAACAATTTACCTCTCCCTTGACACTTGGTCCTGAGAAATCTACGCCCGACACCCTTCGACTATGCTCAGGGTAAACAAAGGTGGGGCGCTACGGCAACCGTAGCGTCCGACGTTTCTGCACGACTCCTGTGTCTTGAGATCGGACGTTCGATGGCTTGAAAATGGAAGATCTTCCATTGTTGATACAAAAATCAATAATTACACTCTTTTGGTTCTAAATTTAATTATCCTATGTCCACCAAAGAGAATCTCCTTTTATATTTTCGGATGAAATTGGATCTTATACAAAGGTTATTTTTTTGGGTAAGATTTGGATCCTCCTCTATTATCTTAAAGGCCCAATTTCGTGCCTGATACAAAAGTTTCGCATCAGCCACAATGTCGGCAATTTTAAGTTCGGGCAAGCCGTGCTGCCGAGTCCCAAAGAATTCACCTGGTCCCCGGAGCTTTAAGTCGATCTCGGAAATTTTGAAACCGTCCGTAATGGAGGTCATAGCTTTTAGTCTTTTTTGTGCTTCTTCAGACAGGGGGGGATTTGCCACAAGCAGACAAAAGGATTGATCTTCCCCTCTTCCGATTCTTCCTCTTAATTGGTGCAGCTGGGAAAGCCCGAATCGTTCTGCATGTTCAATAACCATTACCGTGGCATTGTGGACGTCAACCCCCACCTCAACCACCGTTGTTGCGACCAAGATGTCGTAATCCCCGTCACGAAAGGCCTGCATTATGCTCTCCCTTTCTTTGCTTTTGATGCGCCCGTGAAGCAAAGCCAATCTCCGATGAGGGAAGATTTCTTTCTTCAGAAATTCATAGCTTTGAGTGGCAGCTTTCAGATCGGCTTTCTCCGATTCTTCCACTAACGGATAAACTATGTAGGCCTGATGTCCTTTTTGCAGCTGGTTTTCCAAAAATTCATAAATTTCAGATTTTAAGTTTTCGTTATACAGAAAAGTTTTTATCGTTTTTCTTCCGGGAGGAAGCCTGTCTATGACCGAGACGTCCAGATCCCCGTAAAGGGTCAAAGCTAAACTGCGAGGAATAGGGGTGGCGGTCATGACCAAAACATCCGGAGATATTCCCTTCTGTTTTAACTTAGCCCTCTGCATAACCCCGAAACGATGCTGTTCGTCTATCACCACCAAGCCCAGTTTGAAGAAATCGACCTTCTTCTGGATCAGAGCATGAGTGCCGAGCATAACTCCTGCTGTTCCTTTAGCTATCTGGTCAAGGATGATCTCCCGTTCGGTGCCAACCACTGAGCTGGTCAACAAGACGGTTTTTACTCCCAAGGATTCCAGCATCTGGTGAATGGTGATGTAATGCTGTTCTGCCAGGATTTCAGTGGGCGCCATAAGAGCCGCCTGATAGCCACTCTCCACTGCCATAAGCATAGCCACCAAAGCCACGATGGTTTTTCCTGAACCTACATCTCCTTGAAGAAGCCGATGCATGCTATCCTCCGACATCATATCAGATGCGATCTCCCTTAATACCTTCTTTTGAGCTTCGGTTAACTCAAAGGGAAGCATCTTCAAAGCTGACCTGACCAAATTCCCTGGTTTTTGAAAAGCTATTCCCTTTTCTCTATGTATCCTCTTTTTTCTCAAGGCTAACATCAGCTCCAGATAGAAAAGCTCATCAAAGGCAAGCCGAGATCGGGCAAGATCGGTCATCTCAAGGTCTTCAGGAAAGTGAACATTCTTCAAGGCTTTCGAAAGGGGCAAGAGATTCGAATCTGAGACGATCCTTTGCGGCAAGGTCTCGGACACTAAATTGGTGAGGTTGTCCAATAAGGGCTTTAAAGCTCGTCTTAATCCCCGGCTATCCAGATGAATTTTTTTCAGCTCAGCGGTGGAAGGGTAAAGGGGGATGATCCGCCCGGTATGGATCAGCTCTTCGTCATTTCCCTTTCGATCGGACTTGGATACTATCTCGAACTCCGGATGAACCATCTGCAAGCCCCGATAAAGTGTGATCTGGCCTGAGGCAACCACCAGATCGTCTTCTTCAAAAAGATTCTTAACCCACCTTAATTTGGAAAACCAAACCAGCCGAATGAAACCGGTGTTGTCTTTCAAAATCACCTGGAATTGAGGTCTTCTGGTTTTTGCCATTCCAAAAGCTTCCACCCTCCCGATCACCGTCACAGTTGATCCCACCTTTAACTTGTTCATGGGAAGGATGGTGCTTCGATCCAAATATCTTCGTGGGATATAATACAAAAGGTCCTCTATGGTCTTTATTCCCACCGAATTCAAAACCTTTGCCTTTTCCGGACCTATGCCTTTGAGATACTGAACCGAATCTTCCAACTTTATTCTCGGACGCCCCTGAGTTACAGTTGCTGGAGATGACACAAAATGCTCCTTTTTTACTATCCTTGCTTTAGGTCATTTTTAATATAAGGAGAACTTCGAATTGATGTCAAGTAAAACGGGACAACCATCCCGCCAATGGCGGGATCCATACAAAAACAAAGCCACCGAGCGGTCTCGAACCGCTGACCTAGGGTTTACGAAACCCTTGCTCTACCAACTGAGCTACGGTGGCGAAAATACAATCATCGGTAATTAGTCATTGGTCATGCGTCATTACTCATTTCCTCAGTCCACGTCTTTTCAAGTCCTTCTCCTCCTCTTCTTTCTGCCGGATTACCTGTAAAAGCATATCCGCAGCCTGAGGGTCTATATTCTTCAGAACCCCATACTGTTTCATCGCTTTGTTCTGATATCCCTTTTCTGAAAAGGTCAAGCCCAACTGCAACTGGGCAGCCGTATCCAAGGAATCTATGGCTATGGCTTTCTGATATTCGTCCTGAGCACAAGTATAGTATGCCTGGCTGAGCTTGGAAAAGAGGGCGGGATTGGTTGTATCGGATTCTATGCCGCTTATGTAATCGTCAATGGCTTTCTTTAATTCATCTTTGTCCTTGTAAGAAATCTCCTTTAAGGTATCCGCGAGCAGGTAACTCCAATCAAGTCTGATCGCCCTCCCCCACGCCCTTAGCCCTCTCTCGTAATAAACATTTCCGATGGCTGTATGAATTCGTGGAAAGTTGGGGTCGATTCTTAACACTTCTTCGAATTCAGTTAAGGCCTGGCTATATCCCCTCAAGCCATGGTAGAGAAACCCTAACCTAAAACGAGCATCGGCATAGTCGGGATTTATGTTTACAGCTTGTTTAAGTTCTCGGAAAGCAGCTTTATAATCTTCCTTTGCGTGATACAAAACTCCAAGCTCATAGTGAGCCTCGGCATAGTTGGAATCAATTTTTATGGCTTGTTGAAACTCCTGGATAGCTTGATTATCAAGTTCCTGCTTGCGATATTCTACTCCTTGCTTATAGTGCTTTTTTGCTTTACCCCTCTCTTTCTTGCATCCCCAGGTGTAAAATAGAAAAAAGCTCATCAGAATAATAAAACCACCCCAGATCAGAATTTTCGCTTTGCTCTTCACTTTTGTTCTCCTCTCGATTTCATTTCTTATTTTCACATTTTGACTCCATTATTAGCACCATTGTGAATGCCGACTTTGGAGGAAGGATATTATAAAATAACCGTTCCTCAAGTGAGGGTTTTAGGTGCCTATCACATAGGAGGCACTCTTTATGAGAGAAAATAAATTCTAAAGATTAAACAGCGAAAAGTCACTTACCGTTGACTATTGACTATGAACCGTTAACTGTTTTTAAAGTGCCGCCCCGCAGAATCGAACTGCGCACACACGGATTTTCAGTCCGTTGCTCTACCAACTGAGCTAGGGCGGCAAGGTTAACTATATCAAAGAGTTAACTGTCTGGGCCTTCTCCTCCAGTGCGCGCTGGTGTCCATCCGGGTGTCCATCAAAATACTCCAGACACTCTATGGCTCTCCTCTTGTGAGACGGAGAAAGATGAGCGTATCTCAAGGTCATCTTGATCGTCTTATGTCCCAGAAGCTCCTTTACTGTGATCAAATCAACTCTGGACATCACCAGATGGGAGGCAAATGTATGTCTCAAATCATGGAAGCAGAAATCTTCTATTCCATCTTTCTTTAATGCGGTCTGAAAAGACTTTCTGACCGAACCATAAGGCTTGCCATCCTTGCTACAAAATACGTATGGCGATGTGAATTTAATACTCCTGAGGACATTTGTCAACAAATTATTTAAAGGAATTTCTCTAACTTCACTGTTTTTCGTATTTCTAGAAAAGATAATCTCTTGATTTAAATCGACATCCTCTGATTCAAGCTTTAGGAACCCACCTCGTCTCACTTACCGAGACTTTTTCCCAAACTTTTATGTGTGAGACCTTTCTCCAATCTCAGTCTTTTGATGAATTGCCCTAAAGTTTTTGAAGAAAGTTTAACTACACTTAAGTTAAGGCTGAGAGGGTGGGAGTTTTTGTAAATTCGTACCGCATGTCATGTATTAAATCCGTCTGGAAACATGAATTTCGAAAAAGTCGGGAAGATAGCGAGTTCAAGTCTCGTTGATCCCGCCAGGAAGCAGTCCGATATCCTACACGAATCGACTTGCCATGATTGGCTCTTCCTTTTTTGATCGCCTTTCCTAAGATTTTCTGTTTTTTGCGTGGCTATCCGAGTATCGCCGCTATGCTTCCACCTGAAGCTTTTTAACTAAACGTAGTCTGCACACCCAGATATTGGTTTTTTCCCATGGGTCTCGATAGCATAAGAGTTGAAGTCTTAAATGCATGTCCATGTTGTTTCTATTTCCAAAAACCCACAGTCTCTGAAGGTCGTCTTCACTGCATCTGAACATCTCTCGGAGGCCTCAGGGTAACTCATAAGAGAACTGAGGTGAAGAAAGGAGTTGGTACATGAGGACCTGGCAAAGAAACTCTGAGCGCAGAGAAACAGCATTTACAAGCGGAAGAATGACAAGAAGCGAGATTGAAAAAGACGCAACAGGGATGGACGCATGTTTCACCTCCTAAGACGCAACGGCTGCGGAGGCATCAGAATCGCAGTGTAAACATTGTCATCTCATTAGGAGTCGATTTGAATGCAATGCCTCCCTTATGGAGTCGCATGATCTGCCGGGACAGACTCAGGCCGATGCCTGAGCCGCCTCTCTTCGTGGTGAAGAAGGGTGTGAAGATTCTTTCCTTGACTTCCTCCGAGATACCAGGGCCGTTGTCTGCTACGCTGATGAGCACCCTCCCCCTTTCATCCAGTCTGGAACTGAGCTCGATTGTCCCATTCGATCTCCCCTCTAACACCTCGATAGCGTTTAGGATCAGGTTTATCAGAACCTGTTCTATCAATTGTGGATCAGCCGTCAGTTCAAGACTCTTCGGATCGACCTTGATGATCAAGTTCATATCGCTCTCATCCAACTGATTTTTGAAAAGCTGTGCCACTCGCTCAAGCAGTTCTGAGACTCCGAATATCTCGAAATTGGGTTTTGGAATTTTTGTCAGGTTTCGGTATGCATCGATGAAATGCAGAAGCCCCTTGCTCCGTTTCTGAATAGTAGCCGCGGCTTCTCGAATGTCCTCCCTGGTTTCGGCGCTGATCTGCTCTGAACCCTCGGGCTCGGATTTCCCTGGCTGCCTGATCAAATCGCCCACCGTCGAGGCGAGGGAGGCTATGGGCGTGACCGAGTTCATTATCTCGTGGGTCAGAACCCGGATCAACTTCTGCCAAGCGGCCATCTCTTGCTCGGCCAGCTCATTCTCTATGTCCTGCATGGAGACAAGAGTAATGGTCCGGCCGGGAATTCTGAACTCGGTTGGATATATGGCAAGGGTAAGATTCACCTCAGCCTGGTCAATCTTCACTAGCGCTTTCTCTCCCGGCTTGGAACTCACGAGAGTCTTCACCAAATGCGTCGAAAACGAATTCAGTGAATTGATGTTATGAAGATGAGTTACCCGCAGCAGTCTCTTTGCCGCGTTGTTGATCAAATCGACCTTACCGGTCTGATCGAAAGACAAAATCCCCAATCCGATATGTTGGACCAAGGTTTGAAGATACCGGTATTGAGTTTCTTTCTCCGCTCGAGCCTTCTGGAACTCGGAGATTACGTTGGCGAAGGCAGCATTCAGCCCCTCAAAGGAGGAACCTCTCTGACCGCTGGTAAAAGCTTGAGAGAAGTCAGAATACTTTATGGAAGTGAGGAATCTGGTCAGATCCCGGTTGGTTTTCTCCACGTAGTGAACCATTGAAACTACCTGGGCTATGATTGCCGCTCCGACGATGAGGCTGGTCGCCAGAAGCGAGGTCTCACTGATGAGGTAAACCAATAGGAGAATAGTAGCCGCAAGGAGTATGATCCTCACCACGCAGACTAGGCGAAAGGATTTAAAGACCATGTTTCTGCATTCTTCGATAAAGTGAGGTTCTGGTCAGGCCGAGTTCCTTTGCTGCATGGGAGACGTTGCCCTGGTGCTTGATCAGAACCGCACGTATTACCTTCTCCTCAACTTCGCCCAGATTATAAGTGTCCAGCGCCACCCCATCTCGTGTGGTTTTTGAATCTGGGAGAAAGAAGTCCTCCGGGCCCAGCGTGTCCGAATCGCTCATAATCACTGCTCTCTCCACTGCATGCCTCAGCTCCCGAACGTTTCCCGGCCAGTTGTACTTCTCAAGTCTTTTTAAAGTCGATGCCTGAATCCTCTTGGTTGCCTTTTTGTATTTCCTGCAATAGATGTCCAGGAAGTGACTGACCAAAAGGTGAATATCCTCGGTGTGCTCTCGGAGGGGGGGAAGCTCTATCTCCACCGTGTTGATTCTATAAAGCAGATCCTGGCGAAAACGGTTTTCCCCCACCATCTCATGGATTTGCATGTTGGTGGCGCAGATCAGCCTGATGTCTATTGGCATGGGCGTGTTGGAACCCACCCGGGTCACCATGCGGTTCTGTAGAGCGGCCAAAAGCTTTGCCTGAAGGGGAAGATGAAGATTGCCTATTTCATCTAAAAAGAGGGTGCCTCCTGATGCCATCTCAAATCTGCCAGCTCGGTTTTCCCTGGCATCAGTGAACGCTCCCCTCAGATGACCGAACAGCTCGCTCTCAAAAAGGGTCTCTGGTATCGCTCCCATATCCACGGAAATGAAGGCTTCATCAGACCTGGAGGATTGTCGATGAATCTCCCTTGCCACCAGTTCCTTTCCGGTCCCGTTCTCACCCAAGATCAAAACGTTGGCATCGGTCTTAGCAACTTTTCGAATGGTTGAGAAAACCTGGTGCATTGCTGCTGAGTCTCCGATGAAATCCTGAAATTTCTGATCGAGATCAGCGTAAAGCTGTTTCTCTCTGGACTTGAGACTCTCCACCTTGACTTGTGACCATCGAAGTTTCATTCCTGCGGAGATGGTTGCCAACAGTTTTTCGTTCTGCCACGGTTTCTGCACGAAATCGAATGCTCCGGCCTTTATGGCTTGCACCGCCATCTCAACGTCTCCGTACGCCGTGATCAGGATAACCACGGCAGCCGAATCGATCTCCAGGATTCTGTCCAACCAGTCAAATCCCTCCTGGCCACTTGAGACATCGCGGGCAAAATTCATGTCCAGGAGAATCACATCGTATTTCTCCTTTTCCATAAGAGAGGCAAGCCTCTTAGGTTCCTTTTCAGTATGAACCAGTGACATGTGACGTTTCAAAAGGAGCCGGGCTGCCCTCAACACGTCCTCATCGTCATCAATTACCAATATCTTGCCTGATCTGATATCAGTCACATCCATTCTCTCAAAATATCACTGCCTGAATGATTTCAGGCAGCCTGTAATACAGACCCAGATTCAAAACTGTCACCTAACGTTCAGACTTTTTCTCCTCCGTTATTATACTGTACGGAATCGAACAGCAATTGTTTCATAACCGGATACTTATATTTACCGCAGCTTTGCCGATCTCTTTGACTTTAAACAACTTAGCCATTTCGGCATTTTATTTGCGCAATAGAAAAACGAAGGAGAAATTCGGTTCTGAAAAGCAGTTTTTTTGATAGCCCTAATTTGGAGTCGGAAATGGAAGGTGATAGAGAGAACAGAAGAATGATTCCCACTGAGTTGGTCTGGATTTCTGGTGCAGCTCTCCTGCTCCTTGTTTTATTCTGTACCCTGGCTTTGGTTGGCGGGAGTTGGACGCTGAGGTTAGAATGCAGTCAGGTGACGATCTCGATGGAGATTGATGTTTTTGATGACTCGTTCTTTGAATTGAGGATAAAGGATGGATCGCATAATACCAAAGAAGAGATGGACGCCCAAAAGGATCGCCTGGATATCCGGTACGACGATCTTCGTCCTCCTTTTGGCCTACGGGCTTTTGACGGTCGGCGGTAGCTCCAATCTCAGGATTGAGGCCAGCAAGCTGACCATCTCAGAGGTGGAGTTCGGCGATTTTCAGGAGTTCATCGCGGTCAGCGGGACCATAGTTCCCATCAAAACATTCTATCTTGACGCCACCCAGGGAGGGACGGTGATACAGGTATTTCTGGAGGAGGGAAGCTACCTCAATTTAGGGGACAGGATTCTCCAGCTGGACAACACCGATCTCCATCTTGACGTCATGTTCCGGGAAGCCCAGCTCTTCGAACAGATGAACAACCTGCGTAACACCCGGCTTCTCATGGAACAAAATACTCTCATGCTTCGGGCAGATCTTTTGGAGATCGATCGCCAGATCAGGGAAGCGAAACGAAAACATCAGCAGTGCGTAAAACTGAAGGAGAAGGGACTGGTTTCGCAGCACGAGTTTGAGCAGGCGCAAGATGAGTATGACTACTGGAACAGAAAAAGAGAATTAACTCTTAAAACCCAGAAACAGGATTCAACCCTTCGGGCTGTCCAGATAAAGCAGCTGGAGGCATCAATCAACAGGATGCAGGCCAATTTGAAAATCATCAGGCAGAAGCTGGAGAATTTAGTCATCACCGCTCCTATTGCCGGACATCTCACTTCTCTCAGCGCGGAAGTGGGTCAGCTAAAAGTGGCGGGTGAGCGGCTGGGCCAGATCGACGTGCTGGAGGGATTCAAGATCAGCGCCAATGTGGATGAATATTATATCTCAAGGATCAGCACGGGACAGGAGGGGGAAGTAAAGATCGCGGGAAAGGCCTATCGGGTGGTAAGCTCAAAGGTCTATCCGGAGGTTAAGGATGGAAGATTCCAGGTGGACATGGAGTTCGTGGATACGGAACCTAAAGGAATCAGAAGGGGGCAGAGCGTTCAGATCAGGCTTGCCCTGGGCGAGTTATCTCAGGCGGTGATGCTTGCCCGGGGGGGATTCTATAACGACACTGGGGGAAATTGGGCATATGTGGTGGATGAGTCAGGGAAGTTCGCCACCAAACACAGAATCCGGCTGGGCAGATACAATACCCAGGTCTATGAGGTGTTGGAGGGCCTGGAGCCAGGAGAGAAGGTTATCACCTCATCTTATGACACTTTTGGAGATTTCGATAGGCTCACCTTTAAAGATAGATAAAGGAGCGTTCCATGATTCGAGTAGTGAATTTGAAGAAGATCTACACCACCGACGAGGTCGAGACGACCGCCCTGGAAAGCATCAATCTTGAGATCAAGGAAGGAGAATTCGTGGCCATCATGGGTCCGTCCGGATGCGGCAAATCCACCCTTTTGAATCTTCTGGGGCTTCTGGATAATCCCACCGAGGGCGAGTACCATCTTCTGGGGACGGAGGTGTCCAGGTATTCCGAGAGAAAGAGAGCTAATCTCAGAAAGGGAAGCATCGGCTTCGTGTTTCAGAGTTTCAATCTGATCGACGAGCTTACCGTGTTCGAGAATACGGAACTGCCTTTGCTTTATCTGGGAATCTCCTCCTCTAAGAGGAGAAAACGGGTAGAGGAGGTCTTGGAGCAGATGCAGATCATGGCTCGTCGGAATCACTTCCCCCAGCAGCTCTCTGGTGGGCAGCAACAGAGGGTGGCGGTGGCCCGGGCGGTGGTGGCCAGTCCCAGGCTGATCTTGGCGGATGAGCCTACCGGGAACCTCGATTCCAAGCACGGCGATGAGGTCATGCAGCTTCTAAGTTCGCTGAACGAAGCGGGCACCACCATCGTCATGGTAACTCACTCACCCGCCTACGCCGAGTACGGGCAAAGGACCATCAACCTCTTTGACGGACACATTGTGACGGAGAACATCAGGGAAAAGTTCCATCTCTAGTGCCGAGCGCTTAACGGAGCTTTCGCCGCCTCCGGGTCTCCTGGCTAACCTTGCGGAAGCGAAATAGCATGAATAAGGAGGAGAAAAGACGTGTTTAGAAATTACATCAATTCGGCCATACGAAATCTGACCAGACAGAAACTTTATACGGCGATCAATATACTCGGCTTGGCCATCGGCTTGGCCGGATGCCTGCTTATCATCGGTTACATAAACAACGAATTGAGTTTCGAGAATTGCCACCAGAACAGGGACCGGATCTACCGAATCGATGGTCTATGGGCTCTTGGGGGTTCCCAAGTGTCCATGGCGAGCATAATGCCAGCTGTCGGCCCTGCCGTCAAGGAAGCTTTTCCCGAGATCGAACGGGTGGTGAGGATCAGGCGGTTATGGACCGTGCCCATAGAATTCATCGATGATGGTATCTCCGAGGAAAGGGAAGGTCTTGCCGCTGAAGATGATCTTCTGAAGATATTCACCCTGCCCTTAAAGGAGGGCAATCCTCAGACCTCTCTTGAGGCACCTTTTTCCGTTATCATATCCGAGGAGTTGGCAAAACTACATTTTGGCGATCAGAGTGCCTTAGGCCGGACGATCCGGGCCAGAGACGAGTTTGATTTACAGGTAACCGGCGTGTTCCAAAGAATTCCTGCCAACACCCAGTTGAAAACGGATTTTGTGATCTCCTACTCAACTCTGGACAAAATTGGCATGGACACCCAGTCGTGGACGGATCTCTTTCAGGACTACACCTATCTGCTCCTGAGGGAAGGCGCCAATCCTGCGGAAATCGAGAAGAAGATCCCCGCACTTTTGCAGCAACATATCGGCGAGGACGAAGCTAAGAACTACCTGCTCCAACTTCAGCCATTAAAGCACATCTATCTGCACTCAAACTTAAGCTACGAGCTGCCCCCAAACGGCGATCCGGTTTACCTTTACGTTTTCGGATGTGTGGCATTTCTGATCCTGCTGGTCGCTTGCATCAACTTTGTCAATCTCTCCACTGCCAGGATTTCTCATCGGGTCAGGGAGGTGGGGATTCGAAAGGTTCTGGGGGCATTTCGGTTTCAGCTGGTCAGGCAATTCCTGAGCGAATCGATTCTGCTGACCCTCATTTCGATGGTCTTCGGGGTCGCTCTCTTTGAGATGGCCAAACCCCAGCTGGAAGCTTTCACAGAGAAGCAACTGGAGATCAGCATCTTCGGCGATCCACTGCTTTTGTTGTCGATGTTGGCCATGATCGTGATCGTGGGTTTGTTGTCCGGAAGCTACCCGGCATTCGTGCTGTCCAGATTCCAGCCTTCCTCCATTCTAAGAGGTGAGGTCTTTGGCACCCGATCGAAATCCTTTCTCCGAAGGTTCCTGGTTGCTTTTCAATTCGTAATCGCCATCGTCCTTTTGTGCGTGACCTTGGCCGTCTTTAAGCAGATCGACTATGCCCTGACTGCCGAATTGGGATTTGACAATAAGGATATCCTGTTAATAGACGCCGGAGGAGAAGTCTCCCCGGAGAAACAGGATTTGGTTAAGGCCGAAATCCTGGGAAGCGGCTTGGCCTCATCGGTCACCGTTACCGACTGCGCTCCCGGAGAGCCAAGACACCATCTCTTCGGCCTCCGCCCTCAAGATAAGCTGGACCAAGATCCAATACTTTTGCACGGTATGCGGGTCGACCCGGACTACCTTTCGACCTTTGGCATACAGCTGGTAAAAGGAAGGAACTTCTCCCGGGAGTTTGGAGCGGACGCTGGCAACTCAATTTTGATTAATCAGGTGGCGGTAAGAGAATTTGAAATTGACGAACCGATCGGATTCAAGTTTTACCTAAGCGATAAAGAATACCAGGTAATAGGCGTGGTGAGGGATTTCTATTTTCACTCGTTTCACGAGCAGATCCTACCTATGGCGCTTTTTGCTGCCACAAAGGACAGGCGGCTGGTTGCCGCCAAACTGCCGCCGGATTTCACCAGCCAGAGCATAACTGAAGTTGAGAAGATCTGGAACCGGATCGTACCGGAAGTTCCGTTTGAGTACTCCTTTCTGGAAGACGTGATGAGCAAGAACTACGAGGACGACAGGAAGCTGGGCACGCTCTTTACCACGTTTTCCCTTCTCACCGTATTCGTGGCCTGCCTGGGTCTGTTCGGCCTGGCAGCTTTCAGCGCCGAGCGGCGGACCAAGGAAATAGGGATCAGAAAGGCCCTGGGGGCATCAGTAACCGGTATAGTCCGACTGTTATGTAAAGAAATAGTGATACTGGTGGTCATCGCCAACGCCGTAGCCTGGCCGGTTGCGTATCTGACCATCGGTCGCTGGTTGGAGACTTTCGCCTATCGCACCCAAATCACCTGCACCTTATTTTTGCTCTCTGGATTTCTGGTCTTAATCATTGCCCTGGCCACGGTCAGTTACCAATCGATAAGGGCTGCCCTGGCCAACCCGGTCGAGGCCTTACGATATGAGTAGTGATCACTTCAATGACCCCAGGTAACAGGTTATGTTCAGTAATTATCTCAAAGTTGCTTTGAGAAACATAATCCGTCAGAAAGGTTATTCATTTATCAATGTCGCTGGCCTGGCCATCGGCATGACCTGCTGTATCCTGATCCTGTTGTGGGTGCAGGACGAGATGAGTTACGATCGTTACCACGAAAACGCGGATCGCATCTATCGTCTGTGCATCGATGCCAACCTGGGTACGCAATTACGTGCGCCGGTAAGCATGGCTCCTGTCGCCCCTGCCATGATCAGCGAATTCCCGGAAGTGGTCAGTGCAGTCAGAATGGTGAGACCCGAGAGAGTGTCGGTCAAATATGAGGACAGGACGTTTCAGGAGGAGAACGTAGGCTTCGCCGATAATTCCATCTTCGATATTTTCACCTTTCCCTTTATCAGCGGTGATCGGCAAACGGCTCTGTCAACCCCTTATTCCGTGGTCATCACCGAGGATATGGCCCAAAAGTACTTCGGAGATCAAGAGCCCGTGGGCAAGGTCTTGAGGTTGTACGATGAACGCGGCGAAGCCGATTTCACGGTAACCGGCCTGGTGAAAAACCTTCCCAGCAACTCGAATTTCAGCTTCAACATGCTCCGCTCCTTTGAGACCCTCTATAGGGCAGACCCGCAGTTGGTGGAGGCGTGGATCACCGCCAGGTTCTACACTTATCTGTTGCTCGACAAAAACTCTCACTACGCCGAGCTCGAGAAGAAATTTCCAGCTTTCGTTGACCGGCACATGGGGGGGGTACTAAGTGCCATGGGGGGAACCCTGAAGCTTTTCCTTCAACCCCTGACCAAAATTCACCTGTATTCGGACTTCGAGCGTGAACAGTTCGCCACCGGCGATATCACCTACGTTTATCTTTTCTCCGCCATAGCTCTGTTCGTTCTGCTGATAGCCTGCTTCAACTTCGTCAATCTGGCCACCGCCCGCTCAGCGACGCGCGCCAGAGAGGTGGGGATGAGAAAAACACTGGGCGCCGGCAAGGGCAAGTTGATAGGGCAGTTTCTCGGCGAATCGGTGATCTACAGCTTCATCTCGATTGTTCTGGCGTGCATACTCCTGGAACTGGCGCTGCCTCTGTTCAATTCGCTGGCCCAGCGTGAGCTGAGCCTGAATTACTTCCAGAGACCCTGGTTGATTCCGGGGTTGGCAGGATTGGCTTTGGTGGTGGGTCTTTTGGCGGGATGCTATCCGGCGTTCTTCCTCTCCTCTTTCAAGCCGGTCAGAGTGCTGAAAGGTACGTGGAGCACGACTGCGTCCGGTTCGGCTTTTCGGCGCGCGCTGGTTGTGGCCCAATTCGTGATTTCCATCGCCCTGATCATCGGAACCATCACCATCTATAACCAGATCCACTTCATGAAAAACAAGAAGCTGGGGTTCGACAAGGAACATGTCTTGGTCATACCCAATCTGAACCAGGCTACTAGGGAATCGTATCTTTCAATCAGGGATGAATTGCTTAACATACCTGGCGTAATGGCAGTCGGCGCATCCTCCATGATGCCGGGTAAGGGCGTCACTAAGAGTGTCTTCTTTCCCGAAGGATTCAGCGACAGCCAGCCTCAAGCCATGGACTATTTGATAGTCGATGCTGACTACATTCCCACCATGGGCATGGAGATGGCAGAGGGCAGGAATTTCTCGGCCGATCTGCCAACCGATCCCGACGAATCGGTCATTATCAACCAAGCCACGGTCAGAAAGTTTGGGTGGAACGACCCCATCGGGAAAACCTTCAGATTGCTCAGCCTTCCGGGCTCCGATCAGGAGGGCGCCACTTTGACCGTCATCGGCGTGGTGAAGGATTTTCACATGGCCTCCCTCCGTCAGAAGATCGAACCGCAGATCATCTTCTACGACATAAGCAGCGTGAATAACATCACCGTCCGGATCGCTCCCCGAAATATCACCCACACTATGGACCTGTTGAAGAACGAATGGAAAAAGATCAATCCTCAGCGTCCCTTTGATTATTTCTTCATGGATGAATCGTTCGACAGCCAATACCGGGCGGAGGAGAGACTGGGAACCATCACGCTCTATTTCAGCCTGCTGGCCATCTTGATTGGCTGCCTGGGGTTGTTCGGAATGTCCTCCTATACCGTCGAGCAGCGCACCAAGGAAATTGGCGTTCGCAAGGTCCTGGGCGCTACCGTAACCGGAATCGTTCTGCTTCTCTCCAAGGAGTTCACCCGGTGGGTGCTGGTAGCCAACATCATAGCTTGGCCGGCGGCGTATTTGCTGGTCGACCGCTGGTTGGATGATTTCGCCTACAGGATAAGCATCAGTTGGACAACATTCGTTCTTGCGGGATTTCTCGCGCTGTTGACTGCCCTGGTTGCCGTGAGCTTCCAGGCCGTCAAAGCCGCCCTGGCCAACCCGGTGGACTCTCTGAGATATGAATGACCGGCTGTTTTGAGACTCACGCCTCTGGAGGAGAAGAATCATGTTAAGGAACTACCTTGTGGTCGCCCTCAGAAACATGCTGAGGCACAAGGGGTATTCGCTTATCAATGTGGCTGGCCTGGCCGTGGGCATGGCCTGCTTCATTCTGATAGTGCTGTGGGTTCGAGATGAGCTGAGCTATGATAAGTTTCATCTAAAAGCAGACAGATTGTATCTGGTCACCGATTATGAGAAATATGCCGACGGGGATGAATTGAACTTCTCGGTCAATCCCCCGGAGTTGGCGCCCACTCTGATCAGCGAATATCCTGAAATCGTCGATGCGGCCAGATACCGGACCATGGGCGGGCTGATCGTACGATCAGACGGCAACTCTT
>LJVD01000112.1 GCA_001304225.1 candidate division Zixibacteria bacterium SM1_73
GCCGTGGTCTCGCAACCGAAGCAGCCGGTGCGGTAAGAGATTTTGCCCTTCACCAGCTACGACTGCCTCGAGTCATCAGCTTGATCCGTTCCGAGAACGTAGCGTCGCGCCGTGTAGCAGAGAAAATCGGCATGGCACAAGAGAAAGAGATCGTCCGCGGAGGGTGCCCGTACTGGGTCTACGTGTTATAAACCCAGCTTATGCCGTAGACAAAGGGAACGACATTGGAAGCATAGAGGTAGGCAAGAAGGCGGATCTGATCATCTGGAATGTTCAGAATTATAAAGAGATTCCATATCACTACGGAGTCAGTCTGGTCGAGGAGGTCATAAAAAACGGAAGAATAATTCTCTCTCTCCCCCGAGGGGAGAGGGATAAAGGGTGAGGGTGAAATAACTTTGTTAAAACAGAGGAGGCTATTTAAGAATGCGAAGATTACATTTGCATAACTTGATTGAGAAAGAGGGCGATCTTTATTCGGCTGTCTGTCTCGAACTTAATGTGGCTTCACAAGGAAAAACTATCGAAGAAGCTAGGAAAAACTTGCGGGAAGCAGTAGAGTTATACCTTGAAGATGTCCTGGAAGCAGAGGATGAACAAGAGTTCATTCCTCGCCCAGCTTCGATGGAAGAGTGGATGAAATTCTTTGAGGCTGAGGCTAAATCCATGGCTAAAGAGCTATCTAAAATTCCTTTGTCAAAGAGGATAGAGTTTGAGGAGATAGTTTATGCCAAATAACAGGCTCCTCTCTCTTTCAACTAAGGACGTAGAAAGAATTCTCAAAAAGAATAACTTTACTCTAACTCGTCAAAAAGGGAGTCATCAGCAGTTTGCAGGTTATGTAAAAGGAAAGAAAAGAAGAGTAACAGTGATTGTTAACCAGAAGATTTTTGCTCCAAGAACTCTAAAGAGCATGATTTTACAGTCTGGGCTTAGTGAACAGGAATGGTCAGAAAGTATCTAGAAACTCAATGGATTATCAAAATTCGCAGAAGTAGTGGAAAGACTTAAGCTGGGCGTTGGGTATAAAAATGTAACTAGAAGAATAGGCTGAAAATGATTTTTTATGAAGAGATATTTCGGGTATTTAAAAAGCAAAAAGTAAAATATGTCGTTGTAGGTGGAATCGCGGTCAATCTTCTTGGTGCGATGCGAAGCACTGCTGATTTAGATATCCTTGTCGAAATGAGCGATGATAATCTCAGAAAAGTTGTCATGATTTAAAAAAGCCCTCTGAAAAAGTGTAAGGAAATGGTCGGGCAAGGGTGCCCGACCTACGGAGAATCTGGGAATTATGTTTCCGTAGGCGGGGCTCCCAGCCCCGCTAAAGGTCCAAGAGAAGTTGACATAATTATAGAAGGATAAACTCATCGAGATGAAACGAAAGACTGGTCGTGCTATAGATAAATTGGACATAGAAGAATTAACCAAGATAAAAAAATTAAAGAAGAATCTATGATTTTCAAATGGGAAACCGAAGAAGAGCGTCTTTTGAGATTCATGAAGATACCACCCAAGAAAAAATTGGAGTGGCTTCAAAAGATGCATGAGTTCATGGTTAAATGCTCGTCAAGGCGCACCAAGTTAATTCGATGGAAACTGAGGAAAATACGTTAGCTGTCTTACCTCTCCCCCTTGGTCCCCTTCAGGGTGAATCCCTTCAGGATGAACCCCTCTCCACATTTTTGGAGAGGGGGAAATAGGGGGTGAGCTCACAAAGTTCAAAATTGAAAAAGCAAAATGCAAAATTCCAAAGCAAAATTGAAAATTGAAATTTGGAAATTACTAACTCTGCTTCCATTTCTCATTTCTGGTTGCGGGGTCTACTCTTTTTCCGGCTCAAGCGTTTCCGGAGTAAAAACCATAGCAGTGCCACTTTTCGATAATCAGACCCAGGAATATGGGATCAGGGAGAGCCTTACCGAAACCGTGGCTGATAGGTTCGTCAAAGACAACACCTTGAAGGTGGTCAATGAGAGAATAGCAGACTCAATTTTGCACGGGGTGATCACCAATTACAAAAGGGAAAGCCATACCTTCGATGAACAGGAAAACATCAAGGAGTACATAGTCCAGATTTGGGTAAACGTTTGGTTTGAGGAAAAGAAAGGCAAAAAGACCATCTGGAAAGAAGATAATATGCAGGGATGGGGAATTTATTGCGTAAAAGATTGTGTAGATGAAAGTGGAAACCCAAAGTCCGATGAGACAGAAGATGATGGAAAAGAAAGAGCCATACAAAAATTGGCTGAGGATATGGTTAACAGGACGGTTAAGGGATGGTAGCTTTTAGGTCAAAGGCGTTAGGTGATAGTTGTTAGGGGACTTGAATTCAAAATATGTTGACATTTTTGGGATGAGGCTGTAAATTCGAAACAGCGATAGTAAAGATGAGTTGTGAAGTGATTATGAAATTTAACCGGATACAAAGGAATTAAAATGAAAAAAATCACCATTTGGGCATCGGTCTTAATAGTATTTTTAGCTTTTGTCCCTTCCAAATTATTTGCCGCTAATTCAAAAGTCGGCACCACCGCCTATTCATTTTTAAAAATCGATGTCAGCGCCAGATCGACTGCGATGGGTGGAGCGTTTGTGGGGCTCTCCGATGACGAATCTGCCCTATACTTTAATCCAGCCGGGTTGATCCAGATAGAACAAAGAAGTTTTTTCACTACCTACAATAATTACCTTACCGACATTCAATCCGGATTTTTGGGATACGTGCATCCCTATAGCGAAAATACTCGCCTGGGGGCTTCCATCTATTATTTTAATTATGGATCCTTTACCCAAACAGATTCCTTGGGGAATGTCTTGGGGACTTTTGGAGCGGCAGATTTCGCTTTAGCCTTATCTTTCGTCCGAAGCTTGAATTCCCAAATCAGCTTCGGAGCGACGGGCAAGTTCATCTACGAAAAAATAGAAAGTTATTCCTCTGATGCGTTAGCGCTCGATTTGGGAGTTATTCATATTTCGAAAGATACACGCACCAGATTTGGTCTGGTGGGTCAAAATCTGGGAGTTCAACTGAAAGGTTTCACCAAAAGCCATAAGGACGATCTGCCGACTGCGGTAAAAGCAGGAATGTCCCATCAGATGCGAGAACTTCCTCTGACCGTGGCTCTGGACGCAGCCAAACCTTTTGATAACGACGTCTTTTTCAATTTGGGTGGTGAATTCACCGCTTTAAAACCCCTATACCTGAGGGTTGGCTGGAGTTCCTTTGGGAAAAATTCAAAAACCGATTCTGATAAGGACAACTGGGCCGGTTTTGCAGCCGGCTTTGGAGTGACCTGGAGAGCCTACCGCTTCGATTATGCCTATTCCTCTTACGCCGATTTAGGAGGTGTACACAAAATCTCGATTTCAGGCGGAATTTGAAAAATTTCTAAACTCGTTTGTTTTTAAATTTCACCTTGGGCGAGTCTGAACTGATTCGCCTTTTAAGTTTTAAAGGTTAAAGAAAAGGGTATTGTGACGCCAGAGGCTAATTTTGACAATACAAATTATGAATAAGCAAAGGAAAAACTAAAATAAAACCTTTTAATCCATAAGGAGGTGGAAAGATGAGTAAAAGACTTTGGTTGGTGGTAATTTGTTTTTCCTTTCTGTTAGTCGGCTGTGGGACCAGCATCCCCTCTGGTCACAACGGAGTGAAGTATTATAAGTTTCGCGAAGGAACCCAAATGGGTAGAATTTACGGAGAGGGATTCCAATGGCACTTGCCCTGGAACTCATTTTTCGTATACAAAACCCAGACGGACGAAAGAAGGGAGGATTTGCACGTTCTGTCAGCAGACGGAGCCTCCATTGAGCTGGAGGCCTCAATTTGGTTCAGGCCCGTAGTTAATAAACTCGACAGCCTTCAGATTACTATAGGTCCGAACTATTATGAGGTGGTGATTGGTCCTGCATTGAGAGGAGAGGCGCGAAGCATTGTGGGCAGGTATAAGCCGGATGAGATTTATAGCACCAAAAGGGAGATAATAGCCTCTGAGATTTTAGAGGCTATTCAGAGTCTTTTAAAAGATAAACATATAGAGGTGCAAAACATCATAATCCGGAATGTGATCCTGCCCAAGAATGTCACGGATGCCATAAATGCGAAATTAGCCGCAGATCAGGAGCAACAGAAGATGCAGTTTGTGCTGCTGAAAGAAACACAGGAAGCGGAGAGGAAAAGGATCGAGGCTCAGGGGATCGCGGATTTCCAGCGAATCATTACCCAGGGATTAAGTAAAAATCTTTTATTGTGGAAGGGGATAGAGGCAACCGAGAAGCTGGCGGAAAGTCCCAATAGTAAGGTAGTTGTAATAGGAAGCGGGGAAGCGGGACTGCCGTTGATTTTGGGCGGTGAGAAATAAGGCCACCTTTCATTCCGCAAGGATCCTGGTAAAGATCATTCTGTAAGATTCGGGGTAGGGCAATTGCCTTGCCCCAAGGATGCGGAGGATCACGCCGGATACAAAGCTAAGACAGAATCATGCGAATAAGCTGACCGAAGCTGTCTTCTTATATTTCCTTTTGCACTTGGAAAATTAATTTTTGATAAATAGGTATATGTTTGTTACCGATAGATAATTGGGCAGGGTGTAAAGCTATTCTTTGGGGTTATTAATCCTTTGGATAAAAAAATTTTTCTATAGCTTTTTAGAAGAAGTCTGATATTTTTTAAAGTAATTACAAAGTCTTAATCAAACCACGAATTCTGTGCTTTGAGGGAGGAAGTTAGTTTTGCAAATTTTCGATTTAGCTATAGCTTGGTGCTGGAAATACGACGCTGACTTTGTCTTTCAAATAGACAAAGAGTGTGGAAAAAGAGGAGTCTGTTCCTATTTGATCCATCCACACAATTTATTCGAGACCATGCACAAAATCGATTCCGAAGAGTTGCGGTTTAAGGTCTTCTTCGATCGCGCCTCCGACCAGGAGGAGGATTTTGATGGACTGGTGGATTTAATGAAAGCTTCTCCAGTGAAAATGATCAATGATTCGGACAGGGCTTTATGGGCATCCGACAAAGCCACCATGCATTTGGAGTTTTTGGCTCGTGGAATAAACGTTCCCCATACCATAATTCTTCCTCCTTATGATGAAAATCCTGACTTAAGCTCCATTCCTTTAGACAAGGTGGGAAAGCCCTTTGTGATCAAGCCCGCCTGCGGAGGATGTGGAGATGGGGTGGTATTGGATGGAAAAAGTGTGGAAGACATCCAGAGGGCACGCAAGGAATTTTCAGATGATAAATATTTGATCCAGCAGAAGATCACGCCAACTCAGATAGATGGGCGGAGAGCCTGGTTCAGAGTGTTTTATGTGTGCGGCGAAGTCCTGCCCTGCTGGTGGGATGATCAGACCAAGATCGCAGACATTTTGAGTCCCTCTCAGATAAATCAAAAGACTTATTCGCCAATCGAACGTATCACTCGGAAAATAGCCTCAATCTCCAAGTTAGATCTGTTTTCCACTGAGATTGCCCTGAATTCCTCCGGTAAGCTTCTGGTCATAGACCACGTCAACGATCAGGTGGACATGCGGAAAAAGTCCCTTCATTTCGACGGTATCCCGGATGAAGTGGTAGACAGAATAGTCGCAGGATTAGTGGGGTGGGTGCAAAGATACGTATCTCCAACCTCCACCAGAGCGGAATTGGCAAGATGCAAAAAGATTTAATGATTGGAATCTCAGGGGTCAGGGGGGTGGTAGGGGAAGGTTTGACCCCTGAGGTTCTGGTAAAATATTCTGCCGCTTTCGGTAACTTTTGTAAATCCCGCGGCCGGAATACCTCGCCAAAAGTGGTTTTAGGAAGAGATCCAAGAACATCTGGAGAGATGTGCAAATTAGCGGTTCTTTCTGGGCTCTTAGCCACCGGATGTGAGGTGATTGACATAGGTATCTGTCCCACCCCCACCGTGCAGATGGCGGTGGAGGGACTTAGGGCAAATGGGGGGATGGTCATCACTGCCAGCCATAATCCCATCCAGTGGAATGCCCTTAAATTCATTGGCTCAAATGGAACGTTTCTTGGTACAAGGGAGGCTGAAAAGCTTTATGATTCGGTCAAAAATAATAAGATCAATTACCAATCGTGGAGTGGATTGGGAAAAGTCAGATCCGACCATAGCTGGATAGAAAAACACATTCAAAAAATCCTCAGATTGAAATACATCGATGTCAAAAAAATAAAAAGAAGAAGACTGAAGGTGGTTTTGGATTGCTGCAATGGGGCTGGAGGAACGGCTTCGCCTCGGTTGTTGAAGGCTTTGGGATGCCAGGCAATTGAGCTTTTCTGCAATCCAGATGGAAATTTTGCTCATGATCCGGAACCCCGCCCAGAAAACTTGGTTTCACTTTGTCAGGCGGTGAAAAAGAACAAAGCCGATATCGGTTTTGCCAACGACCCAGATGTGGATAGATTAGCTATGGTTTCGGATCAGGGCGTCCCATTAAGTGAAGAGATGACTTTAGCTCTGGCAGCAAACTTCATCTTAAGAAAGAAGCCAGAATCTAAGGTGGTAACCAACATCTCCACCTCTCGAATGGTAGATGACATAGCTAAAGAGTTTGGTTCCAAAGTATATCGAACCAGAGTCGGCGAGGCCCACGTGGTCCAATGCTTAAAGGAGGTAAAAGGAATAATCGGAGGGGAGGGCAATGGTGGAGTAATCCTGCCGGAACTACATTTTGGACGCGACGCCCTGGTGGGAATGGCTGTGATCTTGGAGTATTTGGCTGAGTCAGAAACAACCATAACCCGGTTGGCTGCGGATCTGCCCAGATATTCTATGATTAAAAAGAAAGGCAAACTGACCAAGTCTTTTGAAAGGAATTTAGCCAAGTTAAAAAGAAAATATGCGAAGGAAAAAATAAATCTAATTGACGGTGTTAGAATTGATTTCGAGGATTCCTGGATTCATATAAGAAAATCGAATACCGAACCAGTCTTTAGAATTATTGCTGAAGCCAAATCCAAAAAGAGGGCGAAGGAGTTAGTTTCAGAATCCTTAGATATGTTGAGTAGAAAATAGCCCATTGTTTCCTAAAAAATGTTACAACGATTGGTCATTGCGAGTCATGATTTTGATCGGGACGAAGTGATCTCTAAGTGGCTTGGAATTCAACGGGATTGCTTCGTCGTCCCGACAAAGGCGGGACCCCTCCCAGTGACAGAGAGAATATATTGGCTACTGGTGTTGTTAGCTGAAGCTTAATCCAAATAAAGAGCTTTGAGGCCGGTTTTTGAAGGTTTTGAGATTTTGGGTTGATTTGAAATTTCTAACAAAATTCCCTTCACTTTGTTTAAAAAACTCAGTATCTTATTAAAAGAGACCATAGAAATTTGATTTGAGTGCTTGGTTGCGGCGGGTCAATCAAATTGTTTGGAAATAAAAAAACCAAAGCGATCGTCTGCGTACGGCGCTCGTAAGGAGAAAAGATGTGTGGAATAATTGGCTATGTGGGTAAACAGAAAGCTGTCCCCATCTTGATAGAGGGTTTAAAAAGATTGGAATACAGAGGCTATGATTCAGCAGGAATAGCAGTTCTGGAAAACAAGGGTCTGATCTACGAGAAATGCGCTGGTAAGATAAAGAATCTGGAGGATCTGATTAAGGATCGGGATTTTGAAAGCACCGCGGGAATTGCCCATACTCGCTGGGCAACTCATGGAGAGCCCACGGATTTAAATGCTCATCCCCATCTGGATTGTAAAGGAAACATCGCCGTGGTTCACAACGGGATCATAGAAAACTATCGCAGCTTAAGGGAGGTCTTGATCCGAGAGGAACATCATCTCACCTCTGACACCGATACTGAAATCTTGGCACATTTGATCGAGGAGTATTATGAGGGAAATCTTTTGGAGGCGGTTCAAGCTGCGCTCTCTCAGGTGGAAGGGACTTATGGCATCGCGGTGGTATGCAAGGATAATCCGCACCAGATAGTGGCAGCCCGGCATGGAAGCCCTTTGGTTATAGGGAGCGGGAATGGAGAGAATTTTGTGGCTTCAGATGTGGCTGCATCCGAATGAATTCTCCATCTCCACCATAGACAAGGTCGAGGTTACCCCCCATGTGCAGGAAATTTCCTGGACTTTGGATCAGATCGAAAAAGAGGGATTTCCTCATTTCATGCTCAAGGAAATATTCGAGCAGCCCACCACCTTAAGGAACGCCATCCGGGGAAGGCTAAATTATGAAGAAGGAACTGCCCGTTTGAATGGCCTTAATCTGCAGTACGAGGAATTGCACTTAATTGACCGCGTCATCATCACCGCCTGCGGAACTGCCTGGCATGCGGCTTTGGTGGGTGAATATATGGTCGAGGATGCCGCCTCCGTTCCGGTAGAGGTGGAATATGCCTCTGAATTCAGATACCGAAGTCCAATAATCAACGAAGGTACCATAGTCTTGGTGATAAGCCAATCCGGAGAAACCACCGATACCCAGGCTGCTTTAAGAGAAGCTAAGAGAAAAGGTGCCACCGTCTTGGGCATTTGTAACGTGGTGGGAAGTACCATCGCCCGGGAGACGGATGGGGGAGTCTATATCCATGCCGGTCCAGAGATCGGGGTGGCTTCCACCAAAGCTTTCACCTCTCAGATGACGGTCTTGGCTCTGATCTCGCTGCTTCTGGGACGGATGAGAACCATGTCTCTGGAAAGGGGAAGAAAGATAATCGATGCCATGAAGAAGCTGCCCGAACAGATGGAAAGAATTCTCGAGAACGACTCCTACATAAAAGACATAGCTGAAAAATACTACCAGAAGAACAACTTCCTCTATCTGGGCAGAGGCTTCAATTTTCCCATAGCTTTGGAGGGGGCTTTGAAGCTCAAGGAGATCTCCTATATTCATGCCGAGGGTTATCCCGCTGCGGAGATGAAGCACGGCCCCATCGCTCTGATAGATGAGAACATGCCGGTGGTGGTTATTGCGCTCAAAGACAAGGTTCATGACAAAGTCCTTTCCAATATTGCCGAGATAAAGGCACGCAGGGGCAAAGTGATCGCCGTCGCCACCGAAGGGGATGATGAAATTGCAGATAAAGTGGACCACGTTATTTATATTCCTGAGACCTTGGAAATGCTAACTCCTATTCTCTCCACCATCCCCTTGCAACTTCTGGCGTATCACATGGCGGTTTTGCGCGGTTGCAACGTGGACCAACCTCGAAATCTGGCAAAAAGCGTGACTGTGGAGTGAAAAGATTAGAAAGGAGAAACATATGTCTACGGCAAAGAAGTTATTTAGCTTAATTTATGGTTGCCTAAAAGAGAGCCGCAGCAAGCTTCAATTACCCGTTCGCCAAAGAGCAAAAGTTGAGGGGTGGCTAAAAGTTGAATTGCTTTATTCTATTTGGCAGAAGCTCTTACATAGAATCCCAAACTTAGAGATAAAAATAGAGCAACCCTACCCTAATAATGAGAATCTGCATTGTGATATATTCTTTGTCACTCCACAAAAAAAGCACGTATATTTAGAACTTAAGATTATTAATACGAGTTATGATTGCAATTCCAATCTGATACCGAAAAAGACAAAGCCGATCACTATGAATGTCAAGTCTATAACAGTGGCCTCAGAGAGACTCCGAGAAATTACCAAAAAAGATAAAAGAAACAAAGGATTTGTAGCATTCATTGTTTACCCATTATGCGAGAAAAACTTGGTTCACGAATGGAAAGATCATGAAAAAAAGATTAATGGGCAACGTTTTTTAAAGAAAATAGATGTTCAAAACCTATATGTATTTCCAAACAGTAAAAGAATATTCATGAGATTATATCTTTATCAAGTTACGTAAGGATAACCATGCAATAGACATCTGAAAGAAGGCTTCCTAAAAAGCTTAGCGGAAACTGACTGAGAAGGAGTCTGTCTATGAAAACTTACGATTTTAAAATCATTTTAGAACCGGATGAAACTGGTGGGTATGTCGTATCCTGTCCATCCCTTCCCGGGTGCTATAGTCAAGGCGACAGCATAGAAGAAGCCTTGGAAAATATTAAGGAGGCAATTGCTCCTTGCTTGGAGGATGAAGTTCAATTAGGCCTGCTTTAATAATATTTATCTTGCGTTTTTGATAGATTCGGTTATATTTTCGTATCAAAATTGAAAAAGGTTCGATGAGATTAGCATAAAGGAGGACGATAGTTTGAAGGACAAAATTCATCCCAAGTATTTTGAGAGCACCATCACCTGTGCTTGCGGAAATGTGATTCATACCCGCTCCACGGTAAAAGACATTCGCGTGGAGATATGTTCTGCCTGCCATCCGTTTTTCACAGGGAGGCAGAAGTTAATAGACACCGCAGGTAGGGTGGAGCGTTTCAGGAGAAAGTATAAATCCCTGGAACAAAAGAAAGAGGAACAAGAAGTAAAAGAAGAGAAGAAAGAAGCCCAATCAGTCGAAAAGCAGGATTCTGCCCTTCGACAGGCTCAGGGTGGTGAGTCTTCGACCCCAGGGGCTTCCCTCGACACTGAGTCTCAGGACGAAGCTCAGACCGAAGGACAAAGTCCAACCGCGGATAAGTAAGTTCTTTACAGGAAGCGTCTGTTGTCTAAGGGAACACGAAAGTTCTTTAAGACAACAGTCGCTTTTTTATATCTTATTAAGGGGGTAGCGAGAACGTGGGGACAGGGCTGGTCCCTGTCCGATATAGAAATTGCGGACAGCCACGAGGTGTGAACCGCACGGTTCATACCAGGGGCTGTCCCTGCATGAGTGGGAGAGGATTTTGACGTGCCAGACCTAAACGTTGGTGGACAAGCAGTGATCGAGGGAGTGATGATGCGTTCTCCCGAAAGGGTCTCCACTGCAGTCAGAAAAGCAGACGGAGATATAGTGGTTAAAAATCAGGAATTCATCTCTCTGACTAAAAGGAATAAAATCTTGGGATTGCTTTTGCTTCGGGGAATAATTTCTTTCGTGGAGATGTTGGTCATCGGGATAAAGAGCCTGAATTATTCGGCTGAGGTTGCAGTAAATGAGGCAGAAAGATTGGAAGGCAAACAAGAGAAAAATTCTGTTTTTAAATCAGATACGTTTAAGAACATGTATTTTACCCTTACAGTTGTCTTTGCCTTAGCACTTGGAATAGGAATATTTTTCTTTTTGCCTCTTTGGTTTTCTCAGCTCTCAGGGGTCAAAAGACAAGCTTTAGCCTTCAATCTGGTAGCCGGCCTGTTCCGTGTGACTTTGTTCATCTTATATGTCTGGGGCATATCCAGATTTGGCGAGTTTAAAAAGGTTTTTCAATACCATGGGGCAGAACATAAGTCGATTTTTACCTACGAGTCCGGAAGGGAATTGACGCTTGAAAATGTCAGAGAATACGGGACTAGACACCCCCGCTGTGGAACCAGCTTCATTTTGATTGTGGCGGTCTTTGCCATTTTGGTTTATTCCGTTTCCGATACCATTTATTATGTTTTGACCGGTGTTCCTCCTACCCTCCTCAGAAGATTTGCAATCCATTTTTGTCTTTTGCCTCTTGTTGCTGGGGTAGGATACGAACTCTTGAAGCTATCAGCAAAAACCAGTCACAACAGAATTGTCAAGTTCCTAATTGCACCCGGTTTGTGGATACAGAGGATTACAACTCAAGAGCCTTCGGATGATCAACTGGAGGTGGCTATAGTAGCGTTGCAGAATGCTTTAGGTATCAAGAAACCTGCGCTGGCTCCTGAGTCACAGTCATCTCCGAGCTCTTAGCGTGAGACCAACAGGGTAAGTAAACTTTGCGTTTAAGAAATTGATACAAACAGGAACATCTCGATGAAATACTAAAATTACATTTCCGATCAATTAAATATGAAATTGTAGTTGCCCAATTTATTGGGCTTATTGCCAAGGAGTGCAACAATTTACTTATGGTGATTTTGTCCCGAACCGGATGGTTCGGGGCTTGCCGAACCGTTGTTGCAGGTTTTAGATTAGCAAAAACAGAGTTTTTGCACTCCGGTTTCAACAAGGTGAGGTTATGATTGATCTTTTGGAAAAAATAGAGGAAAAGCACAAGGAACTGACGCAGCTTTTATCCGATCCATCCGTTCTTTCGGATAAGAACAGATACAAAAAGATCGCCAAGGAGCATAACGATCTTTCTGAGATACTGGA
>LJVD01000014.1 GCA_001304225.1 candidate division Zixibacteria bacterium SM1_73
CTCATCAACTCCATTATCTCTTCCCACGTTTCTCCAAGACCAAGCATAATTCCGGATTTAGTTATCAGACTCTGATCACAGTTTCTTGCAATACGAAGTAAATTCAAAGATCTTTCGTAATCCGCACCTCGTCTTGCCTGTGGATAAAGCCTTTTTACCGTTTCCAAATTATGATTCAAAACGTCTGGTTTGGCGTCTAAGACTATCTTCTGTGATTCGAAAGAACCTAAGAAATCAGGGATCAATACCTCTATTTTACAGTAAGGAATTAAATCTCTGATCTCTTGAATGGTCTGGACAAAGACAGATGCTCCCCCATCAGAGAGATCGTCTCTGGTCACCGAGGTTATTACTGCATATTCCAATCCCAATTTCTTTACTGCTCCGGCTACCCGCCTGGGTTCAGCCCGATCTACTGGCAACGGCGTTCCTCTTTTTATATCACAGAACCTGCATCCTCTGGTGCAGATGTTGCCTAAAATTAGAAAGGTAGCGGTTCTATCCTCGAAACAACGGTTTATGTTGGGACAGTTTGCTTCTTGACAAACCGTGTGCAGATTCGAATCTGCCAGAAGAGACTTCAAACGACGATAGTTTTCTCCCCAGGAAGTCTTGACCTTCAGCCATGGTGGACGTTTAACCACAAGTTGAACCTCATGCAAAAGAGGTTGACTTTCAATTACCACCAAACTAAATTAAAATAACATTTATGTTTTGAAAAGCAAGACCAAATCTGAACAAATGTGTAGCCGCAGGCTTTAGCCTGCGAGATACGTTACCAATGGGGAGAAAGCCATGGCAGAA
Source organism: candidate division Zixibacteria bacterium SM1_73 (assembly GCA_001304225.1). Taxonomy (GTDB): domain Bacteria; phylum Zixibacteria; class MSB-5A5; order MSB-5A5; family SM1-73; genus SM1-73. Next base: position 805 of record LJVD01000014.1, read on the forward strand.
AACAAAATTTACGATTTAATAATTATCGGCGGTGGGCCGGCAGGTTTAACTGCTGGCATCTATGCAACCCGTGGAAGATTAGATACCATCTTACTGGATAAGCTCAATCCTGGCGGAACGGTAGCCACAACCGAATGGATAGAAAACTATCCCGGCTTTCCTGAAGGTATAGTTGGCGCCGAGCTGATGAAAAAAATGGAGGAGCAAGCACGAAAATTTGGACTACAGGTAATTCCCACCAAAGAGGTTCTTGCAGTTGATTTCAAAAACAAGATAAAGACCATCAAAGTTGATGACGGGGAATATAAGGCCAAATCCATAATTATAGCTACCGGAACTGAGCCCAAAAAGTTAAATATCCCCGGAGAGGATAAATTCAGAGGGAGGGGAGTCTCCTATTGCGCTACCTGTGATGGCCCATTCTTCAAGGACAAAGACATTGCGGTGATCGGTGCCGGGAATTCAGGAATCCAGGAAGGATTGTATCTTCTGAGATTTGTCAAGAGCGAGACTGTGGTTGAGTTCTTACCCCATATGACGGCCGAGAAGATTTTGCAGGAGCGGGCGCTAAAGGAACAAAGGATGAAGTTCTACCTTAATCACATGGCTACCTCGATTAATGGGGAAACCAAAGTCGAATCGATTACCATAAAAGATCGCCAGAGCGAAGAAGAGAAGACCATACCGGTGCAGGGAGTCTTCATCTGGGTTGGATTGATTCCCATGACCGGATTTTTGAAAGGACAGGTAGAATTAGATAAATGGGGATTCATAGTGGCAGGAGACGACACCAAGACTTCAGCTCCTGGAGTCTTTGCGGCAGGAGACGCAAGACAAAAGATATTGCAGCAGATAACCACAGCCGTGGGAGACGGTGCCACTGCGGCGTTCATGGCGGAAAGATACTTAGAGGAGTCGTCAGCCGGCTGAGTCCCGGGGGCAACCGTCTCAGAAGCTTCTGGTGTACCCACAAGATTGCATACCCATGCTTTCTGCTTCAGTTGTTCCTTCGACGCTAGCATAGGGGATAATCCGTGACCAAGCCCACCGCCTTACAAACACCTACCGCTCCTTCCGAGCGAATCATCGCCCTGGATGCCCTTCGCGGCTTTGCCGTGCTGGGCATCCTGATTATGAACGTTCAAAGCTACTCCATGATCGAGGCGGCCTACATAAACCCAACCGCCTATGGCGATCTGACCGGCATCAACCGATGGGTCTCGGTCTTAAGTCACCTTCTTGCTGACGGGAAGTTCATGGCTATCTTTTCCATCCTGTTCGGCGCGGGGGTGGTATTGATGACCGGCAAAGTGGAAGCCAAGGGCCGAAGCGCAGTCGGCCTGCATTACAGGCGTACACTCTGGCTGATCGTCATCGGAATGATACACGCGTACCTGCTTTGGTACGGCGACATTCTGACCGCATATGGAGTCTGCGCGCTGCTGGTTTTTCTTTTTCGGAAGGTCTCCCCTAAATGGCTGTTGGTGATAGGCCTGATAAGCGTTTCGGTCGCCTCCTTGCTTTATCTCTCTTTCGGGTTCTCGCTGCCCTATTGGCCTGCGGAGAGCTACCAAAATGTGCTTCAGGCTTGGCAACCAGGTGCGGAGAAAGTCAGTCAGGAAATCTCCAGTTATCAAGGCAGCTGGCTGGAACAAATGAGCCATCGTGTACCTGCTGCCTTGATGTTTCAGACGTTTCTATTTATGATTTGGGTCGGATGGAGGGCCGGCGGGCTCATGCTGGTCGGCATGGCCCTGTTCAAGTGGGGCCTGCTCACGGCTCAGCGTTCTAAGCGTTTCTACTCAAGGTTAACAGCCATCGGCTTCTTGCCTGGATTCCCACTGGTCATTTACGGTATGGCACGCAACTACCAGGCAAACTGGTCCTTCGATTATTCCATGTTCATTGGCAATCAGTTCAACTACTGGGGCAGCATTTTGATCGCCCTGGGGTATATTGGAGTGATCATGTTGATTTGTAAATCCATTCACTTGAGCAAGCTCACCGGTCGGTTTGCAGCCGTAGGCCGAATGGCTTTGACCAATTACCTGATGCAGACCATCATCTGCACCACGATTTTCTACGGACACGGCCTGGGATTCTTCGGCCGGATTGAACGAGGTGGGCAAATCCTGATCGTCTTCATCGTATGGATCCTTCAGCTATGGCTGTCCCCCATCTGGCTGCGCTATTTTCGGTTCGGACCTGCAGAATGGGTATGGCGCTCCCTCACCTATTTGAGACTTCAGCCCGTGCGGCAGAAACCCTGAATTGAAGAGAACCTTTGAAGAAGTACAAGAGTGTAATTGGAGGAAAACCGATGTCTGAGAATACAATTAAGAAATTCAGGGAAGAGAGGGAGAAATTAAATCAGATTGTGATGAAATACAGCGGCACGAATATCAAGAGGTTTTACGGTCTTGATTCGCAGGTGTATGCCGAGGGTGCTCTTCCGAAGAGAACGAAGGAACTGTTGGGCCTGGTCGCTTCGCTGGTATTAAGATGTGACGATTGTATCAAGTATCATATCATCAGATGTGATGCAGAGGGTGTGACTAGCGACGAACTTGATGAGGCACTTGCTATCGGTCTTGTGGTAGGAGGCTCAATAACGATCCCCCATCTCAGGAGGGCACTCCAGGCATGGGATGAATTGAAAGAAGCGAAGAAATCCGAAAAGCATTAGGTCCAAGTGAGAGTAAGACCTTTATGATTCTGCGCTTTCTTTTGAACACAACGCCCCGTTAGATAAATATGCTATTTGATAGCAATTATTGAGTCATTTATCGTGAGGAGTGATTAGATATGAAACGTTTCCATTGGCAGATTACATTAGGGATAGCTTTAGTGGCTTTGTCCGCAATCGTTTATGTCATTCACTATTTAATTTTCAGAGATACTCATCATATCTTCATCTATCTGATCGGCGACATAGCCTTTGTCTTCTTTGAGGTCCTGCTGGTCACACTGATCATCCACCGGCTGCTGAGTGAAAGGGAAAAGCGAACTCGACTGGAGAAGCTGAACATGGTCATAGGAGCTTTCTTCAGCGAAGTAGGAACCAAACTGCTGACTTATTTTTCTGACTTCGACCCTAAATTGGATGAGATTAGAAAGGAACTCATCTGCACCAATGACTGGTGTGACCGAGACTTTATCGTACTTAGCAGACGCCTGAAGAACTATGACTACGGGGTAGAGATCCAAAAGGTGAATCTGGAGCACCTGTCCACCTTCCTTGTGGGAAAGAGAAATTTCTTGCTGCGACTTTTGGAAAACCCAAATCTGCCGGAACATGAATCCTTTACCGAGCTTCTCCGGGCGGTTTTTCATCTCACAGAGGAATTAGGAAACAGGGAAGACATAAGGGAGTTGCCGGAAACCGACTATAAACATCTCGCCGGCGACATAAAGAGGGTATACGTCCAGCTTGTGGGTCAATGGCTCGACTATATGAAGCATCTCAAAGACAATTATCCTTATCTCTTTTCTCTTGCCATGAGGATTAACCCCTTTGATCAGGAAGCATCGCCAATTGTAAAATGAATGGTTCAACAATTAAAGTTCGCGAATGTTCCCGACAGCAGGTTATCCAACCCTGCAGCTTAGAATTATTCAACTATCAAATTGATCCATACATTGGCTGCGAGCATCACTGCCATTACTGTTATACTCTCAATCAGGCTGATACGGACTCGACAGGAGAGATTTTCATCCACAAGGACATTATTGTTCAGCTCAACGATGAAATATCCACACTTGAACCCCAGACGATCTACATGGGGATGAATACCGACCCTTACCAGCCATGCGAAAAAGAGTATCAGCAAACCCGAAAGGTATTGGAATTTCTTGCGCAGCGCGGTTTTTCGGTTTGTGTACTGACCAAATCGGAGCTGATAGTGCGTGACATTGATCTGTTCGCAAGGATGAAAGGCTCATCCGTAGGCATCTCGATTGCCTTTCAGGATGAACAAGTTCGAAGACTGTTCGAGGCCAAAGCTCCACCCAATGAGAAAAGAATTGAGGCACTTAAGATGGTGAGGCAAGCGGGCATCGAAACATACATGCTGATTTGTCCTGTGATGCCTTTCATCACTGATGTAGAGTCGCTCATCGAAAAGGTAGCGCCTTATGCTGACACCATCTGGATTTATCCATTGAGCATGGAAAAAGAGAAAGATCGAAACTGGCAGAACGTCAAGGGCATACTGGATCGTCATTTCCCTGACATGACAGATAGATACAGACAGATCGCTTTCTCGACCTCTCATCCTTACTGGACGAAATTGCGGAGAGAGTTAGACAAACTTCAGCAGGAGAAGGGATTCAACCTTAAAATAGAATTTTGAAATACTTGGAGGAACCAATATGACTCAGCACGAAATCCCATACTTTGTCAATCCAGAGAAGGCTCCGAAAATCACCCAAATGCCGGGGCTTGAGACAACCATTCTCACCGGGCTTGGTGGCGAAAAGATGATGATGGCTCTCAATGCCACATTGCCCGGACATACCGTCCCCACCCATTCTCATCCTCACGAGCAGGTTGGCATGGTATACGCTGGCAAAGCCACGCTGCGCATCGGAGACCAGGAGAAGGTAGCGCAAAAGGGAGATTTCTATCGCATTCCCGCAAATGTTCTCCATGGTGATACCTGCATCGGTGATGAGCCTTTCGTGATGCTGGACATCTTCTATCCCGTTCGTGAAGACTTCATTGAAAAGCTCAAAAAAGCGTCAGGAGAAAAATCATGAAGCATATCTTGAAATGTCACGAGATGGTCAAGCATGACATAGTCAGAGGAGAAAACTGCTATCTATATGATAAGAACAATAAAAGATACGTTGATTTTGAGTCCGGAATATGGTGTACGGTTGTTGGACATAACAATCCAAGAATAAACAAAAAGATAACTGAGCAGATCAACAAGGTCATGCATCTGGGATACAGGTTCACCAATTATGTCGCCGATGAGGCAGCCACCAGCTTGTTGGAGACCGTTTCAGAAAAGGATGGAAAATGTATCTTCCTGTGTTCCGGAACCGAAGCAGTGGAATTCGGGATAACCATTGCGAAGCTTGTTACCGGAAGAAATCTTCTGTTAACATTGTCAGACTCATATCTTGGAGCATACGGTTCTGCAGGCATGAAATACGGTAATTGGATAGAAATCGATCTTGACAGGTGCTTGAAGTGCCAGGAGACCCAATGCCTCAGAGATTGTGAAAACCTCAAAGACACCAGTATGGATGAGATTGCTGCATTTGTATTTGAGCCGGGAAGCAGATCGGGAAAAGTTATCTTCCCTCCTCAGAAGTTGATTGATCTGATTGTTAACGAAGTTAGAAATTCCAATGGTTTGATAGTTGCCAACGAAGTCACAACCGGTTTTGGGCGGACCGGAAAATGGTATGGTTATAACCATTATGGCATAAGGCCGGACATAATAGCCATCGGAAAAGGATTGGGCAATGGTTATCCCGTGAGTGCAGTGGCAATGAAAAACGATATCGGAAAGGAATTGGAGAAGAGCAAATTCCGATACGTTCAATCTCACCAGAATGATCCTTTGGGCTGTGCAATTGCAAATGAAGTTATCAAAATAATCAGAGAAGATGATTTAGTTGATCGAAGTCACAAATTAGGCAGCAGATTCATTGGTCATTTGGGAGAGCTTAAGAACAGGTTTTCATTTATTAAAGAAGTAAGGGGCAGAGGATTGATCATAGCTTTGGAGATTGAAAAATCAAATGATCGTTTCAATGTTGAATTGATATTTAATGAAATGTTGAAAAGAGGCTTCATAATTGGAGTCGATCCACGTGCAGATCTAATGAGATTCTTACCAGCCTTAACAATCGAAGAGAGTGAAATCGAAAGTATGTTTGAGAATTTGGACGCTTTTTTAGAAAAAGCAGATTGACTGCCCATGCCTCCCGTATTTCTCCGCCTGAAGAGACTAAAAGAGTAGGACTTCCCTCCGTTAACTGCCTTGCCGGAATCCTCAAATTCTCTCCCTGAAGTCAAAAAAAGTCTTGACATAATACGCAAAATTGTGTAATATATGAATGGTGGAATACGCAGAAAGAATGGCTAATCGCCTGCTGTCATATTTCATTGCTTCATGGGGTCAAGAAGGATGGGGCAAGGGAGAGGATGAAGCCACTTCTGCTTCAGAAGCAGGCACCCAGCCGTAACTTATAGCGCGTTACCAGCCTATCAATTAGAATGTCTCATGCGTTCGGATAATGCCTTGGAGTGTCGACACTGTGAAATGCGAATGCCGTACAACTCTGGCAATTCACACTACCGAAGCATCATAAATCAAAGAGGAGGTTCGAATGGATGATGTTAGGAAAACGTTGATTGCAGTCCTTGCCAGCCACGACAGCGTCGGGAAAAACAATGAGTTAGCAGGTCTGTTCAACGAACTATACAGAAATCACAAGGAGATATTGGATAATTTTCACTTTCTCTTTACCGGAGGGACTTTTGGCCGTATAGTGCGGGGAAAGGATACGCATCGTCCACCTAGGAGAGATCTTCAGATGATCAAAAAGCCTGCACGCGATTTCATAAAATCGAATGCGACTATTCTTCCTGACCGAAAGGAGGGTGGCATCACGATATTGGCTAACCTGATTGTGCAGCGCCAATGTAGCATTGTTTGGCCCTTTTTGAGTCCGATTACAACACACTGGCTTAATCCGGAGAATCTGGCACTGATGCGGCTCTGTGATCTTTGGAATGTTAAGCGATTGATGAATGCTGAATCAGTCAGGGCCTGCTTTCGGGACGAGATAGAAAGGGCGATGAGAAGAAACCCCCAAGTCATACCACTGAAAATCACCCTGGGTACCCCGGAGACTGAAGAGGGCTTGACATTACCACCCTGGCCTAGAGCAGAAAAACCCAGATATAACCAGAAATATTACGAAGTAAGGCTGCCTGACAGGGCTAGGCATCCTCCAGAGTTCTGGGGCCAGTTTGAGAGGCAGACGATAGCTTTGATTGCCCACGATGCTATGAAAGACCGGATGGTTGATTTTGCTATCGAATATGAAAATGAGTTGTGCAAGTTCGGGCGCATCTTAGCAACTGGTACCACAGGTCGAGATGTCGAAAATGCTTGCAGGAACCTCCGCGAACTCAAGAAAGTGAGAAGATGTTTGTCAGGCCCGAAAGGAGGCGACATTGAGATTGCAACAGAAATTCTGTTTGGTCGGTGCCATGTTGTTGTGTTCTTCATCGATCCGCTTCATCCGCATGCTCACATGGACGACATACGAGTGGTCTTTGCCGCCTGCATGGCCGAAATCCCGAACAATGACGTTCGCATGCTCACAAATGAGGTGCAAGCAAGGGAATGGATAGAAGGAGCTGTTCGACTCCGGTGAACTCATATTTAGTCGAGATTCCAATCTCGACATAACCTACTATGTGTTGAAAATCCCGCCAGAGGTGTGAACCGTATGGTTCACACCAGAGGTGGGGGAGAGGGGCTAGGGGGTGAGGTCTCAATTCTCCATCTATTTGGTCTGTTGGGAGATTTTCTCATACACAGCCGCCTACATCACCCTTTATTCGTCATTAATTTATCAAAATCACCTCAACTTCGATGGTGCTCGAGATACCTCACCTGTTATTGGGGAGAGTTATATGAGAGGGAATAAGGTTCAATTTCAAAAAATCGAATTTTTCAGTCACCTTTCTTGTCATCATCATCTCATGGATGGACACACCCATCTTTCTGGCTGGGAAGGGGATAGAGGATGAGCATATGATTACTGATGATGAAAAATTTTAAAAATAACCTTCAGAAACGTCAGTAACCTCCTGAAGCATCGGCATTAGTTTTCTTGTCGAGATGTGAATCTCAACCTACAGGTTCCCAGAATTCTCCTTCCACATCTTTCATGTTATCTTCCCACATGGCTTTTTGTTTGACAAGAGAAATATTCTTTTCCCTGAAATTGATCCAATCGGTGAATTCGTTTATCGCATAAGCAATCTGCTTTGTTAGAGCATGGCGGTCAGAGATCGGAAAAAGAAATCCGTTCTTTTTGTCCTCTATCCATTCCCGGTTTCCGGGAATATCTGTTACTATGGGAATAAGCCCCAAAGCCATAGCTTCTAAAAGGGAAACCGAGGTGGAGTCAGAAAGAGAGGTGGATATGTATATATCAGAGTTTTTATAACAATCTATCAGACCTCTTCGTGATAGCTCTCCTTTGAAGTCAACATATTCTTCTACTTTTAAATCTCTGGCCAATTTCATCAATCTGTTCTTTTGTGATCCCTGGCCCACGATCACAAATTTCACTTTTTTCTTGGCTTGTTTTATCACCAAAGGAACGGCTTTCAAAAGAGTCATCACATCATAAATTGGCTCTAATCTTCTGTTGCTTAAGATGACAAAAGTCTTGTTCTCATCCCGGTAAGACGAATCAGACTTCCTCTTCTCACCCTCAAGAACCAGCTCCCTGTCAACGCCCATGGGATTTTGGATCACCTTCTTTTCCTCCGCGCCTAAATCCAAAACCGCCTGAGTCAAGACTTTCGCATCAGTGGTAACCAGGTCTGCTTTGCTCAAAACGTACTTTGCCCTGAGTTTATGCAGAAAGGATTTTTTAGGTGAGATCAGTATATCCGATCCCCAGGCGGAGACCACCAGAGGGTGCTCTCCCAACAAAGCTCCGATTAGCCCATAACTGGGGACAAAATGAGCATTGATCAAATCAGGTTTTATCTCTTCTGCTATCTTTTTGACTTTGCGAACGGATAAAGGATACTTCAAAAAGGAAGGAAGGATTTTGGATTTGATGAAAAATTCTTCAGCCTTGGTTGGAGTCCCTTTTTCCAAAGAGATCAGAAAACACTGGTGTCCCCTATCAGCAAAGTAGTCCACCCATCTTTTGGTATGATAAGCCCTAACATCGGAAAGGAAAAGAATTTTCATTCTTTGAATTTAAAGTCTGGCTTGTTGGAGAAAAGCGAGGTCGCCTGCGAATCCAATCCCGCTGTTGCGTAACCTGGAGGGTGTGTTGAAAAAGCACAAAGCACGGTCTTTGCGATCCCGCCGAAGGCGGGAGAAGCAATCCCACCCCTATATCAATCAATAAGTTAGAGATTGCTTCGTCGTCCATATGGACTCCTCGCAATGACACCAAAGGGGTTTTTCAACAGCCCCTGAAGGTTACGGCTACATATTCCTATTCTCGGATGATGGCAATCTTCCCCATCGCCTTATCGCCTGAGGGATCAGTAACGAAGAAGAGATATATTCCTCCCGAGACTAAAAATCCCTCTTCATTCCTCCCATCCCATTTGTCCCCTGATTCGATCTCTCTCACTAATTCCCCTGCTACCGTGTATATTCTGATCTTTGCTCGATATGGTAACTTGTCAAAGGTGAGCTTCTCCCTCCCCTCTCTTATTACAAATGGATTGGGATAGGCAGTCACTTCTGATAGGTCCTTAGCGGGTGCAATGCCCGATTCATATCGTGAGAGCCCATTTGTGGTCCCGATCCATACCTCTCCGGTCTCATGGTCGATTTTTATTGCCTTGATTTCGTTATCACAGATCTTGCTGTTGAAGGTGGTGAAAACATGTTCGAATTGACCTCGACTGTTTATCATCCCTAATCCATTTTGGGTTCCAATCCATTTGTTATTTCGTCCATCCACAGCGATGACGTCTACCTGAGGTCCCAAAGGTTCCGGCAAAACCACCCTTCTGAATCTTCCCCACTCCAAATCCAGCGTATCCAATCCTGCGCTGGTTCCTACCCAAAGCGTGCCATTCTTATCCACCTCCACAATCCTAACCGTATTTGACGAAAGGTGATCTTCCGTCTCAGTATAATGCGTCACCTTATCGTCGGCTTTGTCTTCCACGGTCCAGTTATAATTGTAATCCAAAAGCCCTTCACCCCGAAAACAAATATAGAGATGACCCTGGTCGGCTTTCACCTTCCACATGAGGAGTGAGTTTATTCCATCATCCTCGTAATATATCAAGAAGGTATCTTTGGATGCAGGAACGCACAACACCCGGGTGGCATCCAAAGCTTCCCAATTGGGGAACCAGCGATTGCCCATCTCATCCACGGCTATATCGCTCACCACCACATAGTCAGGATAATCAACTATCCCCTTAAGGGGACTGTTTTTCTCGGTATATCTGAACCAAGTCGTATCCTCCCAGTTCATTTTAATCACTCCGCCACCCCAGCTTGAAAACCATATGTTGTCTTCTTTATCCTTTTCTACGGCGACTATCCGACGGGTGGGCATTTCCGGAACCGATGAAAGTGAGGTCCACTGCGAGCCGTCAAAATAAGACGCTCTATCGATCTCATTAGCACACCACAACTTGCCTTCAGAGTCTACTTCCATATCCCAAAAGAGATTCCCGGGAGGTCCATCTATGACATAATTTTTCCATTGATTCTCCTTATAACAGGAGATGCCCTTGCCCGCAGTTCCCACCCATAAAGAGCCGGACTCGTCCATCACCACCGAATTAAGGTTGGCGGTTGAAAGACCTGTGTTAGAAAGATGAGACCAAACTCCATCCTCATGGATATATATTCCTCCATTGGTGCAGGCAATCAATCTACCATTTACATATTCAAAATCCCTAACTGCCCGATTTTCTAATCCAAAGGAATTCCAGGAAGAATCAACAGGGGCAAACTTAAAGACCCCCCTTCTCGTCCCGATCAGAACCTCGCCTTCCACATCCGTTACGGTGTAAACGTAATCGTCAGTCAAACCCGGAGAACTCTCTTTAACAAACGACGTCCAATTAATGTAGTCCATGAGATTGACTTTACGGTAGTCTTTGGGAGCAAAAGCTACCCCCTTTTCAGTTCCCACCCAGATTTTATCCCCTACCAGATGTATGCTGTTAACGTCAGCCTCCACATTCAAAAGCTCTCCTAAACGCTTATATGTTTCAGTGATTTCGCCGTGTGGCGGCTTATCCGGATTAAAGACGCTTACCCCGATGTCTGATCCAACCCACAATATTTCTTCGTCTGCCACTATTTCTCTAATGGAAAATGTCTTTTCACCAGAGACGAAGGTGTAATAGACATCCCAATAGTCTTCTTTCGAATCATATTTATTTAAGGTGCCATTTGAGGACCCCAACCATAGATTTCCACTTGAATCAAGGGCAACTGAAGATAGATAGTTTCCGCCTAAACCGTCCACGTTGGTCAGCTGGCTTATGCTGTCATTTTGAGTATCCAGCATGACCACTCCACCAGTGGTGGCACACCAGAGTTCACCATCTTTCAGAGTCACTTCCTGAATTTGGTTTTTGTTGGTGTAAGTGGTCCAGTCGCCGATCCCAGCAAAAACGAGCTTGAAAATAAGGACTAGAAAAATAAGGGGCAAATAGATTTTCTTCTTCATAATTTTGGAAATTATCTGTATCATATCAGTGAGCAAAACAGACGCACAGAGTTTTTTTATTCTACTCTATATTCCCCTCACCCTTCCCTCTCCCCTGAGAGGAGAGGGTTCATTCTGAAAGTTTAGGGAGAGAAGGGAGCTTCATATCAGAAAAATATACGTTTGCATTATTTCTCAGGCTTTTTTCTAATCAAAGATACCAGTATTAGAAAAAAACTTACCAAAAAGCATCCCTGAGCAAACCAATCACCATGCCTGGTATAAAAAGTCTCCTTCAGCTTCAAAGGGATCCGATCGGTTATTGTGGTCCTGACAAAGATTTTCGTCGCATTTTTCACCCGCCCAGAAGGGTCGATGAACATGGAAACCCCGGTATTGGCACAGCGAGCGATTGAGATCCGGTTCTCGATTGCTCGAAACACTGCTATCTGAGCATGTTGAAAAGGTCCGGCAGTTTTTCCGAACCAGGCGTCGTTAGTAATATTCACCAAAAACTCCGCTCCCCTGTTGACGAAACTCCTCACTAAAGCCGGATAGACGGACTCAAAGCAAATCAAGGTGGCAAATCTCCCTTTGGGTATGTGAAAAATAGTGAGGTTCTTTCCCGAAGAAAAATCTGATTGCCCCAGCTGAACCTTGTCTGAGATACGAAGTTTTTCATCATAAGGAATCTTTTCGCTGAAGGGAACCAGATGTATCTTATTGTAAATCTGGGGATAGCTTCCTTTGGGTTTAAAAAGAAAGGCTGAGTTGTAATACGAAAACCTCCCTTCTGTGTTAACCTCATAATCGTTGGTCCCCACCAAAAGAGGGATATTTAAGCTTTTTGAGGTCGCTTGGATTTTGTTCATATAGACCGATTCGGAAGCCAAATAGCAGGGAGCAGCAGTCTCTGGCCAGAGGATTAAATCCACATCTTCTTTGGCCGCCTCCTTGCTCATGCCGATGAAAGTCTGGATGTTATAATCCAAGAATCTCTCGTCCCATTTCACCTCCGGTTCGATATTTCCCTGAAGCAACGCTATCCTGATATTCTCTTTCTCGATCTTTTCAAGCACAACCGCTCTCAAGACACGGGATTCGTGCCAGCCGTAAATATAAGGCAAGATGATCAAAATGGCAAAGATCGAAATCCCTAAAGCAATTCCTTTCTTATGTTTGAGGATAAGATGAATTATCAGATTGAGGCAAACGATCCAAAATGAAACCGCATAATTCCCAGCAAAGGAGGCATATTGAATCAAATTCAGGTAATATGTTTGGGTATATGCCAAATTGAGCCAGGGGAAGGAGATCTCAGTCAAAGATCTCACATATTCCATGGCTACCCAAAGGAAAGGCAGGAATAAGAAAGAGCCCTTTCCCCACTTTCTCTGCATCAACGCATAAAACCAAGTCAAAAACGCGGTATACAGGCAAAGAAGCAAAATGGCAGCAACAGTGCCAGGAACGGTTGCCCAGCCGATCCAAAAGAGCAGAAGAGAGTTTGAAATCAGCCCGAAGACGTAGCCAATCTTGAAGGCATCGGAAAGTTTTTTACCCTCCAAGGCAAAAATCAAAGGCACCAGGGCAAAATAGATCACAAAACCAAAGGGAAAGGGAGGATAAGCCAAGCTCATCAATAAAGCTGAGAATATGACTAAGAACCAATCTTTTTTCAGCATAAACAACCTGGTATGGGCTCTGAAAAGCTGCGTGAAGAGGATATACTGGAGTGTTCACCTTTAGGTGAACCAAGTAAAGATTTTTTCATAAAAAATAATTTGTCGGGCAGTTCGTCTACCACTGACAGCCCGACCTACAAATCTTGTGAATATTAATTCTGAATTTTGAATCTTGAATTTTGAACCTTCATTATGTTATCAGATTTACTCCCTCCATCTCCTTAGGCTTTTTCACGTTCATCAGATATAAAATGGTGGGAGCCACATCCGCCAGTCTCCCTTCGGATCTCAAATTTCCCTTAAAATCATCCATTATCAAAGCAAAGGGAACCCGGTTCGTGGTATGAGCGGTGAAACTCTCACCACCCTCCAAATCTATCATCCTCTCCGCATTGCCGTGATCTGCTGTTACCATGGCAATTCCCTTAACCTCTTTTACTGCGCTTATCACCTTGCCCACACACTGGTCTACTGCCTCGATAGCCTTGACCGCAGCGGAAAGAACTCCCGTGTGACCCACCATGTCTGGATTGGCATAGTTGAGCACACAGAAATCATATTTTTCTGATTTGATTTCCTTAGTCACCCTTTCGGTTACCTCATAGGCGCTCATCTCCGGCTTTAAATCATAAGTGGGAACTTTGGGCGAAGGTATAAGAATTCGATCCTCCCGATCAAACGATTTCTCTTCTCCTCCATTGAAGAAGAAAGTAACGTGCGCATATTTCTCAGTCTCCGCTATGCGAAGTTGTTTTTTCCCTTCTTTGCTTAAAACTTCACCTAAAATATTAGTCATTCTGATTGGAGGGAAAGCCACTTTGGTCTTGAGCTTTTCATCATATAAGGTAAGATTAACCAAATCTATCGTCATGTTATCCGGTCTCGGAAGCTCTTTGAAAGCCTCATCCGTCAAAGCGTAAGAAAGCTCTCTGGCTCTGTCTGCTCGGAAATTGAAAAATATTCCTACATCGTTTTTTTCTATCCTTCCTGTGGGTTGATTTTTATTATGACTAACCACAATGGGAATCACAAACTCGTCGGTGATTTTATTATTATAAGATTCCTTTATGGCGGTTATAATATCGGTCGTTTGCTCGCCTTCCCCATGTACCATAGCTTTATAAGCTTTCTGAACCCTTTCCCATCTTTTGTCCCGGTCCATGGCATAATATCTGCCAGCCACTGTGGCTAATCTGCCGACCCCATATTCTTTAAACTTATCCAGCAGTTGTTGGATGAACCCCACTCCACTTTTTGGCGACGTATCTCTCCCATCCAAAAAGGCATGCACCAAAACCTTTTCCACACGTTCCTCTTTAGCCATCCTTAAAAGAGCGTAGAGATGATTTAAGGAACTATGTACACATCCATCTGAGACTAAACCAAGAAGATGGAGGCTTGCGCCTCTTTTCTTAACCTGCCCCATGGCTTCGATTAAAACTGAATTCTCGAAAAACGTCTTATCTTGAATAGACTTGTCGATGCGGGTTATTTCCTGATAGACTATTCTTCCGGCACCAAGATTAAGATGCCCTACCTCGCTGTTTCCCATCTGTCCTTCGGGCAAGCCCACGTCCAATCCAGAGGCACCCAGGGTGGTGTAAGGATAGGTTTTAAAAAGTCTATCTACATTTGGCTTCTTTGCTTGGGCAATGGCATTCCCTTCTTTGTGGGAGTTCAGTCCATAGCCGTCCATTATGAGAAGTAGAATCATAAGATAACTTGCAAAAAGGTTTTTGAAAGTCTACGTTAAGATTTTAAAAATTGATGGATCATTACTTCGTGAAGCTCGTTTATGGGTTACGAAGTTGGTATCGATGGTGGAAGTTTGTCTCTCGAAGCTCGTCTCGAACTTCGAGCTTAGATAAACGAGTCTCGATACGAGCTTCACCACTGAAAAACGAGAGACGATTCCTAAACTTTGTTCATAGTCCATTACCCATCTCCCCAAACAAACAGAGGGGTGAACTCTTGAAAAGTTCACCCCCAAATATTCTTGATCAATATCGGTAAAAATGATCCGGGAAGGTGATTCATCTCTTCTTGGTTCTCTTGGGCTTCATTAACTCACCACAGCACATCAAACGAGTGGCGCCAATTCCCTGCTTGCTTATGGTCACCTCCATCCCGCAAGGGACACAGACATAGGTTCTCTTTGGCTTTCTTGCTGGTGCTTTCTTGGTGGTCTTCCTGGCAGGTCTCTTAGCCGCTTTCTTCTTCTTTGCCGGCATGATTCACCTCCTTTAGGCTTAAAGGTCTACGGTTTTGAAACTTTGTTTACGACTACTACCGAACTTTGCACAGTGTTCAAGTAACCAACACCAACCAAATTAGAAACCCACAGTTTTTTTGTCAAGAAAAAAATCGCCAATAGCGCAGAAGCCAAATCCGAATCACCCACTTTTTGAAAAAAGATCAGGCGCAGCCCAAAAGAGAAAATATGGGATTACTGCTTCTCATATTCTTCAAAAATCCTCTGGCTATTTGATAAATATTTGATCATTACAACATTTTTCAGGCAAATTTTTCTTGACAAGTCAGAAAAGTTTTATTATCAATTAAGTAAGTAGTAATTTTTTTTTCACGAAAGACATTCACGATGAGATGCCTGTATTTTCCCTAACTCCATGCCTCGGAGGCCTTATGCGTTATCCAACGATCATCCTCTGTGTTGCCCTTGTTATCTTATCTCTTCAGCAGGCGCAGGCAAAAATCATTCACGTCCCTGGTGATTCTTCTACCGTTCAGGCAGGTACAAATGTTTCTTTCGATGGTTATACCCTGTTTGCGCCGATGAGGTCTACAACTACCTATTTGATCGATAACAGCGGGGAAGTCGTTCACACCTGGGAGAGTGCTTACAAACCCCGACTATCTGTGTATCTGCTTGAAAATGGGAATATTCTTCGTACAGCTTTTCTGGGGTCCAATCCAACCTTCCCTGGTGGTGGAGCGGGCGGAGGTGTGGAGAAAATTGATTGGGGCGGAACCGTCGTGTGGGATTTTGAGTATTCAAGCGATCAGTATTGTCTGCACCATGATGTTGAGATGTTACCGAGCGGAAATATCCTAATGATTGCCTGGGAATATAAAACCGCCGCCGAAGCCATTGCCGCAGGTCGTAATCCTGACTTGGTGACAACCAAACTGTGCCCGGACCATATTATTGAAGTCGAACCAACCGGTGCAACCGGCGGCAATATCGTTTGGGAATGGCATGTCTGGGATCATCTGATCCAGGATTATGATTCCACCAAAGAAAACTATGGTGTTGTGGCAGATCACCCTGAACTGGTCAATATCAATTTTGTAGTTCAAGGTCCGTATCTTCTATGGGACTGGAACCACACAAACTCCGTTGACTACGACCAAGAGTTTGACCAGATCATATTAAGTGTTCACGCCTTCAGTGAGATTTGGGTGATCGATCACAGCACCACCACCGAGGAAGCTGCAGGCCATACCGGGGGGAACAGTGGAAAAGGCGGAGATATTCTTTACCGGTGGGGTAACCCTCAGACCTATGGTGCCGGGAGTGCAGGGGATCAGAAGTTTTTTAAGCAACATGATGCTAAATGGATTGAGCCGGATCACCCAGGAGAAGGGAACATTCTGGTCTTCAACAACGGCCTGGGACGCCCGGAGGAAGAATATTCTTCTGTGGATGAAATCGTGCCTCCTGTAGATTCCAACGGCACCTATTACCTGACCCCAGGTTCTGCCTATGGACCAGAAAACCAGACATGGATATATACGGCTGAAAATCCGGGTGACTTTTATGCAGATAGAATTTCTGGCGCCCAGAGGCTTCCCAACGGAAATACACTTATCTGTGACGGCCCACACGGTGTTTTCTTTGAAGTAACGCCGGAACAAGACATCGTCTGGGAGTATGTCAACCCGTTTCCAAACCCCGATCAGAATAACACGTTCAAAGTCCATCGCTACGCACCGGATTATCCCGGGCTGGAGGATCTATTTGTCAATCACGGCGATGCCAATGGCGACGGGGTGATCAATTCAGCTGACGTTGTGTATTTGATAAATTACCTCTTCAAAGGTGGACCTGCTCCCGAACCTCTTCAGGCTGGCGATGTCAATTGTGATGAGATCATCAATAGTGCTGACGTGGTTTATCTAATCAACTATCTGTTCAAAGGTGGACCGCCACCATGCGAACCGTAGAGCGAAAACGATAGACTATCACGTAATCTCCAAGAGGCCTTATGCGTTACCTGACTATCATTTTCTGTGCTGGCCTTGTCTTGTTTTGTCTCGACCAAGCACAGGCAAGGATCATCCACGTCCCGGCCGATTCCTCCACCATCCAAACGGGTATCAATGGTGCAGTTGATGGAGATACTGTTCTGGTGGCAAGAGGACATTATTATGAAAGGATAGATTTCCTGGGTAAGGCCATCTTGGTCGCCAGCAACTTTATCTTTGACAATGACACCATCACCATTGATTCCACCATCATAGATGGGGATACTGCGGTTGTCGGGGTAAGTGATACCGGAAGTGTGGTTATTTTTTGCAATGGAGAGGATTCTACCTCAGTCCTTCAAGGGTTTACCATACAAAATGGTATAGGAACGTTTCCTGATTATCGCTGGGGTGGCGGAATCTACTGCTATTACTCACCTACCATCACCAACAATGTTATAACCGGCAACTCTGCTTACTTCGGTGGCGGGATCTACAGCTATTGGCAAACGCCTGTCATCAGAAACAATACTATAACCGGCAACTCTGCCGACCGTGGTGGCGGAATAGCCCGTTACCAAGGCTTCGGTCCGGGGGTAGTCATTAGCCATAACAGCATAAGCGGAAACTCTGCTGACCGTGGTGGTGGAATTTCCTGCTATGGGAGTGGCCTGCCTGCCATCAGCAACAACACCATAAGCGATATCTCTATATACCCGGGTAGCGAATCCTTGTGCCACAGCTCCGTCTCTACCATTAGTAATAATACGATAACCGACAACTCCGCCATCACTTATGGAGGAGGAATCCACTTCGACATTACTGCGCCTCACACCGGCGACAAGACTGCCGCGTGCAACTTTAATGATCCTGCTGGTGAGATCCGCTTTGAAGAGTTTATCACCATTATTAATAATACCATAAACGGCAACTCCGCCGACTCTGGTGGTGGCATTTACTCCCAGGGTTGGGGACCGACTATCAGCAATAATATCATCTCAAACAGTCCAGACGGCGAAGGGATATGTCACGGTTATGCCGGGGCATCTATCTCCTATAATGATGTATGGAACAACGCTGATGGCAATTTTTCTGATTGTCCAGCCGGTATTGGAGATACCACCTGGGGCACTAATTTTAATGGCACGCCCTGTGATAGCTTTTACAACATTATTAGAGACCCTATATTTGTGGGCCTCAACAACTACGAACTGCTATGCAACTCGCCCTGCGTTGATGCCGGCGATCCAGGTGTTTATGTTCCACATGATAGTGGGGGATGCAGCATTGACATGGGAGCATATGAGCATCATTACAGCTTAGGAGATGCAAACGGCGATTCTATCATTAACGGCGCAGACGTCGTTTTCGTCATAAACTATTTGTTCAAGAACGGTCCTGCACCCTGCCCATGTCGTGCCGGGGATTGCACCTGTGATGGGGTAACCAATAGTGCTGATGTGGTTTATTTAATCGATTATCTGTTCAAAGACGGACCGCCACCTTGTGACCAAGAGAACAACTTGAGGCCAAAGCTTTAGCTTTGTCTGAAGCTAACGGCCAAAGCCTTTATGGAAAAGTGGCGCAGGCTAAACCTCAAACCTGCGCCGCAATGGTTTTAGTTCTCCAGACGGCTGTTGACCAAATACACAATGGTGAGGGAGGTTAGAACGCAAGAAATTCGCATCTTAGGATAGTTTAATCATGTCGTATGATCGGAACCAGGCAGATTTTGTCTTGACTTTTTGATCTTTCAGGTTAAATTGTAGGTAGATTGTAAACATCAAAGTTTAGCGGATTTAAGTTGAAAAGACATTTCAAAGATGAATCCTTTCGTTCCTTCGTCCGAAAATTATAGGATAGGTAAGTCAAAACTAACATTTCTATTTTAGGAGGCGCGTGATGCACAAAAAGATATTACTTTTTCTCGTAATTCTGTTCGCCTTGGTGCTAAGATCTGAGGCGGTCTCTCAAGATTCACTAAGAGTCGCGGAAAGAATCGCTGAGCTGAAGAAAATAATTGCGGAGTGCAAGGATCCGTTGAAAATTCCCCCGGGAACCTTCAAAGAACTTCAAATCCTGCGAGGAGTAAAGCCCCGCCCGGACTTCAAGAAAATAAGAGGGATAAAGGCTGAAGGATTGGTGCACGTATTTGTTGACTCTTATGTTTATCCCGCTATCCAGACCAACTTCGATCAATTCATCTTGGATTTGCAGTCGGAAGGATACACGGTTTCAGTAACTCAGGTCATCACTGAGACTCCGGAAGACATCCGGGCGATTTTGCAGTCAGAATATGCCTCTGGATTGGTAGGAGTAATTCTGGTGGGAGAGGTTCCCGCCGCCTGGGTGCAGCTCTTTACTATAACGCATTATTATACCTCCCACTTCCCCACCGACTACTTCTATATGGATTTGGACGGGACCTGGAACGATTCTAATGCGGATGGCTTTTATGATGATTTGTCTGGCACCATGGAGCCGGAAATCTGGGCTGGAAGAATCACCCCCTCCTTTTGCATCTTTGGAGATGAGGTGACAATGCTCAACCAGTATTTCGCCAAAAACCACGCCTATAGAACCGGCAGCATGAGCGTTCCTGACAGGGCTTTGGGCTACATCGAGATACCCTGGTATGTACCTGCTATGGATTACGTCTACGGTGATGTGACCATAGTGATCGATGAGAACACCACCACCGCTCTGGATTACAAGTACATGCTTCAGCAGGGATATGAGTTTGTGCACCTGTTGTCTCACTCCTCCCCCTGGGGAAGCACCTTCTTCCTGGAAGACGAGACCTACGGGGGCGGAAGCGTCTTCAGCTATGATATGGCTCACGTGAACCCCGAGGCCGTCTTCGTCATTTTGGAAGCCTGCTCCAATGCCAAATACACCGAAACCAATAACCTTGGTCAGACCTATATCTTTGGAAGCGACTATTGCCTGGTGGCGATTGGAGAAACCAAGATCATGTATGGGAACAGTTTCGAAGAACTATATTACAGCCTGGGCGAAGGGAACAACCTGGGTGATGCGTTTCTGGACTGGAAATGGTGGTATTGGGATTTCTGGCTGGGCTGCGATGTGTTCGGAGACCCCACCCTGAAACCGCATGGACACGCCAATCCCATGAAAATGGCTGGCTTTTCCTACGAGAGCATAAAGACCGGTGGTTCGAAGTGGGAGACCTCCGC
>LJVD01000113.1 GCA_001304225.1 candidate division Zixibacteria bacterium SM1_73
CAGGTATATGATGTGATCAAGGATAGAAAATCGGTCAAGAAATTATTTGATGAGATCGCTCCTAAACTGATGGATAGGGAAGGTGGTTACACCAGAATTCTAAAGTTAGGAACACGAAGGGGTGATGGGGCTTCCCTTTCTGTGATAAAACTTTTGGTGGAAAGACCGCCGGCAGAAGAAAAGGAAGAGAAAAAGGGAAAACCAAAGAAAAAGGTCAAACCCAAAAAAGAAGCCCAAGCCAAAGCTTCTAAGGAGAAGGACATAGAAGCCAAAGCAAAAGAAGGTGAAGAACGGGCAGAAGAATTTGAGACCGAAGAGAGGAAAGAAGAAGCCGGAGACGCAGAAGAATCTGAAAAGAAAGAGGCCTGACCAGAAAAGCGAACAATCTGAAAATCAAAGATTCGTAGATTTGAATCCGATATTAGTCGAGTGGCCGCGGGTTTTAAAAACCTGCGGTTTTATTTTTGGCAAAAACATGTTGACTGGGTTATTCGTAGGATATATGTTTATTTTGCTAATTGTGAGGAGAGACAAATGACTGAAAAAATTTTGCACCATTCCAAAGATTCGATATTCATTGAAGCCTCCAAGTTGCTGAATTCTACATTGAACATAGATGAGCTTTTGGATGTAATCTTGGAGTTGACTGCCAGAGCAACAGAGGCTCAGTCAAGTTCCCTCTTGCTGATAGACAAAAAGAAGGACGAGTTAGAGCTTTATGTATCCAGGCCGGCAAAACAGAAAAAAAAGATAAGCCTTAAGGTGGGGGAGGGAATTGCCGGATGGGTGGCAGAACACAAAAAGCCGGTAATCTTGAATGAGGTCAGAAAGGATCCTCGTTATTCGCCCAAATTGGAGGAGGAGGTAGGTTTTTCAGTTGATTCCTTGATCTGTGTGCCTCTTTTGAGAAAGGACAACCTGATCGGAGTGGTGAGTGTGGCGAATAAGCTTAACCAAAAAGAATTCGATAAAGCAGATTTGGATGTTCTCTTATCTTTAGCCGACCATATAGCCATAGCTCTGGACAACTCTTATCTCTATAGAAAGGCAAAGAAGGAGAGCTTAGAAAAGGAGACTCTGCTTGAGGTGGAAAAATCTTTAAGCTCCTCTTTGGATTTGAATGAGCTTTTGGAGTTAATTTTGGACTCGCTTTCGAAGGTGGTCAAATATGACGCTGCTGCAATTTTTTTGATAGATAAAAGAAAACAGCAGATCGAACATATAAAGGCTCGTGGATTTGATCCAGCCTTGGAGCCAGATTTGCAGCTGAAGATAGGACAGGGACTGGCAGGGTGGGCAGCTCAGACTCAGAAGAGCTTGATCGTGCCGAATGTGAAAGAGGATGCTCGTTATATCGAAGCCAGGGTGGAAACCCGATCAGGGATGGCGGTCCCTATCATATCAAACCAAAGGACGATCGGAGTCTTCAGCTTGGAGAGCAATGAGCTGAATGCGTATGAAGAAGATGATCTGGAGCTTTTGGATGCTTTCGCCAGCTTGGCGGCCATTTCCATTGAAAGAGCAAGAGAACACGAGGAAATTTTGGAGAAAAGAAAATTGGAGGAGGAGCTCTCCATTGCCCGAGGGATTCAAAAGACCTTTTTGCCGGACAAACATCCTAAGATTCCAGGGTTTGACATTTCTGGAATCAATATCCCTTCGGAGACGGTGGGTGGAGATTATTATGATTTCATCCCCATAACCGAAAACCAGGTGGGAATTGCCATCGGCGACGTCTCGGGAAAGGGGATTCCCGCCGCCTTGATTATGGCCTCTTTCAGAGCCAGCTTGATTGCTGAGATAAGGAACAACTATGCCATCAGAAGCATCATGTTCAAAGTCAACAATCTGCTTTTTGAGAGCACAGACTCGGATATTTTCGTCACGGCAGTATATGGAGTTCTGGATACCAAGAACAAAATCTTCACTTTCACTAATGGGGGTCATAACGCTCCCATCTTCAGAGACGCGGAAGGAAAAATGGAATACTTACTTGAGGGTGGGGTGGCTTTGGGGACTTTTGAGAATTCGCAATATGAGGAAAGAGCCTTAAGCCTTAGTTCTGGAGACATATTGGTCCTCTACACCGATGGAGTGACTGAAGCGAAAAACGAAAAGGAAGAAGAATTTGGGACCAGAAGGCTAAAACAGGTTGTAAACGATTCATACCAACTGGGTGCTGCCCAAATTCAAGAAAATATCTATGAAGCGGTAAGAGAGTTCAACAGGAATCTGCCACAAGCAGATGATCTGACCATGATTGTGATTAAAGTCTTGGAGAAAAAAAGTTCGGAGTAGCGACACTTGTGTCGCGTGTCAATCCCAAGACAAGCTCTGCTACTCCAAATAGACTGGGCAGTCACCTTTGCGGGTTTGCTATGGTTGTAAATAAAAATTCCATAGTCTTTTTGGTTTTGATGACCTTTGCCGGTTGCGCTTCGCAACCCAGATACACCTCCTATCCCATAGAAAGAAGAAGCTCTTCTCCTTCTGAAGAGAGAGTCGAAAGGGAAAAGGAACTTCAGCCATTTGTTAGCGAAGGTGAAGGCAAAATAGACCAGGCTAAGATGGGAAGGATAATCCGGTCTTATCTGGGAACTCCGTACGAGAAAGGTGGATCAAGTAAGAAAGGAATGGATTGCTCTGGGCTTGTGATGAAAGTATACAAGGAATATGCCGGATTTGATCTTCCCCATAGCAACAAGAAGCTTTTCAAACTGGTAGGAAAGGTGGAGAGGGAAAAGTTAGTGTACGGTGATTTGGTCTTCTTCTCAGACTTCGGATTTTTGCCTTCTCATGTGGGTATTTATATCGGGGAGGGAAGGTTCGTCCATTCCACAAAAGGATATGGCGTAATCGTATCATCCTTGAATGAAGAGCGTTATCGAAAAAGCTATATCGGCGCAAGAAGAGTGATGCCTTGAGAAAAGGTCAAAGGTGTTAGAAAAGCCCCAAACATTGCCTTACATCTTAAACCTTAAACCTTAAACCTTAAACCTGTCACTCACAACCCACCACCAAAAACCTTCTTATGGTGCTCAGCGAGATAAAAACTAAATTGGAAAATCTGCCCACCAAACCTGGGGTATACCTGATGAAGGATAGATCAGGCAGAATAATCTATGTGGGCAAGGCGAAATCTTTGAGAAACAGGGTACGAGCATATTTCCAAGATGCACCCTCATATCATCCCAAAATCTCCGCTTTGATCTCCAAAATCTCAGATTTCGATGTCTTGGCCACTGATTCGGAGATGGAGGCTTTGATCTTGGAATCGAACCTGGTTAAGGAATACAAACCTAGATATAATGTAAATTTGAAGGATGATAAAAGATACCCATATCTGAAGGTCACCTTTGAGGCTTTCCCCAGAGTTTTGGTGGTGCGAAGGGTAAAAAAGGACAAGGCCAAATATTTTGGTCCTTATACCAACGTTAAAGCCATGCGCCAAACCTTGAGAATCCTAAGAAGGATCTTTCCGCTGAGAAGTTGTAATGTGGCTTTGCCCTCACAGAAGAAAATTAAGCTCTGCTTGGATTTTTATATAAAAAGATGTTTGGGTCCCTGTGAAGGAAAGATAGGTGAGAAAGAGTATAGGGAAATCATTGATAATGTTTGTCTCTTCTTATCCGGCAGAAACGAAGCCTTGCTTTCACATTTGAAAGAGAGGATGGAGCATTACGCCAAGACGGAAAATTTCGAGATGGCCGCTCAGATCAGGGATCAGATAAAGGCGTTGGATTCGGTGATGGAAAAGCAGAAGGTGGCAGATTTGGAAAAGGTAGACAAGGACATAATCGCCTTCGCCCGGGACAAAAAGGATGTCTGTGTGGTTGCCCTCCAGATAAGAGAGGGAGTCCTTATCGGCAGACAAAATTTCCATCTTACCGCCTTTAAGGAGAGTGAGGATAAGGAGATTTTATCCACTTTTGTGAGACAATATTACATGCACTCGGTAGTTATCCCCCCTGAGATTATTATTCCCATCAAAATAGATTATCAAGAGATGATCCAGGATTGGCTTTCTTCCAAAAGAGAAGGGAAGGTGAGATTTCTCATCCCCCAAAGGGGGGAAAAGGTCAAGCTTCTGGAGATGGCAACCTATAACGCACAACTTTCTTTGGATGAACTTTTGCTGCAAAAATCAGAGGCCAAGAGAAAAATACCGCAGGTGATCAAGTCTTTGGAAAGGGATTTATATCTTTCAGTTCCGCCTCGGAAGATAGCCGCTTTTGACATCTCCAATTTAGGTCCTTCGGATGCAGTGGGATCTTTAGTTTTCTTTGAGGATGGACATCCCAAAAAAAGCCAATACAGAAGATTCAAGATAAAGACGGTGCAAGGGCAGGATGACTTCGCCATGATGGGTGAGGTGGTGAAACGATATTTCACCCGACTGACTGAAGAAAAAAAGGAATTTCCGGATCTGGTTTTGGTGGATGGAGGAAAGGGACAGCTTTCCGCAACAGTGCAAACCTTGAACACCTTAAGCATCAAAAATCAAAATGTGATCGCCTTAGCTAAAAGATTGGATGAGGTTTTTTTACCCGGAAAATCGCACTCTTTGATGATCCCCAAAGGTTCTGCTTCCCTCAAGCTTCTGCAGAGAATCAGAAATGAAGCTCATCGCTTTGCCATCGATTATCACCGCAAATTGCGAAAGAAAAGAACCATAAAATCCGAACTGGACCGGATTTCAGGAGTTGGTCCCACCAGAAGAAAAATCCTGCTGAAACAATTTGGCTCAGTAAAAAGAATCAAAGGTGCAAGTTTAGAAGAACTGTTGCAGACCGAAGGGATCAACAAAAGGGTGGCAGAAAACATCTACAAATATTTCCATCCTTAATTCATTTCGTTCATTACGGATTCACCCTGAATGGACGTCTCTGTCCGCGACATTCTAAGGAGTTGTTGAAAAAAGCCATTGTTGGGCGGGATAAATTCCCGCCCCTATGGGCAACAAGGCTTATCAATAATAGGGCAGGGCATTCAGCCCTGCCTTACGTTGGGATAGGGGTTGCCCAGACGGGCACGCCCGTGCACCCCTATCCCTTGCCTTTTACGGGCGGGAGTTCAACCCTTCAGGGCGAGAGCCCCCGCCCGATCAGAAAACAGAAGACATTGACTGGTGTTTCTGAGGTTTCTGACGTTTCTGACCTTTCTGAGGGTTGTTTTAAAAATTTTTTCCATCTTCACTAATCAAATCCTCATTTAAAAAATGGACATTGTGTTCTCTCATACAGTCCTCTCTCAATAACAGGTGACCTATCCCTTTCACCATTAAAGTTGTGGTAAAACTGCTATCTGCTCTCTAAGACCGTGGGATGCCTGCGCAGGCGTGCCTGTGCACACGTGACGGAGTGAGAAGTTCCCTCTCCCCTTGGAGGCTGTGTCACAATGTCATTGTGATCCCGCCGCAGGCGGGAGAAGAATCTCAAACAAAGGATACTTCTATTCGTTGGAGATGCTTCGCTTCGCCCGCCAATGGCGAGGCTTCGCTCAGCATGACAAGTCGGATTTCCCCATTTTCTTGACCTGCATCTGTTGACCTTCTTTTTCAGCAGATACTGGAGGATTCTCTTCAAAAAGAAAGCCCCAGCTATGGCAAAGCTGGGGCTTTTCCATGTTGGGTTGTAGCGGTCGCATTCAAGCGACCCGCCGGGTTTTTGCCAACCAAAAACTAATACCCCGGCGGTGGTCCTCCCTTAAACAGATAGTCGATTAGATAAGCCACATCAGCACTATTGATGATCTCGTCACAGTTGACATCCCCGGACCATAAAGGGTCAGGGGCAGGGCCACCTTTAAAGAGGTAGTTTATCAGATACACAACATCGGCTGAATTGATCACTCCATCTCCGTTGGCGTCGCCGCAGATGTAAGCCAAACAGCCAATCCCGAATGCACCGATGTCAACACCTCCTTGACCTGCACCCACACAGCAAGAGTTTTCTGCCAAATGGTAATTACCGCTATAGGGATCACAGAACATGGGGCAACAATCTATGTTGCCGATGTCAGGCCATCCACCTTTAACATCGCAATAGGTTACATTTGGCGGTGCCCCAGAGTAAACATAGATCTCTTCGGTACTATCAGCCCATAGGATGCAATGGGTGATGTCCCCGGCAATGTCGCAGTCGTAGCAATAGATGCCCCCGCCCTGATAAGCGATATTGCGGGTTATAGTGCAGTTGGCAATCATAGGGAAGTTTTGGTAGCAAGCGATTCCTCCGCCGCTTCTACCAGCATTGTTCGCTATCGTGCAGTACATGATGATTGGAGGGTTTCCACTACAAGCGATTCCACCGCCAAAGCCTGGCCCCCCAGCCCGATTGGATTCGATAGTGCAGTTAGCAATTGTCGGGGCACTATTACCACAACAGATTCCTGCGCCAACTCCACCCGTCATCATGGCTTCAGCCAGATTATTTGCTATGATGCAGTCGAAGATCGTGGCGTTGCTGGAGTCCATACATAAGATTCCGCCGCCAGATCCATATGGGATCTGCCTTCCATATTCCGGAGCAGTGTTGTTCCCATCATTGAAGAGCCACCATTCAGCGGTATTACTCATTATGGCACATGAGGTGATGTGGGGAGAGCTGAGGGAGCAAGCGATCCCTCCACCGCCCACAGACGTATTGTTTATAATAGTGCAGTTTGAAATGGTCGGAGAGCTCTGGGAGCAAAAAATCCCTCCGCCTCCCTCAGCGGAGTTGCCT
>LJVD01000015.1 GCA_001304225.1 candidate division Zixibacteria bacterium SM1_73
CTGCCAGAAATTTCTGGATAGAGAGATCAAAGGAAAAGGTAGGCGAAAAAGCATCCGGCTCCTCAAGCCCAATCAGATAAAGGAATTTTTAGATCTTTACGTGATCGGACAGGAAAGGGCAAAGAAGTCCATCTCTGTGGCGGTCTACAATCATTACAAAAGAGTGTTTTACCCTTTGTCCAGACACAGAATTGGTGCCAAGAAGGACGATGTTGAATTGGAAAAGAGCAATATCCTGCTTTTAGGTCCTACCGGCACCGGGAAAACCCTTTTAGCCCAGACCTTAGCCAGGATGCTGCACGTCCCATTCTCCATAGCGGACGCCACCGCTTTAACCGAGGCTGGATATGTAGGAGAGGATGTGGAGAATATCCTGGTCAGACTGCTCCAAGCTGCTGATTACAATTTAGCCAAGGCAGAAAGAGGGATAATTTACATAGATGAGATAGATAAGATCGCTCGAAAGCAAGACAGCCCCTCGATTACCCGTGACGTTTCGGGTGAGGGCGTGCAGCAGGCCCTTTTGAAAATCCTGGAAGGTACAGTCTCCAACGTGCCTCCCCAGGGTGGCAGGAAGCACCCGGAGCAGACCTTCATCCAGGTGAACACCAAAGATATTCTATTCATCTGCGGAGGTGGCTTCGATGGACTGGAAAAGATCATCGAATCGAGGGTCAGCCGCAAAGTTATGGGATTCGGCGCTGAAATTTCCAGCAAAAGGAAAAAGAAAAAGGGAGAAATACTAAGTTTGGTGGAGCCAGATGATCTGGTTAAATATGGGCTGATCCCGGAGCTGGTGGGAAGAATTCCAGTAGCGTGTGCCCTGGATGAACTGGACTCAGATCAGCTCACCGACATTCTCTTGAAGCCTAAGAATGCTTTGACCAAACAATATCAGAAATTTTTTGATATGGAGGGAATCAAACTCACCTTCGCACCAGAGGCTTTGAAGGCGGTAGTGGACAAAGCACAGAAGAGAGGAACTGGTGCCAGAGCCTTAAGATCGATTTTGGAAGAGGCTATGCTGGACATCATGTATGAGATGCCCTCCCGAAAAGACGTGAAGGAATGTATCATCACCGAAGAGGTGATTTTGAATAAAGCCCAACCCGTTTATCTCCCTAAAAAAGAACGTAAGAAGAAAATCGCCTGATACTCCTTATTGACGGGCAAGCATCCGACAGCCCGACCTACATCACTCGAAAAGTTGGCAGGATGACAATAGGGTTAATTGAACCTCACCCCCTAACCCCCTCTCCATGAAATGGAGAGGGGGACAAAGGGGGAGAGGTAGCCCGTTGCATCGGGGTACCTTACCGCGATGCGAGTTAAGGTCAGGGGTAAGGGTCCATCCTGCAGGCATTCACCCTGACCAACAAGTAAAAACAGTCTCGGCGCGGAAAAAGTTGCAGTGAGAGAAAAATGAAAAAGGTTCGCAGAATTATACTCTTGCCCATGTTATTTGTTTTGTTGTTCGCATCGTGCTCAAAAAAAGCCACGGAATCTAAGCAAAAGGTATTGAAACCTGGAATAGTTGAATTTAAGAATCAATCAGGTTTACAAGTCAGACTCGATAGCTATACCCACAAGCGTAACCATGAAAGTGTTCATATAGACCTATTTAAGTATGTCGAAAATGGAACATCTTACACTTTACGAAACATGATAGAAGATGGGGCCTCTTTTAAGGGGGGTGATATTATAAGCATTGAATTCCGTTGTTACTTCCAAAGCGAAGAAATGGGCAAGACCATTACATTGACAGTTGACGGAGATGAACAGATTACCATTCTTAAAAGATGCACATATGACATTGGTTGATTCTTGAAATGATTTTATAAGAGTCTGGGTGTGGAAAGAGTTTGAGTTGCATACGCCGGATTTCCAAATCCGACTAAAGGTAAAGCTGATTCTGGAGTGTCAAGCTTCAGCTTGACCGAACCTTTTAGAAGACAAATAGCTTTTATATGGTTCACCTAAAGGTGAACACCCCAGTCTTGCAGGTCGGGTTGCGATCCCGCCTTTGGCAGGAGAGCTGCCCGTCATTCCATACTGCTGGATTTTAGAGGGGGAGCTCAGACGATCACGAATAAAGAGGCGGTAGATAAAGGATTCTCTTTTACGTCCGATGTATCCGAGCTCCCTCCTCAACTCCTAAAACTTCCCATGCAAGCCCAAACTCAAACTCTTCTT
This sequence comes from candidate division Zixibacteria bacterium SM1_73, assembly GCA_001304225.1. GTDB lineage: Bacteria > Zixibacteria > MSB-5A5 > MSB-5A5 > SM1-73 > SM1-73. The sequence goes on from LJVD01000015.1 coordinate 2,194, forward strand.
CCCTGAAGACGATCCTCTAGCTGCAATTGTATTATTATTTTACGAAATTCCCCTACAGAAAGCAAGAGTTTTTTTCCTTTCGATGCGAAGCTAAAGCACTTTGGTAAGAAAGAAAACCCACCCGGTTTTTCCCCTCTCCTCGTAGAAACCGTGTCATAAACACATTTCTCAAAATAATCACACGATATTTTGTGTGCGATAAATAGCACCACTACATTGTGACACGACCTCGTAGGAGAGGGAATAGGGGTGAGGTCGCAACTCTCAAAACTCAATCACTCCATCTCTGTTCGCCCTGAGGAGTGACGATTATAGCGGATTTTCCTTCAATGGGACATTTAGTTTCGCAGATCCCACAGCCGATGCACAAATCCTCTCTAACATAAGGACGCTTAACCAATCTTTCTGATCCATCAAAATGAATTACTTTCTCTTGCTTTAGTTCAATTGCCTTTTGTGGAGTGGGGCAGTGCTCCTGGCACACTATGCAGTCTTCATTTTTATACCAAGGAATGCACCTGTCTCTATCTATGTAAACTAAACCAATCACAGTTTTCTTCTTGGTCTCCACGTCCAGCTCGTGAATGGCATCTGTGGGACAGACTTCGGTGCACATCACACAGTTGAACTCGCAGTAGCCATAACGGGCAACCCCCAGAGGAGTCCACATTGCCTCCAATCCACCCTCCAAGAATGCCGGCTGCAGGAATCTTCCAGATGCAGAACAGACCTTGATGCATTTATGACAACGGATGCAGCGGTCCAAGAATTCATTTTCCTCTCTTGCCCCAGGAGGTCGGATCAGATTTGTCTTAGAGTTTCTCCCGACAAAACTTGTCTTCAAGATGCCCACCGAAACCAACCCGGCAAAAGCGGAAGCAACTACTCTTCTTCTTTTAAGATCAAATCTATAAGGCTTTATCACTCCTTTGAAATTGATGGTGGTAACGGCAGGCGGACAGGCTTTCACACAATTGAAGCACTGAATACATTCTACGTCGTCTGTTGATCTGAAATCTTCTTTTATCGCATCCATCTTACAGAGCTTTTCGCAATCGCCACATTCAGTGCAACCTGTCTTAACCTTTCTTCTCAAAATCTGAAACTTGGAGAAAAAAGCCAGAAGTGCACCTAAAGGACAAACATTTCTACACCAGAATCTCCGAGAGACGAATTCTGCAAGCACCACGGCCAAAAAGATTAAAAGAACCCAACCGGACATCCGGAAGAAAGTAAGTTCGGTGGGCAAGAATGTAGAGGAGAAAAAGCCCTGCATTTTGATGAGCGGATCTTGCAAGAAATCTACATCGAATAACAAGGCTAACAGACCGTTGGTGATCACAGTTATGATAGGAAGGATTGTCAGGGTCAATGATCTGGCTAACAAAGCCAGTGGATCGAAAAACCAAACCAGTTGTGAGGAGAAAACTGCACCAATCAAAAGGAAAATCAAAATAGCGTATTTCAGCCATCTGATTTTTTTATAGCTCTTTCCTGCTTTTTTCTTGAAAATGAAGCTGACCGAATCCAAGGTTGTTCCTAAAGGACAAATCCATCCGCAAAAATATCTGCCCAAAGGAACGGTCAAAATCAATATGAAAAAAGCCCAGATGAAAGTATTGATGAAAGCGCGAGCCGAGACCATAGAGGAGATGGCAAGAAGGGGATCCATTCTAAAGAAAAAATCCACAGGGATCTTAAACTTTAAAGGGTATGTAGCTGAAAGAAAGAGAAGGAGAAAGAACAGAAGAAAGAATATCTGCGAAATCCGTCGAGTGGTTTTCAAATTTTCCCCCTCAATTCATAAAAGGCTTACACGTTAAATTCTGAAGACGAGTCAGTCTCTTAGGGTTTTACACAGAGACATATGAAAAACTATTACATGAAGACATAATGGAGTGTTCACCTTTAGGTGAACCTTCTAAAAGCTCATTATCTTTTAAAAAATTTCAGGTCAAGCTGAAGCTTGACACTCCAACAAAAGCTCTCCCTTCCCGATTTACAGGCTGACTTTTTTTATGTTCACTTTATCCAAATCGATTTCGCCCAAGCCGAATTTATTTGCCTTGACCACATGGCGCAAATCCGTCGGCTTCATGTCGAACAAAGTGGTTCCATAAGCATCCACGGTGGCGATGTCTTTTCCGGCAATGATGGTCTTTGCTTCCTTTACGTCTTTCAAACTTCCACCCTGGGGACCGTTTCTGACCAATATTCTATAGGCATCCAGTATGGTCAGTTTTGGACGGACGAAATTCGCCAAATCAGCTAAATAGTCATCGATCTTCCAATGTATCTTTCCTCTGTCACCTCCCATGATGCCCATCAGGTTCTTTATACCCAAGGTCAATTTGGACAGCCCATGATGCTTGGCAATGGGAACGTTGATCAAAATGTCTGCCTCGATAGCCGGTTTATACATCTCCCATTTTTTCAAAGCCTCACCTTGAGGAAATTTCATCTCGGAAAAGCCAGCATCCACCATATAGCTTACCTCTGCTCCTGCGTCTTCTGCCGCTTTCTTTATGCCCGAATTTTCATAACAGCGGGAAGCGGTATTACAAGGCCGATCAAAAACCTTCACCTTCTTGGCCCCACATTCCAGGCACATCTTCACCACTTCAGCAACCACCTCCGGGTTGGTATCAGCTGCTTGCTGGGGATTTCTGTCCCACCCAATGTTGGGCTTGACCACCACAATGTCACCTTTGGAGACGAATTCTTTCATTCCGCCCAAAAGCTCCATGGCTTTACGAGTCATCACAGCTGGGGATCCGTTGGTGACCTGGGCCAAATCGGGGAAACTCTGCTTTTTTTCCCCAGTTGGCACCAAAGCCTCTGCCCAACTGAAATCGCACAAACCTAACAGAAAAACCGTCCCCACTGATCCTTTGATGAAATCCCGGCGAGTGACTGGATTCTCGATCTTCTTATGATTTTTCCTCATCTGACTCTTTCGGTTTTTTTGTCGCCCAATAAATTGGGCAACTACAATGGTACCACTGCTTCAAATTGAAACGGATTTCTTATCTTTGCTATTTGTCGTTTATCGATAGGTTTTCTAAACAGGAGAACTAAAGGATTCACCGAACCAGAAATCCTGTCAGGGAACTGAAGGAGCCAATGAATATCAAAAATCCCACAATAATCAAGAATACGCCGCTGACGATTTCCACCGTTCGGAAGTGCTTTTTTATCCAACCGAATACCGACAAGAAGGTATGAAAGCTCACTGCGGTCACAAAGAAGGGAATGCCCAATCCCAAGGAATAGGAAGATAAAAGAACCACCCCCTTTGTCACGGTATCCTGATTTGAAGCCACAAGCAAGATTCCCGCCAATATGGGTCCAATGCATGGGGTCCAACCGAAAGCAAAAGCCAATCCTACCAAAAAGGAACCAAAGAGACCCAAGGATCTGCTCTTGGTATGAAATCTCTTTTCGTAATCCAAAAAACGAATCCGGAATACTCCCAGAAGATGCACGCCCAAAATCATAATGATTACACCCGCAATTTTGTTGAAGAGGGAAAGCTTGGCCAGCAGGAATTCCCCGAAGAAAGTGGCAGATGCACCCAAAGCCACGAAAACCACAGAGAATCCCAGAATGAACAGAATCGTGTTCAAGCTTACTTTTTTTAACACTTCCGATTTTCTATCCCGACTCTTCATCTCCTCAACTGAAACCCCGGAGATGAAGGAAAGATAAGCAGGGATTAAAGGTAAAACACATGGCGAGATAAAAGAGATGATCCCAGCAGTGAAAGCGGCAAACAAAGAGATGTTTTCCTGAAACAAAGAAAGATTTTCCATACACTCCTCTGGAGCAACGTATGAAAAGACACTATTAACCTAAACTACGAGCTGTAAGGAGAAAAATTTGTAGGTGAGAATAAACAACGGAGCATCCTAATGAAATATTCGATGATCTCTAGCACGGTCTTGGTTCTCAGGTGACTTCAATTCCTTCTTTTCTCAACTTCTCAACTTCATCTCTAACCGTCTTTTTCAAAACTTTCAAATCGATTTTTCTTGCCACCTCTTGGGCAACTTTTGCGGAAATTTTTTCTATCAGATCTTGAATAATTTTATCATAGTCTATGGTGGGGATTCTATGGTCTAAAGATTTCTCAGCCTGTGGCTCTTTTGACTTCTCTGCTAGCTCATCCAAAAAACCCTCATATCCTTTTTGGTCTCTATGAACCTCGTATGCTTTGGCATCTCTTTTCTCTTCTACTTCTTTGTTTAATTCTTCCTGTTCTAAGGAGGTTATTTCAGTTGAAATGACTTCTTCCTTTGACTCCTGCCTACCATTCCTATCTTCTTCTCCGATCTTTTCCATCTCTTTTTTTAGTTCCGACATAAACCACTCAAATCCGTGTTGCTCTATTGCATCTGAATCGGAGGAACCCGCTTCCAGGCTTTCCACAAAGTCACTGGTCTCCAAGATGTCCAACGATTCATCCTCTTCTTCCTCTTTTTCCAACGGAGCTGTGTTCGCCTCGGTTTTATCAACGCCGGACTTCTCTTCTGCACCAATAAGCTCACTTTTTGATTTTTCCTGCTCAGGGTGAATCCCCAGCTCATCCCCCTCGCCAGGAATCTCTTTCTTAAAAAATCTCTCTACGGTTTTTAGAATATCGTTGGGATTGAAAGGCTTCACCAAGAAAGCATCCGCACCGATAAGGTTTAATTCCTCCTCTTTCTTCTCCTGATCTCTGGTCAAAAGGACTATCACAGGTATGCCTTTCAATTCCTCATTTCCTTTTAGCTCCTCACAGATATGATACCCATCTATCGTCGGCAGGGCAGCATCCCAAAAGATCAAATCCGGCTTGTTAGTCTTCGCCATGCCTAAAGCAGAAGCCCCATCTTCGGCACAAAAAACCTCATATCCCTGCTTTTTCAACAAGGATTCAGCTACCTTCCTTGTGGTGGGGCTATCATCAGCCACCAATATCTTTTTGCCCATGAATGCCTCTAAACTTCAATGACGGATGACAAACTTGTGGTGAGCAGGTCAAACCATAGCCAATGATAAATAAGCATACCAGGTTTTACTCGTCATTCCTCATCCGTCATTCGTCATTTTCTTTCAGACTGTTGAGACAAGAGTTGACTGGCTTCCTCTAAGCTCTTTTTCTCCTCTTTGGTCAGATTTTCATACCCGACCTGATTTATCTTATCCAGGATCTGATCCACCCTCTCCAAAAGCCTTTGTTCCCTCTCTCTCTTTTTGTTTATAACCTTCATTCTATGCCTGAGTCTTAGCTCCCTCAGATACCCCAAGTATCGTGATAATCGGAAAAACGAAGAAAGTCTCCAGTCGCTTTTTATGTAAATATATCCTATGACCATCCCGCCTAAATGGGCGAAATGTCCGATTCCGTCAGAGGTATGGCGGAAGGATGCCAAAAATTCAATCACGGCAAAGAAAATGACCAGGTATTTCGCTTTTATGGGAAGCAGAAAATACAAATAAATGGGTCTATCCGGAAACATCATGGCAAAAGCTACCAAGATTCCGAAAATGGCACCGGATGCTCCTATGGTGGGAATATGGGAATTGAAGGAGAGAAAGAAGGTAAAAAGTCCCGCTCCCACGCCGGTGATAAAATAATATTTTAAAAATTCTCTAGTCCCCCAAGCCCTTTCTATATCGCACCCGAACATCCATAAAGCAAACATGTTGAAAAGAATATGAAAGAAGCCTCCATGCAGAAACATGTAGGTGACCAGCTGCCAGATTAGGCCCTTCTTAATCAAGGCGGGTGTGAGACCGAACACATAAATCAACTGCGCCCCCCAGAGAAATTCCAAGAAAAAGACTCCCACATTCACCAACAGCAGATATTTCACCGCTTTGGTGATCCCTCCCGGCCCAAAGCTGAAACTTCTATAGCCGTAGTAGCTCATATATCATATATCGGAATCTCATCCTGTTTGCTTAAAACACTTCAAGAAAGAGCCATTAACTGTGAATCTGACCTCAAAGTGCAGCAATTCACACAAAATAAATACGATCAAATCATCCCTTTCAATTTAGATTATTTGAGTTGCGTTAAAGAGATTGTTTAGAAACCCTTCAATGTTCTTGCGAGGTATGAACCATGCGGTTCATACCGAGGAGTCCATTCTGACATAGTCAGATCAGCCTATGGCGGAATGGGCGACGAGGCAATCTCCAGCTCACAGACTTATATGAAAGCGAGATTGCTTCGCGCTCGCTTCAACCTCGCTCAAGGGACGGCGTCTTCGGTCCTGCCTCGTACTGAGTGAGTTTCCTTCGACACTGAGTCTTCCCTCGACCCTGAGGTCTTCCCTCGACACTGAGTCTCGGTACGAAGTGCGGGACCGAAGGGCAGGACGAAGTGCGGCACGAAGTGAGACCTCAGGGTCGAAGGAGCGGAAAATGAGAAGAATTATTCCATTGCTTATGCCAAACCAAATAATAAAAAGCTTTGTCCGCTCGCCCTCGAGACAGCGGACAAAGCCGGGGAGTTTAGAAGTGAAGAAAGGGAATGACATCCTTATATATAACAAAATCCGTGCCGTTCTCCTAAGACGAAATTCAAACCGTTCATCTTCTTTAACTTCTTGTCTTTCCATGATATACCTTAGAAAACGAAACAAAACAATAATCTGAAGAGACCCCTAACCGCAATATCTTGCGTCCAAAAATTTGAGGCTCTTGCCGCCAATTATCTAAAGTCTTCTTTAACAAAGGATTATAAAGGCCGCAGTTGACTGCGGGAAAATTGGACACATTGATATGATTCTGACTACTCTGAAGGAGTGTCTGGTAGGGTCTCATATCTGAAAGGAAATCGGAGACAAGACTTGCTCTATCAGAAGAGAAATTGCCAAGCTCAAGGTGCAGAACTCGCATCAAAAGGATTCAACGAGCTTCTGAGATGGACAAATCCAACCGCATTCTGGAGGAGGTCCACCTTTGAACATATAATTTATCAAATATGTTAGATCATCACCCTTGACCATACAATCGTTATTAACGTCTGCTTTTTCTAAGGGGTAAGGAGGAAGGAACCCTTTGTAGAGGTAATCGATGAGGCACACTATATCAGCCGAATTTATGCTCCCATCACCATTAACATCCCCACAAAGACAGTTGGTTCCAAGGTCATATACTCCAAGGTAGCCCTCGGTGGAGGCCCAGCCACCACGAACGTCGTGAACAGTTACCGACAACTCATCATACCCTGGTGGGCAGAAGCTGGGGGCCAGATAGGTGATGAAGTTTTCCGCTATGGTGTCACAATAGGTGGTCTCCTCATCTACTATGAACCATCCCCAATCAGCATACCATTCATAATACATGGAATCTCCATCCGGGTCAGTGGCTGTTATCTCCAATACGAACTCCTGTCCGTATTTAATGCATTCATTACACTCATCATAAGGATACTTGCAGTGCAAATGCCCCTCAATCTCCGGATTATGGTTTCCTCCATTTTTGACTTCTACATCTTCCAGAAAACAATGGGCTACGTTCAGTTTGGTCGTATCTTTCAGCACGAACTTCTTGTAAAAAGAGACGATGTCGTAGGCATTGATGCGAAGACAATACGTTCCATCACTCCAGCCGGTGGTGTTCCAATAGCCGTTGGAGGTAATCTGATTGGTGATGATATAATCAAAGGTATCTGCGTAGATGAAGTTGACGTAATAATTGCTTTCCCATTGGTCAAACACGAAATTTAAAATCTCGCCGGAGAGCGGCCAGCAATCCTGATCACAGATTTGATAGCTGATGGCATAGAGCCCCACTCTTCTTCCTGCGTCGATTTCGTCTTTGGCGTGCACGATGATGTCCACATTCCCATACACGCTGTCCTTATCAATTATCGCACCATCCGCCCCACCATCCCACCCTCCTACATTGGGATCATCCTCTCTTAAAGTTATCGGATTACTGTAAAATATAGGATTAATATTATCGGTGAAAGGTGTTATCCCATACTCCCGAAGAGGGTTAACCTCTTCTTGATTTTGTCCATCATTAAAATGAAGGTGATTGGTCTGTATCTTCGCGATTAACGAATCACTGTTGACCCATCCGCCATCTTGTGGCATTGTAAAATCCTTTATATGATAATAAAGAAATTTGTCGACATATAGACCCACGGTATCACCAGACTGATCAGTTACGAATTGGGTATGTCCTGCTGAGACAGAATAAACAGGTGTATTTTCCGAAGCAGGTATATCTATACCATCATGAAAATGATGTCCGTAATCGCCCGTGGATCTCCACTCCATGAAAGTCCCGCTGATTGCATGTTGTTGATTAGAGGGGTGAATGGGCCAACCATAGTCATCAGAAATCGGACGCTCCTTCCAGAAAATGCTCACTGGTCCTCCAATATTGTTATTCTCGTTGTCCTCTGAAATGTTCAGCCAGGAATCTACATATACCCACATCTTCCACAAGTAGGGTGATTGATAAGAAATATTGTAAAAGGTGTAGTAATATGATTCCCCTGCCCCTAACCCAGTTTTAGAAAAAGATCTATTGCCCGGGGTATAGGGGGGAGGAGGAGTGGATCGGTTATAGTATAGATCAGTTCGGAAAGTTCCATCTATGGGTCCCCCTTGATTCCTTATGGTTACGGTCACATCGATATATTCATCCATAAACGGAGAAGAATTAGACACCCATATGTCATCAATCACCAGATCGGGCAGACCATACCAGGTTACATCCACTGGACCTGCGAGATTATTGCATTCGTTCTCCTCAGTCACTTCCCCATAGGAATCAGTTAGTCCATACATATGCCAGGTTTCTACTTCATTATTGGTAACTACTTGACTGAATTGGACACTGTAACCGGGGTCCAAAGACCAGGTCCACCAATAATAATCGCCGGTGGACGGAACACCAGGGGGAAACATTTCATTCAAGAAAAGGTCTGTCCAGAACCCAGAAGAGATGGTGTCTCCCTGGTTTCCAACAGTCAAGGTGATGGTGATTTGTTCTCCTATTATGGGAGTATAATCGCTGGAAGTTAGGCTCAGTAAAATCAGATCCGGCAGTTTGGGAGGGCTTACATAAGTGCCATACAGATGATAAGGTTGCGTAGAACTTCCCCCGCTATAGCAGTAGACTCCTATAACATAAAGATTAGGAGTAACCTAATAAATTATCTCTTCATCGCTGTTACCCCCATAGTCGGAGCGGGCAAGCTCCACCGCATTACAATCAAAAAGATAAAGATCATAATCAGAACCTGAAGGGATATTGGTCAGATGGATTTCGAGATACCCTTCTCCACATCCCAGAGGAAAATAATGCCACTGGCCTGGGTAAGTAAGATAACCCCACCACGAAAAGCTGCCCTTATTATCTGTGTCCAGCCAGATAAAATCTTCACCAGACTTGATCTTTTGTTTTATCATCTCCATCTGTTTTGGATAAAGCGGCTTTTTGGAGACGTTCCCGCTTTGTTCGGGATCTCCGACCTGCCTTTGCCCCTCCACCGGGACAAAAACAGCTATGCCCAATAAAATAAAAAGGGCGACACCTGATGAAAGCAAAATCCATTTTTTCATCGTTCATCCCTCCTCTGGAGTGCAAAGATTTATCTTTGCCTTTAGTACCGAGTGCAGAAACTCTGTTTTTGCTATTTGAAATGTCCGAATTCCGGATCCGTAGCAGGACAAAAATTTATTTTGCCAAAAACCTGACGGTTACTCCGCTTGTTGATAAACCATTATTTTCGACCCAATCTGAATAATCATCTGTTTCCCATCATCAGATAAGCGCAAATTTACTGGTGACAACGAACGACCTTCTTCAGAGGGGAAAATATCGGACCAGACCTTACTGCCATCGAAGCCGATCATCAATACCCTAACGTTCCCCTCTTTATCTTGAACCAGTTTTTCGACACCCGGGTAACAGGAGATTAACCCTAAAATTTTGACATCTTCAGCAATATCCACGGAATTAAAATTAATATCATATTGGCTTGCCATCTTCGGCTTCCACCATTGAGATATCACCTCTCCTGAGTTTAACTCGGTCAAAAATGGGGTATTCTGATGAGCGAGGAAAGCGTACTTCTCATTGGAAGAAAAGCATATTCTGCCAGTATATAGGTTATCATATCTTTTTATCAACTTACCTGTTTGCGATAAAAGGTATGTGCTAGCTTTAAATCCGGTATCGGGGACAGGCCAAACGAAAGCAGATACTATCATATAATTCCCCTGATTGGAAATACCTAGCCCCTCCCCTCCGTTCTCTTCAATAGCAAATCTCCATAGTTCTTCGCCGTTAGAAGTGAAAAGCATAACACCCTTCCCTACTCCGAAGACGTGATCGACATCGTCATGTGCTATCTCGAATAGATATTCTCCATCTTCAGAGAATTGCCCTGTCATGCCTTGCCCTCCAATATCGCCGGTTCCACGATAAAGTTGAACCTTTTTTCTTTCGTTTCCTTTCTGATCATAAAACGTCAAGATTCCATTCCAATCCCCTTCAACTACTGTTCCGTTACTGGAGATGGAATACCCGTTGTATGACGCATCGTAATGTAACTCCCTTTCCAATTCCCATAGTTTCTTCCCGGTGTAATCAAAGAGCTCAAATTTGTATGATCCCATCTCTGTCACATCCTGCGGGACTTTCTCAAATTTTATTCCTCCTATGTATCTGAGGTTTCTCGAAAAACTGGCGTCACGAAGATGCATCTTATGTATAAGATTGAAATTGGAATCATAAACGCAAACTTCGTTATCCGTCCCATTCAGACCCAGCACAAGCTCAGATAATGCAGAACTTTTGTCCTTTTTAGGTCCGAAAACAATAGTCTCCACCCCATCCGCTTTCAAATCAACCTCTCTTACTATCTTGTATTCCACTAGATTTGGTCCTTTGTCCGGACGAAGTCCAGTCAGAGCCTTTGCCTTAAGCCCAGCTTTCTCTATTTGCCTCCTTTGTGCCTCTGTGATAATAACTATACATTCCCCGCTTTTAGGGCACTCAATCCCCATCCCTTTCAGGTATTGTAAGTCTTTAGCGTCTCTCCATCCAATCTTAGCCCGCACAAATTTGAGCTCAGGTCGGGTAGAATCCCCTTCATTCTGTTGAGTAGAACCATAAACAAACAGAACCAGCGCCAAACCAGATAAAACTAAAAGACTCACAATAAGCCCTTTTGGGAAAAATCTTTTCAGCATGGCTTAAGCCTCCTGTTTAAAAGGTTAAATGTTTTCTTCTTTTCAAAAGTTCTCACAAAGACATATGTTAACCGCTTCAACACCATAGGCATACCTTTCCCCTCCTTTTTCTACTCCTTTTAAGTGTTTTTTTCGTCCCCATTTAAGTTCAAAAAGTTCTTGTTCCATTGTCAAGCATTTTTTTGAAAATTTTTTAGAGTGGGCATATAATCTGTGGCAGTGAGGCTTTGCACTATGAGGTCGGGAAGGTCCTCATACCAAATCTGGATCCACCAATAGTCTATATAGCCGGTATCTCCAACACAGCAATCCCATCCCCACAGCTTCCAGGTTTGGTTGACTGGTTCTCCATTGAAAAAGGTGATGTACTCTATGGTCGTATCAATATTATCCTGTGACCCGCCCCAGTAATCCCATAACCTATACTCGTGTCCAAGATCTTCATCAGTCAGGTCAATAGCCAGATTGCCTATGTAGGTATGAATAACCTCAAAGTGCACATCGATCCAGGCAACGGTAGCGCCTGTGGGCGCTAAAGTGATAGTAATCGGGCTATAGGTCCAATCCTGGTAGGGAATCGAGTAGTTAGTGCTGTCCTGCCCCCAGACAACTCCTTTGTTCTCTTTTCCTCCTTCATAATCTGGACGCCTGTTTTCTCTTCTTATTCCTTCTCTTTGCACCTCAAATTCAATGCCCGCTTGTTTCAATTGATCCATTTGTTTAACAGAGGCATTACACACAGCTTCTCTTCGACTTAGCTCAGAGTCTTCGACATTCCCGCCCCATTCACACTCCAAACCCATCTCTCGGACAATCCTTTCCTCCTTTTCGGTTTTGATTTCAATTCTTAATTTAAGAATCCTTTGAGTTTCCACTTTACTTTTTGTTTCAGCTAAATCCCCCTCTTCTGCCCAGATTTTAGGATTGCCCAAGCATATAATTTCGACAATCAAAAAAACCAAAAATACTGAAAATACTCTTTTCATGACTTCACCCCTCTTGTAGTGAGCTTGCCCCGAACCGTATCGGTTTGGGGCTTGCCGAACTACCTAATTCTTTTCCGCCAGAGGCGGATCCCGCTCTACGGGATAGTCTCTTTGCCAGTGAAATCCCAAATCACTATAGTTATTGTTTAGACCATTTGGTTATAGTAATTCCCTCTTTAGTTGACCAGTAACGATAAAAGTTTCCTTTTTCGTCAACATACTCATAACCCCAAATCATTGGACCCCAAAACTCACCAGGTAATTTTTTCCAGGCTTGTTCCTTAATCTTACTCATGTCAGGGATTCCTCTAGTTTCCCTTCTTAGGGTGGTTTTCTGCTCTTCGGAACTAAATACCCGATCTGCAGTCCCAATTTGGAACGTATACCCGGCGTATGGTCTCTTTAATAAAAGCTCCTCTTTTGGAGAGAGTATGATTTTGTCTGACTCTTTTCTTGAATACTCGAAAAATAATCTACCCGAATCATCGCAATACAATTTGTCCCCCCCCCCAATTCGGACTTCTGGAAAAAATGGATAGGTAGCCAGCAATTTACCTTGTTGGTCATATTTGTACAGAGATTGGTTGGTATAACCTTCCGCCCGTAGAAGATAAACGTTGTTGCTCCGGTCGGCACAAATTAGACTCGTCGTCGTGGATTTATACCAATTTGTGGTCTTTGGCTTTGGTGGCACTTTACCATCTTTTGGCAGCTTACCTGCTCGTCTCAACCTCTCTACCCTGGCAGAATCCGACTCCTCGGGAACGGATTTACCCCTCTCGAGGGGCGGAATATGAATAACGGAGACGAAGTTTCCATTTGCATCAAATATCTGAATTCGTCCATTCAGCGGATCAGTAATGTATATGTCTCCGTTGGGTGCTACGGTAAACGAAGTCGGTCCTTCTGGTGGTGGCGCATCTCCAAATTCCTTCAATGACTCCGGAACTGAATACACTCGTATCCCAAATTGTCCCGAGGGTGATTCTTCTCCATCATCAACTAAATTCTTCTCTGCCCAAGAGGCCTGTAGGATCACTTTAGAAACGTAGGTCTCCTTTTGGACAGGTTCGCGGACTTTAGTCGTATCCTGGGTTCTGGGTGGTCTTGTTGGTCTAATTGGCTTTGTTTCTTGCGTGAACAAAAGCTGTGCCCCGAAGAAGATCAAAAGAGCAGATACAATCACCAATCCTACTGGTTTAAGTAAGCTTTTCATGTTACACCTCACTTTTTCAAAAAGGTTTTAGGTTTAAGGTTTAAGGTATAAGGTTAAAGGTCACAACTTTGGATTTCTAACGTAAAAATAGGTTCAAACAGACATTCCTATCTGTTCCCCTTTTTTCTCCTTCTTCTAAAGTAATTGGTTTTACCTTCCTCCACTTATAATTTGCCAGGTGATTTTTGTTTGTCAAGCCTTTTTCTGAATTCTTTTTATAGAACACACAGAACTTGTCTGCCAACGGTGACTACTGGGATAAACAAAAATACCACCTGTCGAAGATCCCCAGATTGGGGGAAGGTGGCATCTTACACTAACCTGAGTTCGATTTTATGTGTTACTGGGTATTTTTATCTTGTGCTGTTTGATCTTAAATCTCAAGGAGGATTCGGGGATATGCAAAGAGGAAGCGGCCGCTTTCTTGACCCAATTGTTTTCCACCAAAGCTTGTAAAATCTGCTGTTTCTCCAGCAAAGCTACTCTCTGGTATAGGGAGAGGTTTTGCAAGCCTACATCTTCTTTTGTTCCTAATTTTTCTGAAAGTATATCTGAGGCGACAATAGCCTCCCCTCCTTTTATAGCCACCAGCCTTTTGACCTCATTCTCCAGCTCCCTGATGTTGCCGGGCCAATCATAGTTGGCGAGTAATTCCATTATGGCGGGAGAAAGTTTGGAAAACCCAGATTCACCCTTGGGCGAGTGGGTATCAATGAGATGCTTGATCAGAAGAGGAATATCCTCCCTTCTCTGTCTTAAAGGAGGCAGTTTGACATGCATGGTATTCAGGCGGAAAAATAGATCTTTCCGGAAATGTCCCTTTTCAATCTGTTCTTTTACACTCTGGCTGGTAGACGAGATCACCCGAATGTCGATCTTTCTTGGTTTGGTTTCACCCAAGCGGGTTATCTCTTTGTCCTCCAGAGCTCTTAAAAGCTTTATCTGGGTGGTGGGGCAGATACCGGTTATTTCGTCTAAATACAAAGTGCCTCCGTCCGCCTCCTCCAGAAGACCCTTTTTGTCCTGTGAAGCCCCGGTATAGGCACCTTTCTTATGTCCAAAAAGCTCATTTTCCAGAAGAGCCTCGGGCAAGGCGGCACAGTTGACAGCCACAAATTTTTTGTCCTTTCGATTGCTGTTGTAATGAACCGCCTTTGCAATCAGATCCTTCCCGGTTCCGGTTTCACCCTCCAAGAGAATCGAAAGATTGGAGTCCTTCACCTGCGAAAGCTTCCATAAGAGCTCCAGCATCTCCGAGCTTTGGGTGATCACATTGGAGAAGGCAGATTTCTCTTTCAATTGTGCCCTTAACCTCAGATTCTCCTCCTCCAGTTTCTTGTTTTCAATTTCAGTCAGCTTTAAAGCGATCACGTCTGCGAAAGCTACCGCCAGGTTGAGCTCATTTTGTCCGAAGGATTTTGTAAAAACGCCATTTTTGTCGCGGCTCAAGTAAAGAATCCCCTTAACCTCTTCTCCTATTTTCAGAGGGATCACCAAGAAACACCCGATCTTCATCCCATTCTCGGAAATCAAACTCGAGTCACCCGTGGTGGAGATGATAGGTTTTCTCAGAGAGAAAAATTCATCCTCGGCACCTACGGTAGAGCCCATATCGCCGAGGGTAGAATCAAAGATGCGCTTGGAGAAGCTGGATATGATCTGACCGATTTCATCGTCTTGGTAAGGATTGAAAGCAGAAGCTAATGAGAGTTCTTTCCCTTCTCCATCTTTTAGCAGGATTAAGCCTCGTTCAGCCTGAATCCTTTTTGCCAAAACCTCCAAGCTCCGGTTCACTCCATCATCCTGAATGCCTTTATATTCGACCTCAGAGAGAAATCTTTTGAAAATATTGTATTGGTTTCCAAAGGTGAGGCTTTTTTCGGAAAGTGCCCTTTCCAGGACCTGCCGGAAAGCGGAGATTTCAGCCAATTTCTCCTCTGCCGCAGGATCTTCCCTCTTCAATCTCTCGAACAGATTTTCACTCTTGTTCAGTAATTCTATGCTTCTGTCGTAATCTTCATTTTGAAATTGAGCCTTGGCCTGAGCAAATTCGGTCAACCCCAGATAATAATCAGCCTTCAGTTCCTTGAAGGTCCTTTTTGCTTTTTTCAAAAGATCCAAGGCTTCTTGTGGCTCCAACACGCCGGAATCCCCTGCCCTAAGATAGCTCTTGGCTAATTCAAATTTACTCCCGATTTTTTCCAGATGATCAATGCTAAGATTAAAATAGTGTGAGGAGAGCTTTTTGTTGTTCTTCAGAGCGTAGATTTCACCCAGGATACGACCGACTATCCCCTCTTCTAATTTCTCACTTAAGGGTTTTGAAATCTCCAAAGATTTCTGGCAAGAACTCTCAGCCAGGTTAAGCTTGCCGATGCTAAGTTGAAGCTGTGCCAGGATACGGTAAGATTGACAGAGCAAGCTGCCTTGGGGTGCTGCCTCTTCCCCTATCTGGAAGGCGGATGAGAGGTGCTCAGAGGCTTTATCAAAGTCCCTCTGTTCTAAAGCCAATTCTGCAGAGTATTCGTAATAGATGGCTCTTTCTCTTTTCAGCTCGCTTTTCTGAGTAATCTCATAAGCTTTCTGGTAGAAGTCATGTGCTTGTTTGAATTTTCTTTGCAACTGAGCTATATATCCTAAGGAAAGCAGATTGCGGCAAATGCTGGCCTGGTTGTTGACCATCTCATTCTGCTTGATGCTATCATGGAAATGCTTCTGAGCTTTGGTCCATTCACCCAAGAGAAGATTAATTCTTCCCAGGTTGCCCAGAAAAAGTCCAACCATGGGACCATGATTTTTTGTCCTTCTAACGTGGTCAATAGCTTCATTTAAGGATTGGATGGCTCGGTCGTATTCGGATTTGATGAAGAATATTTGAGCCAGTTTGTTTTGGGCGTCAGCGAATCCGGCCTCATCCCCCACCCTGCGGTAAGATGCCAAAGCATCTCTAAGCTCCACCTCTCCTTGCTTTAGATTTCCTATGGCAATAAAATTATTGCCCAAGAGGTGTTGCACCTGGGCAATGTTTCTGTGTCTGGAGGTGTATTTGAGAAGCTCATAAGCCTTTTTGGCCTTTTCTAAAGCCTCATGGTATTGAGCTAAATTGTATAAGATTAGGCTCTCCAGATAATACAATTCCCCTTCGTGCACGGAGAGCCCTCCCTTTCCCTTCTTCAGTTTATCTAACTCCGCCTTTGCTTTTTCGATGTCTTTCCTGGCAACCAAAGACTTGATATGGTCGATCCTTCTGTCCAGGCTTTCCATCTTTCTGCGGTCAGTTTAACAAATTGTGTTTTGGGCAACTCAACAGGAGATTAAAAGAATATGAAAAGTTTGGCCTGATGTCTGCCCGAAGAATGACTCTGAACCTGATCCTTTTCAAAATTCTCCTGCTCAAGCTTAGGAGAGCAAATTATGATCCATCCACCAAAACCGCTACTCGGGAGCATTATCATATCTCCTATCTTGGTAGCTATTGGAGGTTGGTGATCAGGATCAGACTGAGACTCATCCCAAGGATGCTCTCCACAAGGATCGTTAGGATCGAATTCTTCTCCAGCATATACCAAACCAAAGAATACCAAAACACAACCCAGCACAATCAGAGCCAGGATTTTCTTGATAACGGAAAATCCCGGACTGAAAGAAGACTTCAGATCTGAGCGTCTCATCTCGAATTTACCTCCTTAATTAGGATGCAAGGGAAAGGTAATCATCTTCATACCTACAAGACTGAATTTTAGAAAATTACTAACGTTCCTAAAAAGCGAGGAAGATAAGCTCTGTTGAGTGAACAAACCCGACTTTTTGTCCACACCTTTAATTTAAGGCTAAATTCCAATTCTGTCAAGTCTTTTTTGCCCTTTTTTGATTTTTCTCACATGATCGATATAACTCAGAATTAAAATCCATCAAATGTGCCAAAAAATCAATTCTTTGTCTCTCAATTAATTATACGGAGGTCGTTTTGTCTTCATTGATCTTTTATAATTAACCACTTGCTTTCTCAGTCCAAGATTTTTCCTGATTAGATCAACCTACGGTGTCAGGTTCAACTGATTTAAGATTTGTTTCGTCAGCTCAATGCTTTTTGGTTCTTTTTATCGGGTATTCATTTTAAAAAAAAATTGAAAAAATCCACCGAAAGTACTTGACATTTTGCGAGTTTGAGTTTATATTATTGTCAACTTAAACATATCCATTCCGGGACTATAATAGTCTCTGCAGGGCTGATGGATCGATAGATTATCTTTATTGAGGAATGGAATTCTCAGCAATAACCTAAATCTTATGCTTAAGAGTTTGCTCCGGCCTTTATAGAACAATTTCAATTCTATGATCGGCGAAATCTAACGCTTTTGTCATACAGCCCAGGTCAAATCTCTATTGGGGAAAGGAGGGAAGTCTAAAGACCAACGGCTCGGGAGTAAAAACTTCATGTCCTCATTCTTTTAATCAGGGCAGGAGGGGAAGAGAAATTGATTATTCGCCTTTAAAATCAAGGGGGTGAGTCCAATGGACAGGGAAGCCTTTTAATTGAGGGAACGGCATCAAAATGTGCATGAAAAGAGTTTTGAATAGTCGAATCTGTCATAACTATGGCAAACGTATTAATTATTGTTACATGATAGAGCAATGTGCAATTAATTTTAAAATCCCCCTTACTCCCCCTTTTTCAAAGGGGGAAATCCCTTTTCCCCCTCTTTGGAAAAGAGGGGTTAGGGGAGATTTTGTTGAACTTGAATTGATGCGTTTGTATTAACAACATTAAGGAGGAAATGATCATGAAAAACTTGAATCATGATTTAATGGAAACGAAAAATAATCAAACACAAAATTTGGGAGAAAAAAAGATGAAAGCCAAAAAATTAGTGTTAGGTTTGGTGGTATTATCAATTTTGTCACTTGCCGCCTCTGTTAGTGCAGGAGTTCCTCAAATGATAAACTACCAGGGGGTATTAACTGATCCAGATGGCTGTCCTGTGAATGGCGATTATTCTATGGGTTTCAGTATATGGAATGACCCAGATGTCGGCGACTCATTATGGGGAGAAAGACATAGCTCGATTTCTGTAACCCAAGGCAATTTTAACGTTTTGCTAGGAAGCATCAACTCAATACCTGGCTCCTTATTTCTAAATAACTCACTATGGTTGCAGGTAGAAGTTAATGATACAGCAATGGCACCCAGACAGCGTATAGCCAGTGTGGGTTATGCATTTCGGTCAGAATTTGCAGATACAGCGGATTATGCTCGCACTTGCAATGGAGGAGTAGACAATGATTGGACATTTCGTATAACTGATGGTGCCGACACCACCCTTATGAGCGGGGGCCCGTGGGGTCTTGCCCGATATGGCAATGTTCTTTATGGCAATGCGGACTCCACCCATGTGAACCTTGGACTAGCCTGCACTACA
>LJVD01000114.1 GCA_001304225.1 candidate division Zixibacteria bacterium SM1_73
ATATCTTTGTAAACCACTGCGCTGTAGTTGGGAACATCAGTCCGCCATTTGGAGGGATCGTTGCCGATGAAATAATTGCATTTATGCTCCATCAACCCCTCGCCTACGATTTCGGGGTTAGGATTAGCCCCGATGAATTTGGCTTTCACATAGAAATGCTCAATTTTACTTGCCAAACGGGGATTTTCTCTCCTCTCAAATGGTGATTGGAAATCATCAATACGCCATTTACCTAATTGGAAATAATCTTCTTCATCTCGATACCTCCGACTAAATTGATAAATCACCTCATCGGGTGAGAAGAAAAACGACGCCCCTGTAGCATTAGCCCGAAAACGTATCTTGTCCCCAAACTGGCCCCGGTTTTCAGTGAATGACAGCGGCATTCGACCCAAATTCTCCACAACTATTTGCCTTTGCGCCTGGTCTGCACCATCGAGATTGTCTGCATGGGCAGTCAGCGATAAAAGTGCTCCCCACCCGAAAACAAAAAGCAAGAAAATGAAGATTTTCTTATGCATCCTATACCTCCTGTAAAAGCAAGTTAAAAGTTAGAAGTTTGAAGTTCAAAGTTCATTAGGAGTTCAGAGTCGAGAATTTAAAGTTCAAAGTTAAAACCCTAAACCTAAGATTGTTCTCGAATTTGATTGAAAGATAATCGGATAAATCGCAAAGTGCAAGCAAAATTTTCTTAAAAAGAGAAAAAAATTGGGCAGGGTTCCAGTTGCCAGTTGGCAGTTAGCAGTTGCCAGTTATCAGTTAGCAGTTTTCAGTGATCAGTACGTGGTGGAATCTGCTTAATCATTCGAAGCAACGCCTCAGGATGAGTCCGTTGACAGCCTCGTTTTCACTTCCTCATAGTTGGAGCCTATCTCGGCGCCGATCAAGATGATAAAGGCTGAATAATAAATCCAAAAGAACATGACCACCAGAGTGCCAAAGGAGCCATATATCTTTTGATAGTGAGCATAGTTTTTGATGTAGATGTCAAAGAGAAGCTTGGCGATCTCCCACATAACGCTCGAACATATTGCCCCAATCAAAGCCGCTTTGGTGTTTACTTTTCTGTAGGGAATAATCTTGTAGATCAAGAAGAATAAGATAAAACCCAAGATGAGTGGAAAGAGTATGGCAAAGAGCTTGCTCATAAAGGTGGCCTCACTTACTTTGAGACCAATAAGGGGAATGGTCAAATTCTTTGCTACCGTATAGAAAGCGGTGAAGGCGAGCGATGAGAACATGATTAAAACTGCAATTGGTACCAGAAGCAGGGAGATGAATTTGCTATGCCAATAAGCCCTCCCCTTCTTCACTTTCCAAACGATGTTCATGGCATTTTCCACTGCTGAGAATATTCGAGAAGCAGCCCAGACTAAACCTGCCAAACCGATTATTCCGAAAACCATTTTTCTTTGGATCAGATCAGATAAAATTTTGAAAACTGCAGTAGTGGAGGCGGGAAAGGTTTTGAGCAAAAGCATTGTAACCGCAGCTAAGGCCTGATCCGAGGAATGCAGAACAAATCCTGCAGCTGAGATGAAGACTAAAAATAGCGGAATGAAGGAGAGTATGGCATAAAAGGAGATGGCGGCGGCCATCAAAGAACAATTATCTCTGTAAAAAGTATGGAGAAAGGTTTCTTTGAGCCAGGTTTTGTAAAATACGAACCTTTTTTTAAACACCAAGTAGGAAGAGGAAGAGCTTAATTTGGCAATTTTAGATAGAAAGGACATCTTCTCCCCTCCCTTTATGTTTCTCTTATAGAGAAGTTCGGACAGGTACAAGCCCTGTCCCTACATACTTTATTCTCCGCTTAGTTGGGCATCGGAACCTTCTTTTGATTCGATCTTTATACCCAATCTCGCTAACTCCTCTACAAGCTTGGAAGATTCCTCAAAAACGATGCCCTTTATCCCCAGCTTTTCGGCGGCATCGGTGTTTCTCTTCTTGTCATCTATGAACACACATTCGTTTGGATCACTTTGGAGTCGCTCCAATGCTATTTGATAAGATTTAGGATCTGGCTTTCTTAGGCCGATGTCACACGAGAAGATTATTTGGTCAAAAGATTTGAAAAGATCAAAACTCTGTTTCATATATTCCGACCATTCTTTTGCATGATTGGATAAGATTCCTAATTTATACCGAAGGTCCTGAGCGTAGTCGAAGGAATGATTCTTCAGAAGATTGACGATTCTTGTGGAGTGCTTCAAAGGATAAAGCGAAGAACGGACTTTGTCTTTTAGATATTTTTTATCCGCATTTATCTTTCCTTCCGCTTGGGTCAGGGCATGCAGGAAATGATCCCAATATTCATCTTCCGTGATCTTGCCCAAAGTTAGAAGGGTCCAATGCTCGGTCGGATAGAGGTGAGTATGAATCTCCTGCTCAGACAGAGGAGATTCTTTGGACAACTCCTCTGCAATCTGTTTTAATGGTACGTCGGTCATTAAGACTCCGCCCAGATCAAATATGATGGCTTTAATCATTTTTTTCCACGCAGTGGGAAGGAGCTTGCTTCCTCCCGGTAAGCTGTTTGTCACATATTTATCTCGATCCTGCCAAGGCAGGCGCTCTTCACCAACAAGAATGTCCCCCTCACCCTGACCCTCTCCCACCAGGGGAGAGGGAACTTTCCCCTCCCTTGATGGGAGGGGTTAGGGGAGGGTGAGGCTCTATCTTTTATCTTTCCTTCCACCCAAAAGTATCCCTATCGGCTCCAAAGATTCCACATTGTCACAGATCACCTTAAGCGAGGCAGTGATGGGAATAGCCAGGATGATTCCGATGGCTCCCCACAACCAGGTCCAGAACATAACCGAGACCAAGACCGCCAGAGGACTTAGATTCAATTTATCCCCGATCAATTTAGGGGAGATAATGTTTCCTTCCAGATTCTGAAAAACAAGGAAAAGCAGCAAAACCCAAATCATGGGCATGATGGCCCTGAACTGAACTCCTGCCACGATCAAAGGCGGAATGGCGCCTATTATTGGTCCAACATAGGGGATCAGATTCAGAAGTCCAGCCAAAGGTCCCCAAATATAAGCATAGTTAACTCCGATGATTAAAAGACCCAAGGTGAACACAACAGCCAACCCCGCTGAGGTGCCGAATTTGACCAAAAGAAAACCTCTGATCTGTGTGTTTATCTCTGATAATATATTTCTGGCGGTCTCTTTTTCGGATCTGCCAAATGCGCTAATTAATTTTTCCTTTAGCATAGCCTGATCGTTCAAAATGAAGAAAGTCAAAAATAATATCAAAAAGAGGCTAAAGAGAAGAGATACGGTAGAGCTTATTCCTCTAAATAGATATTTGGTAACTCCCGAGAAATCCTTCAGTTTAAAGCTTCGTAGATCAAAATCTCCCGTCTCGGGCAAGAAGGTTTTGTATTTATTCAAAAGCTGTGTCGAAAATTCCACTATGCCGTTCCAATATATGGGCAGGTCCTCAATCAAACTATTCGCTTGGGCAAATAGGAAATAGCCAATGACGCCAATGATAAAAAAGCTTATCAGAATTATCAAGATGACAGCCAAAGCATGGGGAATTTTGAGTCTCTTCAAAAGAGATACTGCCGGACTCAAAATATAAGCTAACGAGGCCGCAATTATTACAGGAATCACGATAGGACTAGCGAAATAAAGAAAGGCAGTTCCAGCGGCCAAAGCGATGAAAGGAAGAGCGATGGTCTGTAAAGGTAAATATCTTTTGAGTTCAGGCATCAGTAAAGTTTAAGATTCAGGATTCAAAATTCAAGATTCGAAACTCGATCATTGACCCAAGAGTTTTAAGAGTTTTGAAAGTGACAAGGTATTGATCACATCCTGCGGCTCTATCCATCCTCTTTTGGCAGTAGCCACGCCAAATTTCATCCATTCCAGGTGAGCATCTCTGTGCGCATCAGTGGAAATGGCGATCTTTATGCCCTTTTCTTTGGCTTTACGACAGTTAAGGTCTGATAGATCCAATCTCTCCGGGTAAGCATTAAGCTCCAAAACTTTTCCGTTAGCCTTACAGGCATCCATGATCCTGTCCATGTCTACCTGATAGGGTTCCCTTTTTCCAATGAGCCTGCCGGTGGGATGAGCAAGGATGTCCACATTCGGATTCTCTATGGCTTTTATGATCCTTTTGGTCATCTCATCTTTAGGTTGTGAGAACTTGGTGTGAACTGCAGCTACCACGACATCTAGCTTCTTCAAAACCTCATCTTCCAAATCCAGTTGACTGTTCGATCTGATATCCACCTCGATCCCACAGAGAATTTTGAAGTCCTTAAGTTTTTTATTCAGGTTTCCGATTTCCTTAATCTGCTTCAGAAGCCTCTCCTCTGTTAAACCATTGGTGATGCCCACAGCAGGAGAATGATCGCAGATGGCGATATACTTGTAGCCTCTCTTCTTTGCAGCTTTTGCCATCTCTTCTATGGTGTTGTTTCCGTCAGTCCAGTCGCTGTGAACGTGAAGATCACCCTTGATATGTTTCAACTCAATCAAAGATGGGAGCTTTCCACTCTGAGCCGCCTCGATTTCACCTTGATCTTCTCTCAACTCTGGAGCGATGAAGGGAAGCCCAACAGATTTGAAGACCTCTTCTTCTGTTTTGCCGGCAATGCTTTTCTCTCCCCTGAATACCCCATATTCGTTTACCTTCAGTCCGTTATCTATTCCCAGCGATCTTATTCTTATGTTGTGGGCTTTGGATCCGGTGAAATAGTGAGAGGCAGCCCCAAAACTTTCCGGTTTGACCACTCTGAGATCGACCTGAAATCCATCCTTGGTAACGATGCTGGATTTGGTATTTCCCTTGGCTACCACCTTTTGAGTCTGAGGAAGATTGACGAATGCCTCCATCACTTTTTTTGGTTTATCAGCGGAGACCAGAATATCAGCATCTGCAATGGTCTCTCTCATTCTTCTTAAAGAACCGGCCAGGGTGATCTGCTTGACCGCTTTAACTTTTTTCATCTCTTCCAGAATGTTCTGTGCTCTTGGATAAATGAAGGCTAAAGGAAGTCTCTCCTTATATTTCTGAACCTGTTGTATTCCCTGAAGAATATTCTGCTCGACCTTCTCTCCCAAGCCATATAATCCTCTCAACTTTCCTTGCTGAGCCGCTTTCTGCAATTGCTCCACCGTTCTTATTCCTAACGTGTCGTGCACCAATTTGGCATGTTTGGGACCCATACCAGGTATTTTCAGAAACTCGGTCAAAGGTGCATATTCTGATTTTTTCAGATCTTCATAATATTTGAGTTTTCCGGTTTCCAGAAGCTCTTTAATCTTTTTAGCGATTCCCTCCCCTATTCCGGGAAGCTCTGCGATTCTCTTTTTATCCTCGATAGAAGAGAGTTGATAGGTGAGATTCTCAATGGTTTGAGAGGCTTTGATATATGCCCTGATCTTGAACGGATTTTCCCCTTGAATGTCCAAAATCTCAGAGATGTGAACCAGTATTTGTGCTATCTCTTGATTGGTCATTTCAATTATGGTTTTGACCTTGTAGCCGCAATCTTTAGATTGCGTGAAATAATGTGGCGCAGACTGAAGTCTGCGGCTACAAACCGTACTCCCGTTCCCCTCACAGGTCACATGAATGCGACCGCTACACCTCACCCCCTCTCCATCTTATGGAGATGGGGACAAAGTGGAAGAGGTTTTTCCCCGTTGGTGAAGAACACCAACGGGAAGCAAAAGTTCATTCTTCAATGTTTGAGAGATACTTATCTATTTCTCTCTTAAACTCCAAACAAATCTCGGAGATGTTATCCATCAGAGGCTTCAATTTCTCTTCATCTATAAGAAAACCGTAAGCATGCATGAAGAAGTGACGAAAAAATAGATACTTACCTATTCTTTCGGCGGTTTTCTTCGTTATGAAATGGTATTCAACTGCCAAGTCCAATAAATCCTTGTGCCATGTGGGGGTGGCAGGTATGGACGTGTTTTTGTGCCATAACAATTGTTTCAGAATGTTTTCCATCCCTGTATAGATGTTTTGAAGATACGCTCCTATTCCCACAAGAACTACAAGTTCTTTATTGGGTCTGTCTTTTACCCTTTCTAATTCCTTCAAAACCTTCGTAATGTTTTCCATCTCAGCTTGAACTTTTTCTCTTACACTAGCCATATAATACCAGCCCTTCTTTTTCTATTAATTTGTTAAATAAGCATTCTTTACTTAGGTCAATAATATCTACAGGTTTAGATAAATCTCTATATAACTCCCAACAGAAATCAAAAAATAAGTTAGGAGCTATGCCTCTCACACCTATATCTATATCTTTTGCATCCATTCTTTCTTTGGATGAGCCGAAAAGTATAACTTTTTCCAACTTATACTTTTTTGCGTAAGCCAATATTATGTTCTTATCTTTTTCCGATATCATTGTAGCTGTATCTCCTTTAAAGTAATATCTCCTAATTCAGACGGGTTTTTTTCACCTACCACTGGTTCCCCGTTGGTAGGGAATACCAACAGGATGCCAGGTTTTGTTCCTACCTCTCCCCCTGCGTCCCTCCTCTCCACAAGTGTGGAGAGTGGTTCATCCTGAAGGGGAAACATGGGGTGAGG
>LJVD01000016.1 GCA_001304225.1 candidate division Zixibacteria bacterium SM1_73
CTGGATGAGAGATCTGGTATGCTTCATTTTCCATACTTTGTCGATGAGGAGGAAGAAAATCCTGGTCCTCAGCCATTGGGTCAAGGCTTGACTGAATATGTCCTTCGGACTGGTCAATCCCTTTTAGCATCCCCCGAAGTCTTTGCAGATCTCGAGGAGAAAGGGGAGGTTGTATCCATAGGACCGCCTTCCATCGATTGGCTCGGCGTCCCTCTCAAGATCGGAGGCAGGGTCATAGGTGTGCTGACTGTCCAGAGTTACACAGAAGGAGTCCGGTACACGGAGGAAGAAAAAAATGTTTTGACTTTCATTGCCGAACAGGTTGCCATGGCCATCGAACGGAAACGGGCTACTTACGCCCTCAGTCAAAGCGAGAAACAGATTCGGGCATTAATCGAGGCTATCCCCGCTTCTATTTATTTCAAAGACACAGAGGGCAGAAACATCGTTATAAACAGGGCTTATGAAAAATTGGTCGGGAAAGAAAGAAAAGATATGATAGGAAAAACCGACACAGAGATCCTGCCTCCGACACTGGCTGAAGAGTGCCGCAAGAGCGACCAAAAAGTTTTACAGACCGGAAAAACTTACCAAGGGGAGGAAGGTCTTCTTCATCAAAATGGGGAGATGACTTTCTTTGAAACGACAAAATCTCCCATCCTCGATGAGAATGGAGATATCGTGGGGCTGGTTGGTGTAAGCCGTGATATCACAGAGAGAAAAAAAACAGAAGAGGCCTTAGAGGAATCAGAGGAGCGGTATAGAGACCTGGTTGAGAAAGCAGGAATAGCCATTTTGATCGATGACAGGGGGGGGAATTTCAAATACGTAAACAAGAGATATGCACAATTGTTCGGATATTCCGAGGAAGAATTGGAGTCTCAGTCCATCCATTCTGTCGTTCATCCTGATGATATAGATATGGTCCTTCGGTATCATAATAAGCGTATACAAGGCAAAAAAGCTCCCTCCAGGTATGAGTTCAAAGGTGTAAAAAAAGATGGCACTCCCATCTATCTTGAGGTCGATGCAAAAGCCATAAAGAGAGGGAAGAGGGTCGTCGGGACACGCAGCTATATTTGGGATATCACAGCTCGCAAGATGGCCGAGGAAAGACTCAAGGCTTCGCTCCTGGAAAAAGAGGTCCTTCTTCGTGAAATTCACCACAGGGTCAAGAACAATCTTCAGATCATCTCCAGCCTGCTCAATCTCCAGTCTCGATATATCCAAGATGAACCTTCCCTCGATATGTTTCAGGAAAGCAGACAACGGGTGCGATCCATGGCTCTTGTACACGAGAAATTGTACAGGTCGGAGGATATGGCAAGAATCGATTTTTGTGAATACCTCAAGAGTCTCGCGAGTCATCTTTTCATGTCCTATGGTGTGAATTCTGCATCCGTGGAACTGGATGTCGATGTGAATGGCGTGTATCTCGATATCAATACATCTATTCCATGTGGTCTGATTGTCAATGAGCTGGTCTCCAATTCGCTCAAGCATGCTTTTTCAGGGAGAGAAAAAGGCAAAATTCGAATCGTCCTTCAGCCTGAAAACAAGAACAAGTTCAAGCTTGTGGTGAGCGATGATGGCGTGGGTTTGCCGAGAAGTCTGGATGTTTTAAATACCGACTCATTGGGTCTTCAATTGGTGACTATGTTGGTCGAGCAGCTCCAAGGAACATTATCCATCGAAAGAAACCACGGCACGTCCTTCGAAATCGTCTTCCAAGGAGCCTTCAAATGATGCGAATCTCCGCTAACGCAGCTTGAATATTTGAATGTCCTCCTCTACAATCAGAATCTAAGACTAAAGTTGTGAAGACAATGAATGTCTAATCCCGATTGACTCTTTTGAAAGCATATAGACAAACCCTGCGGCTGAAAACAGCCCAAGTAAAAAAATTCCTATCGGAAATCACTTACAGTCACCTGTGTATGAATATTATGCCCACAGTCTTAGAACAGGGATTCCGCAACCGCGCCAAATTCAAGATATTCGGCAATCCCCGAAAATTTGAAGTGAAAGGGACAGATCCTCTTTCAGGGGAAATTCCAGCTTCTGAGGCGATCTGGATTCTTCCTGGATGGGGAAGAAAGCTCGTGTCCGACACCATTGGAGTCATATCCCAGAATTTATCCGGATATTGGGTCGACGGCTTCGAGGTTCAGCTCACTCACGGAAATAAACATGCTCATCTAATTTTGTTTGTGAAGCGATCTAAGCGCCGTTCATATGCTGAACTTGCGGATTTGCTGCTTGCCAAAATTCCAAGCCTCAAAGGTGTATCGATCCCTTCCCAGAAGAGCGATTTTGGAGAGCCTTATCTCCTCCATGCCATCCGTGGGAAAAATATTTTTTCTCATCATGACGCTTTCTTCCAGTCGAATATTCAATTGACACCCAGGCTTTTGGAAGATGTCCAAAAGAAATCTCAAAAGATAAGCTTCCGAAGAATTATTGATCTCTTTTGCGGAGTGGGACTGTTTTCTCTCTTTCTTACAAAAAACGACACGGAGATCATCGGAGTCGATAACAGTAAAAAAGCCATAGAAAGTGCAAGGAGAAATGCGGATTATCAGGGAATCGGTCGTGCATCATTCATATGCTCTTCTGTAGAGACATACACACATCGAGCTCGTCTCTTTCCAGACGACTTCGTGCTTATCGATCCCCCACGATCGGGTTGCGCGAGTTCCCTCATCGAAACCATAGCCAGCCATAGGCCTCATTCCGTGTGTTCGATCTCCTGCTGCTTGAAAACCCACATCCGGGATCTTAAAGACTGGATCAAAAGGGGATATTCGATTCAATCCTTTTCTGCCTTCGATATGTTCCCTTTCACAGAATTTCTGGAGACAGTCGCACTTCTGGCAAAAAAACCTTAGTCCTTCATATTCCATTGGGGCACCTTCGGATCGATTTTTCGTATTGTCAGAGCCAGATTATTTTTTTATAATCGAACAGAACAAGGGAAAGAAGCAGCATGACAGGAAAAAAGAGAGTTTTTCTCTCTCTCGCATTGTTCTTTTCGGTCCTCTTTATCGGTGTTGGAGGATTCATGATTATTGGGGGAGGAAGGTGGTCCCTCCTGGATAGTCTCTACATGACTGTCATAACCCTGTCCACTGTTGGCTATGGAGAAGTCGTGGACATCAGCACAAATCCCGCAGCCAGAATATTCACCGTCATTTTCATCTTCCTGTGCCTGGGCACGATTGCCTTTGCAGTAACTTCTATAACCAGCTTTATTATCGAGGGAGAGCTAACAAACATTCTCGGGAGACGACGAATGGAAAAAGAGATATCTAAGTTAAAGGATCACTATATTGTCTGTGGATCGGATGAGACAGCTTTAACCATCATCCAAGAGCTCATCCTGACCAAAAGGTCCTTCGTTGTGATTGAGCCCCTTCAAGAAAAAATCGAAAAGCTTTCCGTTTTGGGGAATATACTCTTTGTCCACGGTGACCCCACAGAAGACAATGTCCTCATTCAGGCTGGAATCGAAAAGGCCAAAGGAATACTGCTCTCTCTCCCCACAGATGAGGCCAATCTTTTTGTCATGCAAGGAGCCTCAATCCTGATATCAGAATCGTGACCAAGGGCATCGATGTCAAATCTCACAAGAAAATATTCAAGGCGGGTTCGGATGCGGTCGTGTCTCCATCGTTTATAGGAGGAATGCGCATGATCTCGGAGATGATCCGGCCGGCTGTGGTGACTTTTCTGGATATGATGCTCAGGGACAGAGAAGAGGTTCTTCGGTTTGAAGAATTCCACGTCAAAAAAGGTTCCCGACTGGTGGGCTGCACCATACAAGAGGCAAATATAGATAAAGAGACAGGTTCCCTTCTTGTTGCTCTCAAAAGGGCAGGAAAAGCGAAGTATGATTTCAATCCTTCAAAGGAGACAAAAATTCAGGAAGGTGATACCCTTGTCCTGATTGCCACCCCAGATTTGATCAGCCAGATTGGAAAGGAACTTGAAGAGAATTAATCCTCTTTATCCTCTGGGCCGTTCAGATCTTTAGGTTTCTCAGGAAGTTTCTCGATCTGTTCGCTACTGACAAGCTCCAGTTTATCTGCAAATTTATCCAACCGCTTATCTGCATCATCATACTTTGTTTTCGCATGAACAAGATGAGTTCCCAGCACCTCGAAATCTTTCTTGAATCGCGTCAGGTCTCCCTGAAGTCTCATGATTCTCTGAAAGATTTCACGGGCAGATTTTTCGATTTGGAGTCCTTTAAGCCCCTGTACAATAACCTGTAAGTAGGCGTAAAAAGAGTTGGGAGAGACAGGTATGACTCTTTTCTTCATGGCAAAGGAAAAGATGCTTCGCTCCTCTCCCAAACTTTCATCTTTGAGAATGGTCTCGTAGTAAATGTTTTCGGCTGGGATGTACATCAGGGCAAAGTCATACGTGCCCTCATCAGGAAGGATATACTTTTTTGCGATCTCACCGATGTGTTTTTTTACATCTGAAACAAATCGCTTTCTCAGGTCCTCTCTTTTAGTTTGTTGTTCTTCGTTCATATACTTTTGGAAATTTTCCAAAGGGAATTTGGCGTCGATCGGGACCATATTCTCACCGATATGAATCGCTGCATCGACTGCCTCGCCGCTCTTGAATTTGTATTGAAGGCTGAAGTAGACAGGGGGAAGTATTTGAGCCAGCAGGTCCCCGAGAAAGAGCTCTCCGAATCCTCCCCGGAATTTGGGCGCACGCAGAAGATTTTCCAGGTTTGAGATGTTTTTGGCCTTTTCGAGCACCTCACGGGTGACCTCTTCCATCTTGCCCAGGTCTTTTTTTACATCGCCCAGTGTCCCCCCAATATGGCCGGTTGTTTTTTGGAATTGATGGCTCATGCTTTGGAGCTGCTGGTTTATGTTTTGGGTGAGCTGTCCGATCTGTTGCTGCATGAGAGAAAGTGCCTTGTCTTGGACTTGGAGTTTTTTAATTTCTTCGACTTTGGAGGCGGTGGTTTTCTGCGACCAAAGAAGAAAGAGCAGGAGAAACAGAAGAATACCTAAAACAATGATGAGCAAAATATTCAGGTCCATCGAAGGTATAACTCCTTGTGTGCAATTATAAGAAAATCAAAGGCCCTGTGCAAATGATGGAGGTTCTTGGCCAGGCAAGCCCCCCTAAATTATGGCTTCTTCAATTTGACAACACATTATGACTTTTCTAAACTATGAGATACTTCATGGCCCGTTAGCTCAACTGGTAGAGCAGCGGACTCTTAATCCGCGGGTTCCAGGTTCGAGTCCTGGACGGGTCATATTTTTTTTCCTTTATTTATCAGCAACTTACCTTATTTTCTGTTTTTAGCCTGAGTCAATTAAATTGAGCCATTTTGGGTGATTTTGTCCTCAATTTGTCCACACGAATTTTAGAAAAGGAATCTATAGCTTAATTTTGTCTAGAATTACTACCCGAATTGCTGACCGAGACTACTGGAGGATTGTTCTAAATTATGTACGTTGACCAACACAAGAACTGAAAAGGCAAATCAAATCAAGTTCAGCTTAATGAAAAAAAATCTACTTCTCTCCCTCCTTCGGCTTAAGCTCCATGCCGAGTTGCTGCATTAAACCTAAGACGTCCTCAAAAACCCAAATTTCCTTGATTTGCCCGTCAACAATCCTCATGATGTGCATTCCGTACTGCGTCACTTTCTTTCCAGTTGCAGGAATTCCCTCATACTCAGCTTCATGCGTAGCGTTTATATGGAGTTTAACTGCGACTTTATCACCTTCAGCTATTAGCTCGTCAATCGTATGGGAAGCATCTGGAAAAGATTCATAAAATGCATCTCTAAAATGGACAAGTTTAACTCTCCCTGTGAATTCAGTTATATCTGGAGATGTAAGGCTAAAATCAATAGGTAAGAGTTCCATGAGTTTTTCTGTATTTCTTTCATCAATCGCCTTGAAAAAATCTCGCACTATCTCCTTATTCTGTTCCTCAACCTCTGCCTGGGCTTTCATCGCTTCAGACTCTGTCATCGCTTCCCTGTCCTGGAAACCGACCATAAAGCTTAGAATCAAAGCCAAAGGCAGAATAATGTAAAGTTGTTTCATCGCTTCCCCCTCTCTGAAAACTTGGTTTCTGATTAGCTACTTTTTCTCTTCTTGCGGTTCTGGAGGCTGCGGAGGAACAATAGTAAAACCTAATTGTTGCATCAACTGGAGCACATTGAAATAAACCCATTCCTCTACTATCTTGCCTTCATCAAAACGGTCGATAGCGACTCCTGAAAAATGAACTTTATTTCCCGTCGCAGGCATATCGCCTAAATGTGTGTGAAGCGGACCTGTATTTGTGCCTGACAAGGTCCAAACAGTTACAGTCCTATCACCTTTAACAATCATATCATCGATTGTCATATGGAGATCAGGCAAAGCTCTATGGTTGTTTGAATAGTACTGTTTCAAAGCATCTAGACCGATGATGTCTTCAGGAGCACTGCAATCATGCACCACAACATCTTCGGCATAAATTTCATCGAGCAAATCCAGGTTAACTGTATTTCTAGCTTCTACATAGAGGTTATGAATAGCTTTCGCTTCTTCTTCAGTGATTACTTCTTCAGCCTGCTTTTGGCAGCCAAAAGTAAAACAAAGCAGAATGACCAAAGGAATAATCATGAGAAGTTTTTTCATTTTTCCCTCCTTAATTCCTTGATGAGGATGTTTAAATAGATTACCCGCCCCTTAAAATTGTCAGTCGCCACTTTATTTCAGCGACTGTCCTAACCGAGAAATCTATTTTGTAGTCTACTTCTCCTTGAGCTTATGTGATAAGTCTATTTCTTTGGTCGAAGAGGCTCAGGCACAATAGGTGATGGACCCCAAATTTCAACTCTAATGTTGACTCCAAACGAATCACGGAGCTCTGCCGCAATTTTCTCCCATTCTTCACTTTGAGCAAAATTGGCCCAATCAGTTAGAGTTTGCCATACAGTAGTTGAACGTACAAACGGTGAACCCAAAACATTGCGATTGGCACGAAATTCAATGAGCCCTGGTGATTGCATCACAAAGGCAATTGCCTTCTTGGCCCATTCTTGGTAGGCTTGCTGGTCAATACCTGGCAATAAATCATAGTATAAATTCACTTCTACTTTTTGATTTGTCTTGTTCTGCTCCTCAGCTTTAGCAAGGCTTGTTAGAACAAATAGACTAACTAAAAAGCTCACAATTAAAAAGATTGAAATTTTACCTCTCATAAAATCCCTCCTTTTTTGGTTTATAGATGTGGGGGAAGAATTCTGCCTTTTGATTTAAGTAGAAATTCCTCCCGTCTTGTTGGATTCATGTTGTCCCCCAACGCAGACTCTCAGATTTATATCACAAAGAAAGAAGTGAATCAATGCAAAAGGAAAATTTGTTTGATATTTAAAACTTTTATCCCATTTAAAATGATGGGACAGGTTCCATTTCACTTATTTGTGTTTTCATAACTGTTTTAATGCCTTTTTTCCTTTTCAAGATACCAAAAAAGATTCCTTCCTGAAAAATATGGTTCATCATAAAAATGGGTACTACGCAAGATGAGAAGTAGAAATATTCAGGATGCAAAGGTTTAGGAGAAATTATTTACTGAGCGTTTTTAATCCTGGCTTTTTTGCGAAGTGTCTCCAGAATCTCTTGTATTTCTGAGTTGGATTTGCCTTCAAATTTGATTGTTTTGTCAGTTCCTAAAACTGCTCCAATAACTAATCCAGGTAGGCCAAATAATATTGCTCCCCCAGCTGCATTGCCACTTGCACCAAAATCAAAAAAGTTGGACTCTGAGTAGGTCAAGAGTCCGAAACCAGCTCCTACAAGCCCACCAATAAAAAGACCAACTAATGCCTTCGATTTTTTAATAATTCTGACTGCCTTAATTTCACTAATATCAACAGTCACATCAGTTCCTGAATTTCGTTCCAGTAATAACAACGAGTTCTGGTTAACCGCGATTAATTCCCCTCTTATTTCAGGTCTTATTGTCTCCCACGGTGTTCCTTCCATCTTTGGCTTTATTTCACCAACTCCTACCGTGTATATTGCAATATTAGCTCCACGTTTTTCCTTAGCAAATAAGTTCCCTGAAAGTGCCAAGATAGAGAACACCAAAAACAAAGATATGAATTTTTTCATGATTCCCCGTTTTTAACGATTCCTCTCTTTTAAGATAGAGTGATGGAAGGTTTATGTCAATCTTTTAGCTACTGATTTTTATAATATGCCTTGATTAATCTTTTCAAGGTTATTTTTGTATTGGAATCATCTACTTCCTAGAAATCCTTATGATATCTTACATTGCAAGGTTGTATCTTTTTAATAGGGGTCTGAATTTTCAATAAAACAGCCATTGATTCTTCAATAATCATATTGAGGTCACGGAAAGCTTTCCAAAACATCTTTAACATCTTTAAATTTTCTTTTAGGGAAATTGGATTGGGACTTCCTGATGGAGAATAGCAAAATTAGTCAGGAGCATACGCCTCAATAAAAAACTCAGCATTTCTTTTGTTCCATTCCTCAACCACTTTTCTTACCAATTCCATATTCTGCTGCTCAGTCTCTGCCTGGGCTTTAATCGTTTCTTGCTCTGCATTCGCTTCCCTGTCTTTGAAAACAGCATATGATCCTCGTGAGATCTTGCCTCTCGGGAGTTCATGTTCAGTGGTCGTTAGGAAAAGCCGCGAATCAGTCGTTTAGGTAAGGGAGCAGCCCGGGGGAAAGGATCAATCTAGCAACAAGGAATAGGCACCACTTGTTTTTAAAAAGATTTTTCGTTTCATTCATCTTCCCTTATCAAGCTTATTAAGAAATTCAAGAAGATAATTAAGGGGTTGGGTATCCACTTGCCGAATTATTTAATCCAACTTAATGAGTCTGATCTTGTATTTCAGCCAGTCCGACATGCCCCCAGTGAGGACATGGCCGTCCACCAAAGGCATTTTCTCCCTCGAAATGTACCCGATGAATTCTTTGGATTCGAAATTGGGCCGATGAGGGACCTTCCCCAAATAGGATTTCCTCGGGATGCACATATAGCGTTCCAAAGCATTAAACTCCGGCCATTTCAACTGCACAGTATTTCCACTCACCTTTCCTCCGATGGGCTGACCGGTCAGATCGCCCTCGTCCCAGTCATCCGCGCTCTTTATCTTTTCGATCCTATAAAGATCCCAGTGGTCGAACAGGATTGCAGGAGTTATATTCGCCGAAAAAACATGGCCATCATAAAATTGTCTAGCGCTTCCCTTTCCGATTAGAACAAACTCACCTATCAGCATCCATTTATACTGCATGGCGATGGGCAATTCCTTGCTTTTATTCTGCAGCTTCTTATTCCTAATTGGGGACTGCGTGGTATCGATCTCCTCTCCCTCGACTGCAATCCTCCACAACTCCGCACCATCCAGTGCGAAATCTGTCTTCCAAGACATAATCTGGACACCCTCTCCAAAACTCTTGGGTCCAAAACTGAACGTTCCTGTTGCTCCATCTTTCAGTTCGATTTTCGCTCCCGGATTTTCCCCAGGTGCAAGTACATGGGGATCAAAGTTATCTTCATAAGGCTCTTTCTGCGTCCCCATCGGAGCGGGATAATTGATTATAATTTCTCCCTTACAGGGGATGTTGCGGTGCTTAAAATAGAATCGCAGGTATTTCCCTTCTGTTTCCCCCACAACTTCGAGAGACCCTTCCCCTTTGAGCTGGCTTATGCTGAAAGCTCCTGTTTTCTTGTAGTCGAAATCCATGGTCACATAGATTTCTCCCGTCCCAGTGAATTTCCCTTTAGAACCGGGGATCAAATGGGCATACCCTTCGGCCTTGACTGAAACACCGGCAGGACCATAAGGGCCTATAACCTTCGTGGCTCCTTGAGACCGAAAGGTAAGCACCATTCTCTGACCGGTCTGGGTGAAAGAAACCAGCGGAAAAAGCAGTAATATCACCAAAAACAAAGCAAGCTTTCTCTTCATCAGATCAATCTCCTTTTTTCTCCAATTCTTAATCATTCATTTTACGAAACATTATCATCTAAAACGACTAAATATATGAGGAAAAAAAATGGGACTTATTTGGGAACGGAAAGAAAAAAATATTATATATTATCTGCTCAAAGGTCCTTTTGTTTTTTTTCTTATAGTCATTAATTCTTTACTGACATCTTGGATCTTTCACCTTTCATTCAGCATATTTACAGACGCTCAAGATCATATGTCTCTTTATGAATGGATTGAACATTTATTTACTTTTTTGAAGTTATAGATCGCACATTTTATAGTACCCCACCTTAAAAAATTTAATACTTAGTTCTTGATAATGATGTCATCTTCTGTATTGAAGGTTTTGTCCTTTCCTGCAGAGATTAGGCGATATTTAGAGTCTGAAATCCTTTCATATTTTATTGGATTCCCCCAAGCATCAGATTCAACATAGACTGAACGACTAAAGGTTTGAACTTCTCTGAGGTCATTCGGAGTCCTATCATTTTGAGCGATAAAAAAATCAATCGCCCTTTCAAGAGAGGTCAAGTTTGTTCGAGTAGTTTTCTCTCTGACCCTACTGAAAGCATCGACTTGTTCCCGCAAAGGAGTTTTATCTCCAGTTTCTAGTTTGATAAATCCTTCTATTTTAAATCCAAGATACGCGTCTGAATTAAGCCCTACATTTTTATGAAAGAAATAGACACCATCTACAATCTCGTCTACTGGGATTAGCTGGATTAATTTTCTTCCTCTAAAACTACCCATAGGAATCACTTTGAAAGAATTATCAATTTCTCCCAATGACTTTCCGAATATATAAGTATTATCCGCTTGTGATATTTCGTATCTAAGCATTTCAACTGTGGTTTCAAAGGGTCCTTCGGGCATATCCCCATAAAGCAGTATGAAGTCGTTCTTTTTAATCGTTGGAATTTCACCGAATTCAGTACTAAGAAGCCTGCGACGTGTGTTACCTTTTCCTAAATTTTTAAATTTTAGAAGATACGCTTCTCCATCAAGAATAGCGTAAAATCCAAGTTCTGTTAGGTCTTTCTTCCAATCAGCTTTACATTCGTATAAAAATAAAGAAATAAAAAGAAGCGATAAGAACAGAATCAGTCTTGATATCTTCATATCCCCTTCCTCTTTTTTCATTGAGACATTCCCAAAAGTTGTAATAATTAAATCCGACTTTATACCCGAAGTCAACTTATTCATTCAAGCTTCTTCTCATCCAAAAAAATGAATCAAATCCAAAAATTTGCATTTAGATACAGAAATAAAAAACAATCATATAAATAAGATATTGATTCTAAATAAAATGCATATATTAGATGTTTGATTGTATCTGGCACAAATATTGCACATCAAATGATCCAGATAAAAAATATCATAATTTGGGGGTGAAATTAAACAGATAGTCAACCAAAAAAGGCAAAAGGAAAGTATGAAGTGAAGTATTGGAAGCGAAAAAGCTTCATTCATACTCATAAGGGAATTGGCGTTTCTGTTAAGCGATCAACTCGAAAATCGAACGCTTAGCGGAACAACTAACAGTCCCAAAAATCCCGTTCATAGGGAAGAGGGACACTAAAAGGAGAAGAGATTGAGTAAATTTCGGACTTTCTTTTTCGTAACAACTTGCTTGGTACTGCTTGTTGGTTCGCTCGCAGCACAGAGGCCGATTGGAAGGATTATCGGAGAAGTCAAAGATGCAGAAGGTACTCCTCTACCTGGTGTGACAGTGGAAGCCACCAGCCCAAAAGTAATAGGCAAATCTTCGGCGATAACAGATGAAAATGGAACCTATCGTCTTCTTGCATTGCCACCTGGTACATACACCCTTACATATAACCTTACAGGATTTAAACCTGTAGTCAGGCAGGATATTATCCTTCGTGTAGAGGAAACCATCACAGTCGATATCACCATGGAGATGGGTGCAATAGAAGAACAAATCACTGTTATAGGTCAGTCGCCGTTGATTGATGTAAAGAGCACGTACAAAGGAATGACGATGGACCAGGAAATGTTTACCAAGCTGCCTAGAGGTAGAAACTTCGACACCTTGGTCACGGCCGTCTCGGGCGTGTCTAATGAGCCTTGGCTTGGCGGAATATCCGTGGATGGGGCTTCCGGAGCTGAAAACATGTATTATATCGATGGCACAGATATTACTCACATGGTAAGAGGAACTCGTGCTCAAAGTGCCGCGTTTGAATTTGTGGATGAAATTCAAATCAAAGCTAGCGGTTACGCGGCAGAGTATGGAGGCGCCATGGGCGGTGTTGTCAGTGTGATCACTCGCTCTGGAGGAAATGAATATCACGGCGAACTTGTAGGTTTCTACAGCGGCTCAAAGCTAGAAGGCAAAGAAAGGGACACCCTCCGTTTGAAGCCAGAAGATGTCTCCCAATCAGAGTATGTTAACTACCAGGAGATGTATGGAAAGGATACGGTTCACAGATACGAATTCGGCTTTAATTTTGGCGGTTATATTTTAAAGGACAGGCTTTGGTTCTTTGGCTCGCTTCTGCCTGTCTTTCAAGACACAACACGACATGTCACATTTACCGTCAATAATGAAAAGAGGGATTCCCTCCAGAATTGGAGATGGTATAATTTTCAGGGTAAGATTACTGCACAGCCCCTCA
Organism: candidate division Zixibacteria bacterium SM1_73; assembly: GCA_001304225.1. Lineage (GTDB taxonomy): Bacteria > Zixibacteria > MSB-5A5 > MSB-5A5 > SM1-73 > SM1-73. The sequence continues at coordinate 12,655 of LJVD01000016.1, forward strand.
GGAATTTGCGCTTGAGCGCCAGTCTTGTTAATAACTTCAGCAAATACAAAGGAGATCTTCCCCCTAGAGATGGCTCAGGCAATCCAGATACAGATTATGAGGCTTACGGTTATTCCTACCCCAACTGGTCTGCCGCCGGAAGCGCTGACATAACCCTGGGAAACAACTTTTTGATCGGCCTCCGTGGTGGTTATTTCTTCACCGACACAAAAGATCAACTGGTTACTGCAGATACACCGTGGTGGCGCTTTCAGTCAGAGACAGGCGGATACCCTAACACATCAAACGCGCAATTCAATACAGATGCGGATCCCACAAATGATATTCCTGAGCAGTATATAAGAGATGCAGGATGGCAGCCATTCTCCAGAGGCGCAGTAATGGAAACAAAGAAATTGGTCAGAGCCAAGGGGTATGTCAATGCGGACTTCAACTTGTTTGTGGATTTGGCTGGCGAGCATTCCTGGAAAGCGGGTGTTCAATGGGTTCGCCAATCGGAAGATGTTGATCAGACAAACTCTCAACCCATTGTCTACCTGGCATGGGATAGGGAACATATCCTGGGGGGAGAGGTTGTAGGTGCAGGCCGGGGAATATATGGCTTCTATGGTGTTCGTGGAAATGATGCAACTGGCCCTTACGGATCATTCTATCAACCCCATAGTAACAGGTGGGCACTTTACCTCCAGGACAGCTGGACTCCCGAATTCCTGGACAACAAGTTCACTCTAAATGCTGGAATTCGTACTGAATACGAATACATTCCCAGCTATAGTGACGAGGAAGGGTTTAAGGATGTCAAGCCCATCGAGTTCACATTCGGCGATAAACTAGCCCCAAGAATCGGATTCACTTACGATGTATTTGGTGATTCGACCACAAAAATCTTTGGAAGTTACGGTTTATACTTCGATGTATTTAAGCTGTATATGGCCTCAGATGCTTATGGCGGATTTAAATGGGTTAGTGCCTACTACACATTGGATAGCTATGAATGGGATCAGATTGGAGTAAATGGATACTATCCGGGAACGCTGCTGAGCGTAAACAATTGGCGTCACCCATCTTTTGAAAGCACGGATCCTGATTTGAAACCCATGAGCCAGCAGGAAATCTCTTTTGGTGTGGAAAGAGAATTGATGGAGAATCTGTCCCTTTCGGTTCGTCTGGTTCAAAAGCATCTCCGCTATGCTATTGAAGATGTGGGTGTTTTTGTACCTGGGGTAGGGGAAGAATATTATACGACTAATCCAGGCTATGGTTATTCACAACATCAGGGTGTGGGCACCGGTAAATTCGATCCTCGTTTCCCTGAAACGCCTAAAGCCAAACGCGAATACTGGGCTGTTAATTTTGATTTGGACAAGCGCTTTAGCGACAACTGGCTTGCAGGCTTCTCTTATACCTGGAGCAGACTGACAGGCAACTATTCCGGACTGGCAAGTTCTGATGAATATGGAAGAGTCGGCCCCAACCTCGAAAGATACTTTGATCTCTGGCATCTGGCCTACACAAAAGACCTTGAGAAGCAAGATGGAGTCATGCCAACGGACAGAACTCACTTTTTCAAGTTCTACGGTGCTTACACTTTCCCCTTCGACTTAACTATTGGTGCGGTTGTGAATGCGATGAGTGGAACTCCTGTCACAGAAGAATGGACAGTCGAGGCGAATGGTTACTACCCCTTTAACAGGGGTAATATGGGACGGACGTCTTTCTTATGGTTTGCCAACGCCTATGCGGAATACAATTTGAAGCTCACTGAAAGATACAGACTCCAAGTCAACATCAATGCCGATAATGTTTTCAATGTCGGGACTGCTCGCCGTATTTGGTCTCGCTTAACACAAGGCAGAGTAGCTGTGACGGAAGATCAATTGCTTTCTACGAATTGGGAATTGGAAGCGATTGGGTATAACAAGGATCCTCGATTTGGACAGGAAATGGATTACTTTGCTCCAATTTCGCTAAGGTTGGGAGTCAAGTTCATATTCTAACCTGAAGTCAGAGCAGAAACTCGAAGCCCTCTTCCCGAGTTCTCGGGAAGAGGGCTTTTTCTTATCTGGTCAAATTAACAGAACGCTGATTATCTGTGATCTTAGCAATTATGGATATAGAGATGTTTTAGGATTTTGATGGATTTTTGCAAAACATTCATCTAGTATGAAAATAGGAGGTTATGAAGAAATGAGAAGAAAAGGGGATTTATTGAAGAGTCAAATTTTTATTTTCTTATCTATATGTTTTTTCATTCTGCAAACACAACTCGCCTACAGCCAGAAAGGCTTCTTCATGAATGAAAAAAAAATGTATGAAAAGTACAGGCTTTCCGTGAAGAATTTTGAAAAAGGAAAAGAGCACTTCCATAAAGAAGATTACAGCAAGGCCGAAAAAGAATTGAACAAATGCCTGGAAATTTTTCCGCAACATGCCCAGGCGCATTTTTATCTGGCAACCCTTTATCACAAGAAAGAGAATTTCGAGAAAGCTTTGAATCATATTGAAGAGGCCAAAGAAAATTTTAGCCTTATGAATCAAATGTATAAACTTGCCTATGAAGATTATATAGCCCAACTCAGAAGGCAGAGTGATGAACAGAGAAATAACCTTGAACAATATAAAGAGCAGCTTTCAAAGACGACAGACCCAGAAGAAAAGGGCAAAATTACTGCTGCAATTTTATCTCTTGAAAATCAAATTGAAACCATAAACAGCAGATTAACGAATCCTCTGCCTCCTGAAAGCCAGATGCCGGCTGAATATTGTTATCAGCACGGAAATATCCTTTTCAGAATGAAACAATTCCAGGAGGCTCATGACCAGTGGCTCAAGACAATAGAGGCTGACCCTCAACATGGAAAGGCTTACAATAATCTGGCCAATCTCTATTACATGTCCAAGCATTATGAAAGAGCTTTGAAATACTTAGAGCAGGCTGAATCTCATGGGGCTGAGGTGAATTCTGAATTTAAAAAGGCGATTCTCAAAGCTCTTGAAAAAAAGTAAGTCAGAGAGTCGTTAATAGGTTGTAAAGAGTCTGTTAAGATCGATTCCCTATGTCGTTGATATTGCCTTTTCGATTGTGCCATGTTCATTTCAAGAAATTATTAGGGTAAAGGAGAAAAGAAGGATGCCTATTTTCACAAAGCTTAGATTGGTATGAAAGATAGTGTTCCTCTTTTAGCCGATACCAAGGGACGTCCCAACGTCGCTACACCTCACTATCTTATGGATGGAAGAGTCCGAGTCATCCAAAACGCGAGTGTCGATAGTGTCGCTCCAGCTGGCTCTGTCTGGTCGAGCGTTCATGACATGGCCAAATGGATGCTTTTCATGCTCGAGGAGGGAGATGAAAAGTCTGTGCTCAGCGAATCCGTGCGTAAGGAGCTCTTTACGCCGCAGTTTATTGTCGACAGACAAGAGTTTTACCCCACAGCCCGACTCACACAGCCCCACTGGACGACTTACAGCCTCGGCTGGTTTCAGCATGACTACAACGGCCGTGCAGTTGATTTTCATACTGGGAGCATCGACGGGATGGTTGCCATCATAGGCCTCATTCGGGATGAACGCCTGGGCGTATATGTGCTTGGGAATCTTGACCATGCTGAGGTCCGACACGCCTTGATGTATAGGGTGTTCGATCTCTATGCCGAGAGACCTTTGCGCGACTGGAGCAGAGAGTTCCAGAAGCTCTATACCGAACTCAAGGAGAAGAACGAAACCAGAAGAAAAAAAGTAGAGGAGGAAAGAATTCCCGACACGCATCCCTCTCTGCTGCTGGATAAATATGCAGGAACCTATTGCGATCCACTTTATGGGACAGTCAACGTTGCCTATGATAGTAAGCTCGTACTGCGCTATGGAAAAGGATTTGTGGGAGAGCTTGAGCATTGGCACTACGATACCTTCCGCGCACGCTGGGAAGCGGAATGGAGAGGCAGTGACCTTGTCTCATTCACTCTGGATTCTAAAGGCCATCCTGAAAGTTTGACGCTATTAGGCTTTACTTTCAAACGTGACGTTCTGGATAAAGACGATCCTGTTAAGTGACGATTTTTATTTATCTGCGAACAAATAGCCGGCCATGAAAAAAAGCCGTACGATATCCTCCATGATCTTGGGTGTGATAACGTAAATAGTATCCTCTTCTGTGTGAACGCCGTAACCTCCACCTCCTGTTACCCAAGTTGAATAAGCCGGGATTCCATTTTCCACAAACGGGGCGTAGTCGCTGTTGCCGAACCTCTGACTGATCTCGCTTGCATTGATGCTGTCATTGATGGAATATTTTTCGTTGACCTTAGTTAGGATTTCATAGAACTCCGGATAGGTTTTGCCTCCGGCGATACGCAGCCCCCTTCCCACACCATTCATGTCGTGGTTGAGCATAAGGACCGGTTTGGAAGGAAAATCAGGCAGGTTTGCCGCCATGTATCTGCTTCCCAGAAGACCCAGTTCCTCTCCACCGAAAAGGGCAAACACGATTGATCTCTTCGGACGGCTTTTGAGTTGTGAAAACGCATGGGCCAGTTTCATCACCACGGCTGATCCGCTTGCATTGTCGCTGGCAGCAGAATGAAGCCGCGGCCACGGGCCAACACCGTCCAAGTGGCCGCCGAAAATGATGTATTCTTCCTTGAGCGTGGGATCAGAACCTTCGATAATTCCAACCACATTTGAGGTGAAGGCATTTGGGTGATGAACGCCTGTGACTTTGATCTTTGCTCTCACACCTGTTGCAAAACGCAGCGGATTCCCATCACGAAGCAAGGCCCTTATACTATGGATATCAAAACCTTTATGCTTAAAAAGAGTCTCTGCCACATTATTGCTGACCATAACCATGGGCAGTTCTTCCTGGTAGGTTCCATATCCTGATATAACGGCTCTATTGATGATGATTAAACCCCCAGCTTCATGTTCCTTTGCATTCTGAAGCTTGTACGGACGAGGATAGTACTTCGAGAAATCCTTGTCTTCGACCTGCGGCATCCCATCAACAATCGCCACCACTTTCCCTTTAACATCTCTATCCTTATAGTCGTCCCAATCGAGTTCTGAAGCAGTGATGCCAAATCCCAGAAATACGACCTCTTCCTCCACCTCACCAAAGCCGCTGTAGAGGGTGGGACAATAATCCTTATACATCTCCATTTCGAGATTTTCAGGCTTACCCTCCTGTCCTATGGCAGGGAGTATCAGGGAAAAAGCGCTGTCGTGCGTCTCGTTATAGCTCAGCTCAAAAGGCTGAAGGAAGTCATCATAGACTGGTGCTAAGCCCCATTCTTTGAATTTTGCTTTAGCCCATTGTGCTGCTTTGTTGTACTCCTCGGTACCGGCAAGCCTGCCCCTCATCTCGGGTGTGGAAAGGTACTCGTTGAGCTCGAAGATATCTCCTGCTTTGATGGATTTCATGATATGCTCCAACTCATCCGCTTGTGCTGGCTGGAGCATCAAAAAAAGAACAAACAAGCATAAAAAAACGCTCCGAGATTTCATCTTGATTCTCTCCTTTTCAATGAGATGGATCCTTGGATAGTAGTCATTAAATCTGACTTTGCAACCTATGTCAACCTATTCATACTTGTCCCTTCAAATTAGAAGTTCTCGTGGCAGAGAAGTAGGTTTCAGACCAAAAAAAATGACTCTCATATATCCCTGGAACATACTGAAAGGCTCATAGAGCAACTTTAATCCTATGTATTTGTTTCTCTGCATATCACTGGAAGTTTCCAGATCAAGTTGTGGCGGGGACCTCATTTAATGAATGAAATATCTCCCAAACCTTCTTTCAATTTATGGAAGGATTACATTAATGGTTTTGGGCTGGGATACTCAAGAAATTAGCTCAGTGATTGAATTCGTTATATCGATTCATCACAGTATCCTCCAGTCTATTTCATTGGGATAAGTTGAGCGTTTACTACATGATCGCCTGTCGAGTTCGAGATCGCTTTTACTAACGTTTCATTCCCAGATACTTGAAACCAAATCTTCAGGATTCCGCCGAGATCGTAGTCTTTCTCAATTGATAGTGAATAGCATCCATTATTATCAGTCGTTGTGGAAGCTAAATCGGGATAACTTACCTCTCCAGGAAGAAAGCTTTTTTTTCACCAGATATTGTCATGCTAACACCAGCGATAGGAGAGCCGTTTGAGGCATCCGTTACGACTCCCTCAACATGTATTTTATTTGAAACAAGAAAGCATGATGTTGATAGCATATAAAATAATAAGCATATTATTATTTTTTGCACTCTGTCCTCTTCTCCATTTGTTCTCTTAAACAAGTTAAGCTATCCTGGAGTTGTTAAGAGTTTATCAAAAGTTTGTTAAGTTTTACTTTCCCCCGTTTATTAGTCATTCCTCTCTTTTTATATAAAGTGATGGGTGATCTATGTCAATCTTTTAGGAACTCATTATTACGATGAACCATTATTTTAACCGGTGACAAATGAAAGGCTTAAAGCATTAAGATGAGAAGTGGTGCGGGCTGTGTCAGCAAAAGGGGGGTTGATGATGGGAACCAAAAAGGTGTGAGCTCTCTCCAGCCCGCACAAGAGAGCCAAATTAATTATACAAAAGCAATCTCATTTTTCAAGTAAAAATTTTAAAAATTTTAAATTGCGGATTGATGCGATAATGAATCCCTAGTTGGGGGACGTTTCTAAGGCTCTATCTCGATCTTTTCTAAAAGCGTAGCCAATTTACCGTACGGAGCAAAATTAAAAAAGAGATGATACTTGAATTGAAGCGAGAGAGTAATTGCATTCTCTATGGCATGAGAATCGTCAAAAGGAATAGAAATGATATTAAAGCCATCCTTCAAGCTTGTTTTACGGACAGACTGTCCGTTGAGATAAATTTCGACTTCTTGACGATAGTCTCCATACCACCACGGATGAGAGAATTTAAAGGGCGAATAAAGATATAATCTTATCTTTGAGATATATTTTTTTCTCTTGTTAATTTCGATTTTCACTTGCTTAGCACAAACGTGCATACGCTTGTCTTTAATTTTTACTGTGGAGTTGACACCAGTCAAAAATACGATTCTTTTTTTTCTCTCTTGGACACTGTCCGGAGGAGAACATTTGATCCTTTTCTGCGTCTGTGCAATTTTTATCCCTTTATAACTTAAATGAAATTCTAGAGGAAACGACTTCTCTCGGGGATAAGGCAATTGAATTTTGGTTCGCCCTTTTTCTAAAGGAAATTTTTTTATATAAGAGCTATATCCTGGGATTTCAGCATGGATCCAGTAATTGGATCCCTTTTTTTCTCCGATATTTTTAAAATCTATATTTAGAAACCCTTTTTGGAAATATTTTCGGGATATCTCAGGGTCAGGAAATGCTGAATGTACAGGCGCTAATAAGGATGCAGGACATATAGGCGTGTTAATATCATGAATGAGCAAATAATCTCCGAGATCAATTTTTTGATAATCCAAATGACACGCTTCTAAAAGTCTTGTAAAATGCAGGGCGCGTCTTCTTTCCACATCATTGAAAACGTAATTCTCCCCTGTTCCTAAATTCTCATACATTAATCGATAAGGGAAGTAGCGATTGACCGAATAAGAATCAGCTATTAGCTCTTCTCCAGAGAGGGCGGTGAAAAGGTATGCTGTCCAGAAATTCCCTCTCCAGTAGCGGTTTCCTGTTTTTTTCATGGCTGTTAATGTCTGAAATCTTTGTCGATGACTTTTTTTTACTGCCTGAAGATCTTTTTGCACCTCCTTCAGATTAAGGCCAAAAAATAGCAATAGAAGGATTAGGCCCATAAGATAGTATTTGAATTTTGACCGAATAAGCCAAAAGACTCCTAGAATTAAGACTGGTAAACAGAAATAGAGGGGTAAAAGATACCTGACAAGATACATTTTGCTGAAGTGGGATATGAAATAAATGGGCAAGAATAACAGGAAGAAAAGGCTGTAGAGACTTTGTGGCTGTATCTTTTTGGCTTTGAATGAAGGATACAGCAAGGCGAAAAAACCCAGGAGAAAGAGGAAGAAATAAACATATCTGAGAGAATTTGGCGATTTGGAGAATAGTAGCAGACTCATTTTGATCGTTTTTTTGATCTGGATTCCTCCGGGAGCATATCCGTCCCCCGGCAAGAGGTATTTAAGCAAATGAAATTTCCGAAGGATTTCGGCCATCAATAAAGGAAGGCATCCCATGATGATATAAAACAGTAAGGGCAGATATTTTTTCCACAGGGTGTTGATCTTAAAGGCCAATACCACCAGAGCTGCAAGGATAAAAAAAATACTGATTTGATGCGCCCAAAAGGTTATTCCCATAAGAAAGCCGAGAGCTGGCAGCAGATTTGTTTTGTTTTTAAGGCTAACCAAGTAGGATAAATAAAAAATTAAAGAGCCAAGAAAGAGAATCATGGGGTATGCATTAGCAATAAAAAAACATCCCAATATTCCCATGAATCCGATTGGCAGACAATAGAAGATGGATACCATTACAGCAAAAGCTAAAGAAAATATATTTTTAAGAAAATGAAACTGGATGGCTATAAAAGCGAGATAGAAGGCTAGAATAATCAACTCCATCAATAAATGACTGAAACCGAAAATGAGGATGATCAGGGCACTGAAATGAGAAAATAGGGAGCCTTGATATAACTGGCCGTAAAAATATAAAGGCGGCAACTTTCCCTCAGCAATGTGTTTACTCATTAAAGTTGTTATTGCGTTATCACTATGAGTCAAGCCAGCGTGATGCATCAAAAAGGGAATACGGACAGCAACTGCGAGAGCAATTAATAGTACTAAGAAAAAGATGCTTTTGCTGTCTTTGAGTATTACTCTAGCTTTTTTTCTCCTTATGTAGATGATGATTTTGATAATCGATGTAACAATTAGTCCCACCAAGGGTATCGCATAGCTGACAGGAATTGACTTCAATTGAGAAAAACTGCCCTTGAACCATAAAATCACTGTTCCTGCATAGAACAGCCAGAACAGTACATTCAATACTTTATAGGCATTTGAAGATATATGCATTCAGCGAACTTTCTTCACGCTTAAGATGAGTCGAAACGAGAATTTTCCCTAGGCATTTTCCGTTTATATCATCATCAGAATTTGATGTCAAACTTAGATCAACCGCTGATCAATCATCATTCCCACAAGGTTATTTTCGGCTTCAACAAAATAGAATTCCAGTCCAATCATGCTTTTTTATGTCAACTTTTTCGAAATGGAGGATGTAAAATACAAGATTCAAATATAACATGCTGTGAGATAGACTTCCCTCATTTTTTCCTGTCTGCGTAAAGCTCTCCAGCAACCATATACTCCTTTGCTGAGAGCTCATGGATCCAAACCCGGATAGATGTCAGTGGAACTCCCAGCGAATCGCGAACAGCTTCGGTCACTGCATCCAGAAGCGCTCGCTTTTGTTGATCCGTTCGCCCTTCCAACATGCGAATCTCCACCAGCGGCATATCGTCCTCCTGTAAATTTTAATGATTCCTTTTATTTATAGGTTTTTCTCGTCCTATTAACAAGCTAAATCTTCTTTTTTAACAACTCTTCTTCTTCAGATGCTGAATTCAAAGTCTTCTCCAGCGCATCTGTCTTGTTGTCTTTCGCACCTCTATTTTATGAAATTTTGCTCGCCTTTATTGATCACGTCAGTCCCCCACTACCATTCTTAAAGATCACCTTACAAAGTCTGTTCCTTGGATCTTGTCCAATATGTACCAGTGCGTGGTCGAATAGATATATTGAAAGGAAAGAAGAGAAACAAAGTTGGCTAAAAAATTGAAACAGAATGAGATGAGATGACTCAGATGATGCTCTTATATATAGAGATCGAGATTTAGTCACAGGAGGAAAGAATGAAGAATAGAATCGGCGTATTCTTGATGGTCGGATTAATGGTCACAACCCTTTCCGTACATCCTTGGTCTAGTGAGGGACAATCGTGCCCAAAACTGGATTGTCAAAAAATAGTTCTTGAGTATGTCAAGGCACTTGAAAACCTCGATATCCGAACCATAGCCCGTCTCACGGGACAGCAATACTCTGAAGAGCTTGAGTCTGAGGCCAAAAAAGAACTCGAAAGTCCCGAAGCCAAAGAACAACTTGCTCCTCTTCTTGAATTGCTCCGTTTATTCCCCAAGATTGGAGAAGTTCCGGACTGGGTCACTAAGATAGCGCTGGAATATGAATACATCGAAGGAGATGATTTGATCGAGATGCATGGAGAGTTCGTTTTTACAGATGACAACTGGACCATTCAAGATCTCGAACCCCGTGGAGGTGAAAGCCTCGATGAGAAAAAGAAGAAAGAGTATGCCAGTGAAATATCATTGTCTCCACCTGAAGGTCAGAAGACTATAAATGCGGGATTGAACGAACTCGTAGCTAAGCTTATTTCTGCCATCAAGCAGAAGAGCTGGGACGATGCGGAGGAAACCGGTGCCCATCCTGATGATTGCGGCCTCCATCCGAGTGATCCGCCAGAGGAAAGGGAAAGAGCTCTTAAACTCCTTTCACAATTTCCTTCTATAGGTCCGATCCCCGCGCCAGCTAAGACGCTCAGTTTGGATCTGAAAGGCACTATCGACGGTAAGGAGGCTGAAGTCGGGATAGGATTCTGCTGGCCGGATAATAATTTAGAAATACGTTATGTGTATTTTAAGTAAGAAGGCAGGCAGGGGAGGTGAAAGACCATGAATAATATTATACAGAGAATGAAATGGGGGAAACTTATCTTATTTTTTCTTATCTTTTTTGTTGTATGGAACATGTTCCTCTTCTATGAAGCATCGGGCAAGGATAGCCTCTCAGGTCAAGAAAAAGATATCAAGAGTGCCCTTGAAACTGTAGAAGATATGAGGGCGGAAATTCAGCAGGCTCATTTAAAGCTCGCCAAGGCAAAAGAAGGCGATGATCTTTCGATCTATACAGTGACCGTGAAGAGCATGCCCAACTTGATGCGTCAATTTCAATCCTTATCGGAATGCATCAAGAATATTCAGCGGGGCCTCGAAGCGTCCTCTGAGATGCAGAATCTTTCCTCTGATCTTCTCAAGATGGAAAACGTCCTGAAAGAGTTGGATCGTGTGTCGAAGCTGAACCTCAAATCTGCATCCCAAGATCAGCTCAACAAATTATCTCTTGCTTTAGACGCATTGGAACAGGATCTGTCGGAGACAGAAAAATTTGTCGTTCGATCTAGGGTAAAGGATCTCAAGAAATCCCTCCAGGGAGATTTGCAAGACATGGAAGAAGAAGTGAAGGACGCTTTTGACAGGCTCGCCAAAGCCCAAGAAGGCGACGATCTCTATGAGATCTGTCTGACAAGAAAGAATCTTCCCAACTTAAAGAAGAACTATGATTCTTTGTCGCAGAAAGTCAAGGAAGCAGAAGAGAATTTTACATCTTCTCAAGAGATCCAAACGCTCTCCTCTGATATCTCGAAGATCGGGACCATCCTCCAGGAGCTTGAGCGTGTGGGTAAGGCCAATCTCAAAGCCGATTCCGAGGCTCAGCTAAAAAAGCTGGCTGACAGATTGACAGTCTTCCGATCGAGGATTATATAGACACTCTTTCCCAGGATAAAATCACCCCTTGATTCATCCTTAAGGGCGATTGACGCTCTGAGGACCCCATTGCATATTTTTATACTGGCATGATTAAAGGAGAAGTGCAGGAACTCAAGGCAGGTATAAAAATGGCAAAAATATTGCTGGTGGAAGATGATCCTGTCTCTGTAGCCATAGTTAAAAACAGACTCAAAGAAAAGAAATATCAGGTCATTGTGGCTCTCAGCGGAGAAGAGGGGATCAAACTTGCCCGGGAGCACAAGCCAGACTTGATCCTGATGGATATGTTGCTTCCTGGAATGCATGGGCTGGAAGCCACCATACAATTAAAAAAGGATCCAGAAACCAAGGACATCCCAATTTTTGCTGTGACTGCGATGAACTTACCCGAGTTCGAGGAGGCCTGTTACCAGGATGGAATTTGTGTGTTCATTAAAAAACCCTATGATTTCAAAGAGCTTCTGAATCGCATTGAACAATACACCGTGCGAAAAAAAGCGAAAAGGAAGATCTTAATCATAAATGATGATCCAGCTCTTGTGACTTTGATGGCGAGATATTTGAAGGAATACGGCTATGTGTTGATATCTGCACCCTCAAGGATGGTCAATGTAAATCACGTAACGAAGTTAAAGCCTGATGTGATTCTTCTTGATATCGGGTTGATCGAGGATTGGGGCGTTGCGATCTTTGAGATATTGAGAAAATCTAACAGTACAAAGTCCATTCCTATCATTCTCATGGCATCTCAATTATCATCTAAGGAGCTCAAAAATATGGCCGCACAACTGGGAGCTGAAGGCTATCTCCCTCATCTGTTTGAATTCAATGAAGTCGACCGCAAAATAAGAAAAGTCTCAGAAAAATAACCTTTTTTATTCTTTTCTTGTTTCTTAAGCTTTGACGATTATATAATGAATGGACAAACCGCACTTTTGCTCATGAAGAAGGAGTGAGATGCATCGGGTCTCAGCGATACAAAATGAGGAATGTAAAGGGGAAATTCAATGAGGATAAAAGGATTTTTGGTCATTCTTCTTTTAGTCGTGATCGTGGTTTTCTTTCTCTTTGTGTCTAAACGAGGAGACAAGTCTCAGTTACAGGAGCAGGTCAAGGCTTTCAGCGAAGTCAGAGAGAAAACCACTCGGACAAACTTGACCTCTCTTGAAAGAGCGATTGATTTTTTCATCGCTCAAAATGGACGGACACCGAATGACCTCAAAGAAGTCCAAACCTTTAATCGTTCAATCTATGTCGAATCTGATGCTTGGGGGAATCCAGTAAAATACGAAAGACTGTCAGACTCCAACTTTCGCCTCATTTCTGCAGGAAAAGATAAGACCTTTGGGACAGAGGATGACATTGTCATAAAGAATTGAAAAAGAATGAGCGTTCAACAGATTATCTTTGGGCTTCTCGAATTTCTTGTTTCGATTCTTATCAGTTTTGTCTTGATCTTCGGCAGCTATCGTTTACTGCTTGTCTTGTCGCCTCGGTTCGATGAGGAACGGCAGCTTAAGAAAAAGAACATCTCGGTTGGGATAGTGCTGGGAGGCATCCTTCTGGGAGAGGCTGTAGTAGTCAAACAGGCACTTTACCCGGTTATGGCTGTGATCCAGCTTTTTGTTATCGGACAGGAGAAAAACTTCGGAAACTTTGCCATGGCGTTGTTGTACAGCCTGGGTTATGTTCTTATTGCGGGAGTACTGGCTATCGCTTGCATATTCTTCAGTTTTTGGATGTTCAATAGATTAACCCCTCGGATCAATCAGTACCAGGAGATCCAGGACAACAACATAGCCATCGCTCTTTTTATGGCTTTATTCATCATCGCGATTTGCCTGCTGATGAGCTCAGGAGTATCGGGTCTTGTGCGCGCTCTCATCCCCTTCCCAGAGATTGGATCGGTTCCTCTTGAATGAATCCAGGATGAAAACGCCGTTTCTCCCCTTTTTTTCAGTCCTCTTTCTTATATGTGGACTCATCTATCTTTCATGGTCTACTCCAGGTAACTCTGATGGCAAATCTTTTGCCGTTTCGAATAATAGTCAAGAGAGTGCTGCCGGTCAGGATTCCCAGCCTTTTATGAAAACCGAGAATCCAGAGAGCTACAGTCTCGAATATGGATGGAGAGATTTTGATGGGAAATCGCATAGAATCACCTTCGATCTCTCTAAGGCTCAACTGCAACAAGCAGAGAGTGAATTCGGATATTATCCGGAAGACCTTAGAAAATACTTGGATGATCATCTCGAGGTATCCAGAGGGAGAATGGTTCAGGACCTGAGAAAGTTTACCCAGGAGATGATCGATAAAAGCAAATATTCTGAGTACATTTCCATAGTGGAGGCCACATCAAAAAGTTTCGATCTGAAGCTTTCGGCCCCTTCTGGTCTCCACAAAAAAGTCAAGGGAGAGTTCGAAAAAATAAGATCAAAATTAGCCAAGGAACAGGCTAAACTTTTGAAAAAAATAGAGAAAATCCAAGAAGAAGAAAAAATGCGGTTTTTGGAAAGCAAGGGTATCCGGAAGTTCAGCGGAAAACTTGGTGTGGATTATAGTCTGTGTGTAAAAAACAATCAGGCCAGAGTCAGACATATTCTGGAAATTATGAGGGACGAGAACAAAGATCTGTCTCTCCGTCATTTTTTGGGCCTTTTGCTGTCCTTTATCCAAGAAATCCGGTATTATGTTCCTCCTTTTTCGGAAAAAGGAAAAATCATCATGGAATTTTGGGTGCCTCCAAGAGTTCTCGTGGAAAATTTTGGGGATTGTGACTCGAACGGAGTCACCTTTGCCGCTCTGTGGAAGAATTTCAAGAAGTATCCCCTGCTTCTCATAAGGATTCCCAAACATTTTCTGGTTGGATTGGCCATTCCTCCAATCAGCGAGCAGTATTTGGTATTGAAGGGACTGAGGTATACTCTCTGTGAGGTCTCAGTCCCGGAAAAGCTGCCGCCGGGCATGATAGGACGCTACAGTCAGATTTGCCTTCAAAACGGCCAGTTTGTGTATGACCTGATTCGATAAAACTTTATCTTTTTCTAGGGGAGAGCAGTCTGTATATTAATTTTCTCCAAAAGCTGACTTTGTCTGCTGTGTCTTCAATGACCAATTTTTCCGTGGATCTACGGAAAAAGGCTTTCTCTTTGTATCCCTCTTTACTCTCGAACATTTTAAGATCGTATAATTTTCTCCTATGAGAATCTCTGAGCGTATCATACGCTTCATCAATCCGGTCTAAGATGGCTTTTCTCTCTTCCTCTGAGATGAGGCTGTAATGAGCGATCGAGTCCTTCTGATAGGTGGCTTTGCAAAGATGATAGGCTCTTTCGACTTCCTGGAGGGATGCACTTCTTCTGACATTCAGAAGCTCGTAGTAATCCATTTCCTCGACATTTTTGATCTTCATGATGTTAACTGCTGGTTGAAGGGATTAATTTTCTCTGTACGCGAGCTTGTTCACGATGGATCTAAAGGAAAGAGAAACCTCAGAATCTGGATAGGTACTTAAAAAAGGCGTCATGTTTCTTAAACTGAGGTGGACTCTCTCATCATAGGGTATGGCTCCTAAGAAGTCGAGGTCCACAATCAGATATTTTTTGACCACATCGACGATCGATTGTCCCAGGAGAAAATCCCTCTCGTTTCTTGCTTTATTGATTATCAGGCAAGGCCTAAATTTTTTCAGGGCCTTGTATAAAATATGGGCATAGTTTTTATCATGAGATATTATCTCATTCAAAAAGCTGTAGATGGATTTTGAATTGTCCTTGATGTGGGAGCTGATTTTGTTCACCAAGTCTTGAATATTGTAGAAATCTGTGTAAAGTTTGAGGATCCTGATGATGCAGGATTTCAAAAAGTAATAGGCGTTCTCAATAGAGGTTGGCTCTGGATTTACAACGAGAATCCCTGGATTAGATAAAAGGAAGAAATCAACACAGTTGTAGGACGCTCCAGTACCGATATCGACAATGACTCTTTTGGCATCGAATGTCTTGATGTGCCTGATCAGCTTCAGTTTTTTGTAATAGTTCAGATTTGCCATAAAGATGAGGTTTTCAGTTCCTTTAATCAGCTTAAGTCCTTTAAAAGGAGTAAGGATGACAGTATCCTTGAGATTAGGCACTTTGTTCGATATGAAATCTCCCAAGTCAAGATTTGTCTCTTTCATGCCCAGGAAGGTATGGAGGTTAGGGCCTCCCAGATCTGCATCGATCAACGCTACATCATTCTCTAGATCTGCAAGATGAACAGCGAGGCTGGCAGAAATGAAGCTCTTTCCTGTGCCTCCCTTTCCTCCTCCGACAGCCCAAATAGTCTTATCACTTCCCTTGTGTATGGAGAGGTGGGGGATCATTCTTTCTGCATTCGTTTGAAACATCTTATATGGGCCACAGTTAAGAGTATTTCGGCCTCATGATTTTGAGGAATTCACATTTTAGCACAGAAGAAAGACGAATGAAAAGATAGAAAAAATATAAAAAAAAATTAATATGGAATTATTCATTGATATTGAATTACTCCGCGAATTCTGATATTTTACATGTTTATACAGAGAATACGAGAATAAGAACCAAGGAGAACAGTTTATTTGAAAGATTACGGTGAAATCGATAGCAAATTCAGGTATGTCATTTTAGCTTCGATGAGAGCGAAACAGCTTCTGAGGGGCGCGAAACCTCTGATAAAATCAAAGTCAAAAAATCTAATCAGGATTGCCCAGGAAGAGGTTAAACAAGGTCTTATTGATTACGAGATTGTCAAGTCCTCTCCCGAGGAGACTCCATCAGTTGAGGAAGAAACATTTATAGGGGAGGAAATTGAAGAAGAAAAGGGAGAAGAACTGGCAAAACAAGAAGAGCCAGAAAAAATAGAGGAATCCCCGGAGCAGAAAGAAAAAGGGGCCCAGAAAAAGCCAAAGAAATCCAGTAAGAAATAGATATTTTAGTTTTTTACTTCTCTTTGCTTCATCAATTGGATGTAATCTAATTTGATGAACTCCTTTTTTGAAAATCCTAATGCCTGTGCGACTTTGACAATCTCGTTCCGTTCTCCTTCAAGTTCTAAGAATATTCCGAATGATGTTTCGTCCAAGCATATTTTTAAGCGGTGTATTCTGTATATCGACCGGTATTTTTTATATTTGAATGTAGGTACCAATCTCAGCTCTTTTAGAATCTTTTTTATGTTTTTTGTGCTTTTGACTTCACTTTGATATTCTTCCCGAATTTTGAATTTCCTGGATTTTTGAGGTGCACCTTTGAAGGTTAAAAATGCTTTTTTATCCGCTGTGCGGAGTCTCAGTGCCTGATGCTTTCTATACAGGAGTTGATTTGGGAAGTCGTAAAGTGTGTTTTCCTCCAGGCAGCGATTTTTTATCAGCTCAGCGCCAAGTGATGTGATCTTATTTATTATCCCATCGATATCTTTTATCTCAATTTTGACTTCGATTTCTGTCATTTTTAATGCATGACGAATGGGTTAAAAAGCATAGAGGATGCCCTGTTATTTGTTCCTTTTGAGGATATAATCGGGGAACAAAGACAAAGCATCTCTGTAAATGGAGGGAGGCATTTTATGGATGAGGGCCTTGGAATGAAACGAATACTCTTGGGCTTTCTTCTTGGAATATTCTAGGGCTCCATTGGATCTGACAATATTCAAGATTTGATCGAGTGAAGTTGTATTCAGTTCTTTTCTCTTCAACAAGTTTGTGATGCGTTTGCGGTTTATTTTGCCGTCATTGTTAAGCGTATAAATCAAGGGAAGCGTTATCCGGCCTTCCCTGAGATCAGAGAGGACCGGTTTTCCCATCGTGTTTTCGTCTCCAGTGTAGTCCAAAAGATCGTCGACAATTTGAAAGGTCATTCCGAGGTTTGTCCCGAATTCTGCGAGGGTATTTTCTTCTTCTTCAGAAGCCATGCCCAGAATACCACCGATTCGACAGGAGGCTGAAAAAAGCGAGGCGGTCTTTTTCTTGATGATGTTCAGATAGTCATTTTCATCTAGGTCCAAATTCCAGCTAACATAATATTCGTCAAGTTCCCCTTCTATCATTTTTGATGATATATCAGTGAGGATTTGAACAATCCTTCTGTGCTTGCTCTCAAGGGATTGACTTATTGTTTTTATGTAAAGATAGTCTCCCAAAAGGACCGTGATGTTAGGTCCCCATCTGGAATGGACCGATTCTCTTCCTCTTCGAACCTCAGAGTTGTCGATAATGTCGTCATGTATGAGGCTGGCCGTATGTATGGTCTCCACGAGGCTAGACATGACGATATGCTCCTTCCCTTTGTATCCTCTGAGTTTTGCGCAGAGGATGAGAAGTGCAGGTCTTATTCTCTTGCCAGTGTTTTGAAAGAGATAGTTGCTTATTTCTGAGATGATTTTGTTGGGTGACGTGGTGAAGAGCTTCAATGTCTCTTCGACCTCATGTAAATCTTTACTGATATCACGGTAGAGTTGTCGAAGGTGTGGAATTCTCTTGATCCGAGATTTGTCCGCTTGATCGATTATATCTCTCATGGCTCCTTATCAGTTGCGGGACTATATTAACATCTCAGTTTCTATATTTCAAACAGAAAAACAGATGAAAAATTTTGAGATGTTATGGTGGAAATTTCCTCCAGACTCGTTTGTTTTATATGTGCCAATGTTTGAGCGACTTCCTTCACATAAAGCGGTTCATTTCTTTTAATTTTCCCCCTGTGGGGAACAGGAACGAGATAAGGAGAGTCAGTTTCAATCAAAATTCTCTCCAAAGGAAGTTTTCGTGCGACTTCTCTTAAGGGATCGGCATTGGGATAAGTCAAGATCCCTGAGAAAGATACCCAGAAATTATAATCCATCATGAGTTTGGCAAATGACCAGTCTTCGGTAAAACAGTGGAGAACACCTCCTCTTGTGTAATTGAGTTCCTTGACAGAGGCTGCAATCTCTTTTCCTGCATTCCGACTGTGGATGACGACAGGAAGACCCAGCTCCTGGGCCAAGTTTAATTGAGCATTGAAGGCTTCGATCTGGTCTTTTCGTGAGGATAAATTGTAGTGGAAATCTAGTCCAATCTCTCCTACGGCACAAATCTTTTTTTCGCGTGTCATTTCTTGGAGAGTCGTTGCGATGTCAGGATTGAAATTTCTGGCATGGTGAGGATGGATCCCAGCCGCCGCAATAATATTTGGATAAGTGTCGATTAAATCCAGCGCAATCTCTGTATTTTTTTCCTCAGTGAGTTCTGCTGGACAGAGAAGAGCTTCGATCCCGCCCTGGAATGCCCGCTCGATGACCTGGATGCGGTCCTCATCGAATTCTGTGGTGTTGATGTGGGCATGGGAGTCAATAAAATGCATCCTTTTTTCAGGAAACTTCTTCTGCTCTTCGCGGATATCGGGCTATCTTATTGCTCTAAGATTTTCTTTTTCAGATGGCGAAGGGGCAACGCCCCATGGCTGAGGAGTTCTTTGTAGAATTCCTTTTGGCTGAAGGAATCGCCTTTGAGCTGCTTATATTCTGTCTCCATATCTAAAATCTCTTGCACGCCTACGTAGGCGTAGGCCGCATCTCCGGGAAGAAGCAGGATGCGATTCCATTTTCTTTCAGCCTCGGCTTCGGTCTGGAAGCCGACCCTCATCATGTAGTTTATGGCGTCTTCTTTGGTCCAGTTGCCTTCGTGGATTTGGAATTCAGCAATAAAGTCTGTGACAATTCTGAGCTTGAATTTGAGCTGATTAAGACGGCGTCTGAGGTCATAATTTCCGAAGCCTTCAAAGATCAACTTCTCTTCGAGCGGAATGGACCAGCCCTTTATAAGAGGCAAGCTGGGATACAGTTTTTCCAGCAGCGAGGAGTTTTGGTTGGCGTAAAAGTAGGGGATGAATGTTCCTGGATAGATCGTGCGGATCGTGTAGAAGTAAAGGAGATAATTGTTGTATTCTTCAAGGAATGATGTGATTTGTTGCTCGTTCCAGTCCTCGGGAAAAGGCGTTATCTGAGCTGTGAAATTTTGCGACGTCTCGTAAGCCCCAGGAGTGACGAATCGTGTCCATGTTATTCCCTGATATTCTGCAGGCATAGGCTCGATATTCAAATCCATATCAGGCAGATCGATTAGTTGTTTCTCATTGAGGAAGCTTTTTATTTCCTCTGTCATAGATCGAATCTTATCTAAAAATTCATCTTTGGAGACATGTTCTTCCTTAATCTTATCTAAAACGCCTTTAATGATGATCCGACGTGCTTCGTTTTCACCTCTTTGGGAAGTGAGCTGCTGCATGTCGACATCGGGATACATCAATCTGTACAAGGGGAGACAGACTATGGCCATTTCCACTTCCGTTATGTTTTTGACGTCAGCTCTTGCTCTCTCGACAAGCTCTTGGATGGGGATGTTGTTCTGGAGAGTCAAACGCAGGAACCTTACATGTGCTTCCCCGAGACGGAAGTTCCCAGCCGATTTGGGGAGGAGCTCGTTTCTAAGATAGTTCTGGTAATCTTCCAGGGCAGGGATGACTTTCCCCAGCTCGGAGAGGAGTTTGGTTCTCTGGTTTTCGGGGACCTGTGAGGCCAATGTCGGCAGTTCGGTTCTGAAGATTTCAAAAATAGCAGGGAATTGCTTTATGGCTGTCTCGGTTGAGATTTGAGTGGGATTCTTTAAGATTTCCTTAGCTTGCTTGATGAGCTTTGGAAGATCTTTCAGCCTATCAGTGGCATTCTTGGCCCGCGTATCAAGGGGTGCAAATTCATTTTTCAGAAGAGGCCGTACACAGTTTATGAATATCGTGTTATAGAAAAGAGGATCATATTCCCATGGGATGAGTTGCTCGAATTTCAATCGTTCTGAGTCGAGAGCATCCATGAGCATTTCATGGGTGATCTGGAATTCTGGACTCATCTTTGTCCTGTCTACTTTGGTTACTAAATCCTGGTTGAACTTATCCAGCTCCTCCATACGTTTTTCGACGTTTTTCTCCCCGAAGTCTCCAAGTTTGTTGTCGTATCTATGAAACCCGGCCATAGTGCCTGCTGTGGGGTAGAATTTCCATAGAGCATCCATATATTCCTCGAATATTTTCTGCAGCTTCCCGTCCTCTTCGTTTTGCTGAGACCATACAATTCCCGTGCTTGATAGGACGAAGATGAAGATGAAGATCGATATGACGATTTTCCTCATTGAACCCTCCTCTGAGCGTGCTTTTTTGTGTTCATATTAATCGTTGACGCAGAAAAAATATAGTATGACATCCTACCACAAAATAATCTTTAAAAGCAATAACTTGCCCTTCTATCCTCATGTTCACCATCGGATAACTGCAGAGGCCCAAGTGAATCCTGAGCCAAAGGCGGTGAGCACAACAAGATCACCAGCCTTAATTCTTCCCTCCTCTACAGCTTCATCGAGAGCGATGGGAATCGAAGCAGCGGTTGTGTTTCCGTAACGGTCGATGTTTCTGATGACTTTTTCAACAGGGATCCTCAGATTTCTGGCGACCATTAGGCTGATCCTGTCATTGGCCTGATGGGGAATCAAATGGTCCACATCCTCGATCGTCAGTCCGTTTTGTTTGAGTGCTGCCTGCACAGCTTCAGGCATTTTTTCAACAGCATTTTTAAAGACAGTTCGTCCGTCCATTCGGGGATAGAATTTCTTGTCGGCCAACAATTCCTTGGCAAAGGTAGGATGATCGTAAGGGGAAGGTTTTTCCATCCATAAATCAGACGCATTCTTTCCATCTGAAAAAAGGTGAGTGGAAAGAATTCCCATTTCTCCTTGGGAATTACTGGCTTCTATAATGGCAGCCCCTCCTCCATCTCCGAAAAGGACAGCCATATCTCTGCCTTCGTCTGAATAATCCAGATTAGAGGATTGTTTTTCTGCGGCTACAAGCAAGATTTTTTTGTAAGTACCTGCTTTTATATACTGATCAGCAACAGACAGACCGTAGATGAAGCCGCAGCACTGGTTTCTGACATCAAGCGCTCCGATTTGAGAAAGCCCTAGCTTCGCCTGTACAAGCACCCCAATGCCTGGGAAGTAATGGTCCGGCGAAAGAGTCGCTGCGATGATAAAGTCTATTTTGGATTTCTCTATTTGGGCGTTCTCAATAGCTTTCAATGCAGCTTCATAAGCGAGATCGGAACTGCCGACGCCAGCTTCGGCATAGCGTCTTTCACCTATCCCGGATCTCTGTCGGATCCACTCATCCGTTGTATTCATTTTTTTCTCTAGGTCAAAATTGGAGATAATTCGAGGAGGAAGGAAACGTCCAGTTCCTGTGATTATCGAACGATTTCTCATTTTATACGATGCAAATTATAAGAGATGGTTTCAGAAAAATAAAGAGAATTCTAGATGTTATTATTTATTCTCTTTCCGCTTGTTTAATCACTGGCGAGACTGCCACAAAGACAGAAACACTCACAAGAAAAAGTGTGCCTTGACTCGAGGATTCCTTGAGAGTAATATTTGAATAAGCGGAATGTTTGAGGAGTCTTATTGAAAAGAATAGTATTCAGCTTGGTCTTCTTATCCTTCATTTATCTGTTGACAGGGGCTCAGCAAGAAGAAGCATGTTTGAGAGTGGAAGCCTCTATACGCCCTCGATGGCTTTCGAGAGGACAAGAAGGAAAAGTCATCATTAAAATAATACTAGCCAAGGGAATTACCATCAATCCCCAACCCTCCTTTGTTATCGAATGCACCCCATCGCAGGAACTCATTTTCCCAAAAAATTTTTTTAGTGCTTCGGATTTAGAGATCGAAATCAAGGAAGAAAATAGCCAGGAAATTTTAAACCTCGAAAAGCCTATCGAGATCCCATTCACTGTAAATTTAGAAGCCAAAAGAGGCAATCACACCTTCGAAGGAAAGATTAAATATTTTGCCTTCTCTAAAGAGGAGGATTGGTGCCTAAAGAGCACAGAGAAATTTTCTGCCTCCTTTTACACCCGGAGCACAAGAATTAAATAGAGAACAGGGTTGAAGATGGGAGGGATTGCTGATTACAGCCAGCCTTGGTCAATATACCAGGTCAGACTTTTTTGGAGTCCTTCTTGAATCGAAAATTTAAGTGAGAAGGCAAGACGTTCCTCTGCTTTTTTTGTATCAATGATCCAACCCGGTTGTCTCATTTCCCTCAGTCTTCTCCGGTCGAACGTAGTTGTTCTTTTTCTTAAGTTCGATAATCCCTCTGAAATCAAGGCTATGGGATAGAGCAGACAGAGGGGGAATTTCACTGAAAATAACTTTTTTCCTAATATTTTCCCTGCTTCCCTTCCCAATTCATCCCAGGTATAGGGTTGCGGGTCAGCGATATTGAAGATTTCACCTGATTCGATATCTTTTTGGAGGCAGAGATCGAAAGCATGGACGAGATCTTCAATATAGCATAAGCTCAGCCTTCGCCTTTTGAATGCGAGGGAAGGGAGGATTCCTTTGTTTATGATTTTGAAATAGGAGAGAAAGTCTTTATCTCGAGGACCGAAAACTGCTCCCACTCGGATGATGATGAGGGAAAAGTTATTTCTAAATTTCAAAGCTTCTTTCTCGCCGAGCAGCTTGCTCTCGCCATATGGATGTATGGGATGTGGTTTATCGTTTTCTTTGATGGGAATTTTCTCAGCTGATGGGCCCGATGCAGCGATGCTGCTGAGGTATATGATCTTTCTAGGCGATATCTTCTGTCTCTGGAGAGTCTGAAAAAGACTTGCTGTCCCGTGTTGGTTTACTGTATAATAATCAGCCAATTTGCGAGCTTTCGTGATTCCTGCAATGTGGAAAAACATAGTCGATGTCAGAAGGAAGAGAGGGTAAAGTAAATAGATCTCCTTTCAAGAGATGGACATCGAGGCCGGTCAACCATTTGAGGTTCGTAGGGTCTCGGACTAAAGCATATACCTCTGCACCTTTATTTTCTAGTAAATAGTCGATGAGGTGGCTTCCGATAAAGCCGGTTCCGCCTGTGACAAACGCTCTCATTGGTAAGATTGTATGAAAATAAATAGAGAGGGTCAAACCTGAAAGAAGTGGTCTTTGGATGAAAAGAAAAATAAATGCATTTTTACTGACGTTTTTGCTCCTCTGCGGTTTTGCTGTTGCCGAGGAATCCTCTATCAGCATCCTTCCACTCGACCAGATAAAACCAGGTATGAAGGGGACGGGACGAACCGTTTTTAAGGGAGATAAGATCGAAGAGTTCGGTGTGGAGATCCTTGGAATCCTGCATAATTTTCAACCCAGACGAAATTTGATCCTTGCCAAGCTTGAAAGTGAAGTACTGGATGAAGCAGGCGTGATTGAAGGAATGAGTGGGAGTCCGGTTTATGTGGGTGAAAAACTCATCGGAGCCGTGGCCTATTCAGTCGGAGCTTTTGCCAAAGAAGCCATAGCAGGAATCACGCCCATCGGCGAAATGCTTGCCATTTCCCCTGAGAAAGGCCCTGCGTCCTCCTTTGCGCCACGGATGCAGGTCTTAAGCCATTTGACCTTGGATGAGCTTTTTGAATTGAATAAGGAACGTTTCCAGCTCCCTTTAGCAGAAGCCGAGGGACGATTAGTGAAACCTTTGAGTATCCCTCTCGTTTTCAGCGGATTTTCTCCTTATGTATTTGAGAAGGCAAAAGCCAATTTCTCACGTATGGGTTTCACACCCATTCAATCAGGATCACAAGGGCAGATTCAGCCTGAAATGTCCTCCTCGGGCCTGACTCTTCAACCTGGATCTCCTATTGGTGTTCAACTCATCAAGGGAGACATAAATGTTTCCTATTTGGGAACAGTAACTCATGTGGATGGAAATAGCGTCTTAGCCTTCGGACATCCTGTGTTTAACCTGGGTCCAGTCGATCTTGCGATGACCAAAGCGAGAGTGATAACTGTCCTGCCAAGCCTCATGCTGTCCTCCTGGTTGGCTGTCTCGGATGTTACTATCGGAAGGTTCGTACAAGACAGGACAGCGGGTATTCTTGGTGAGTTGGGCAAGATGCCTAAGTTCATCCCAATAAATTTCAAAATTCTGGATGTGGAATCCGGAGAAAGAGAATTTAAGATCCAGGTGGCCAATGACAAAATCCTGACTCCTTTCCTTGTTAATCTTGCTGCAGCCAGTGTTATATCATCAGAAGAGCGGGGGATTGGAGATCTGACTCTTGAACTGAATGGTGTCATCTATTTAGATAACGGTATGAATGTCCGGCTCGAAGACCTCTTTTCCGGGAATTTCGATATGGCTTCGACCAATTTGTCCGGCCTTGTCACAGCGGTCGTCTATATGCTAACCACAAATGAGTTCATAGAATTGGGCATTCACAGCATCGACCTCAACATAACAGTAGCCGAAGAAGTGAGATTCGCCTATCTTGAGAAAGTGTGGTTGGAGAAGTACGAAGCCTACCCGGGTGAGCGGGTGCGGATGAAAGTCTATTACAGGAATTTTAGAGGAAACACCGTAGAGGAAGAGTTCCCGCTTCCTATCCCTAACCTTCCTTCAGGATCGGAGTTCAGCCTGGTTGTTGGAGATGCTGTCTCCTTGCAGAGTATCGAGTTCCGCCAGTACAGGACGACATCGTTTGTCCCACGAAGCCTTTATCAGCTTGTCAGAATGCTGAACAGTCTGAGGAGGCACAATTACATTTATTTCAAGATTATCGCAACCAAACCTGGCCTTTTTCTCCGAGGGGAAGAGATGCCGAATCTTCCACCAACCATGAAGTCCATGTTTTCCTCGCCGCGGGCGGCTTCATCTCCTCCTATAGAGATCACCAGGTCTACTCTAGGCGAATACCGGCATGTTATCCCTTATGTTTTTAACGGCCTTGCCGTGATTCCGATCAAAATAAAATAAGGCTTGTTTTCTGTTGTGGACTTCTGAAGACGGAATTCAGGAGATCAGGAGATCAGGAGATTGATGGAATGAAAAAGATTAAGGTTTTGACCATTGTCCTTATGCTCGTGTCAGTTCAGATGCTCCTTGGAGTTATTCCTCGAAAGTGGGAATTTTATAAGATAGACGATTATCTCGATGGAAAATTCTTTGGAATTTCTGTGTCCCATGATGGAGTGCTTTCCTTTTCGCCCCAAGAAGAGGCAATCGAGGGGCCAACGGAGGAATTTTATCTTTCGCTGCTCATAACCTCTGGTGAGACGATGTATTTAGGAACAGGACACAGTGGAAAGATTTACAAAATCCAGGCAGACGGAAAAGCTGAACTGTTTTTCCAGGCACCTGAAATGGATGTTTACTGTCTCGCTCAAGATGGAAAGGGAAACCTCTATGCCGGCACTTCGCCAAACGGAAAAATCTATAAGATCACACGTCAGGGCGATGGGGAGCCTTTCTTTAATCCCACAGAAAAATATATATGGGATCTTTTGTTTGTAGATAGTGAGAACCTATTGGCAGCTGTAGGTGAGAGCGGCGGGATTTATGAAATAAATAAAGAAGGGGAGGGGGCCTTGATCATGAAGGCAGAGGAAAACCATATCCTCTGTTTAGAGCAGTCCGGAAGAGGAGAATTCATTGCGGGGAGCGGAGGCAAAGGGATTATATACAGAGTAACGCCTGGCAAGAAAGCCTCGATTTTGTATGAGTCTCCCTATGAAGAAATAAAATGCGTGGCTTTGGATAAAGCGGGGAATGTCTATGCAGCAGCAGGTGGAAAGGTGGTTGCAGCCAAGAAGGATGCTGCTTCGCTTTTGCCGACCGGAGTGTCCACAGAGATTACGGTTACGGCAATCCCGGATACACCAGCACAAAAACAGACTGCTGTTTCTTTAGACAGCCAGCCCGGTGCTCTCTTTCGTGTGAATCCAGAAGGACTAGCAAAAAAGCTTTGGTCATCAGAGGACGAGTTGGTCTACTGTTTACTCTGGGATGAAGGAACGAAAAAAATTATTTTTGGCACAGGAGACAAAGGCCGACTTTATGAGATCGATTCAGACGAAAAAGTTTCTCTTCTTCTTCAGAAAGACTCTGAGCAGGTCTATCTCCTTACCCCTCACGACTCTTCTATCTATTCTTTATTCAATAATCCCTCCCGGTTGATTCGTATCTCTCCTGGCCAGAGGTTTGAGGGAGAATATGAGAGTCGTGTCATGGATGCCGGAACCCTCTCCCAATGGGGAAAGATCGAGTGGGAGGCTGAGCTTATGACCGGTTCCACTGTTCAATTTTTCACCCGGAGCGGGAATTCTTCACAGCCGGATCTGACCTGGAGCGAGTGGTCGCCGCCCTACCAAAGGGCAGAGGGAGAACAAGTCCTCAGCCCTAAGGGCCGCTATCTTCAGTTCAAAGTCAAATTCAGGGCTGAGTCGGGTCGGAGATCCCCTTTCCTGAAAAAGATCGCCCTTTTCTACCTGCAATCCAACCTCCCTCCATCGTTGACCAAACTCGAACTTCTTCCTGCGAATGAGGTTTATCTAAAGCCTCTCGAACAGGATGAAGTCATTTGGGGTGAGGATATCAGCCAGTCCGAACAGGCTATAGCTAAGGAAAAATCGAAAAGCTTTATGGCTCCCAAAAAGGTCCAAAGGAAGGGTTATCAGACTGTTACCTGGGATGCAGAAGACGAGAATAAAGACAGCCTTCTCTATTCGATTTACATTCGACGCGAAGATGAGTCGAAATGGAGAGTTTTCAAGCAAAGATGGGTAGAAAAGATCTTTTCATTCGACACTTTGAATTTTCCCGATGGAATTTATTATCTAAAGATCGAAGTCTCTGATTCGCCTTCCAATCCCAAGGGTGTGGATTTAAGGTCAGAAAAAGTCAGCCGTAAGCTGATCATCGATAATTCCCTACCTGTCTTTAAAAATGTTCAGGTAAACAAGCAAGGAAACAGTTTAACTGTTACATTTTCCGTTGAAGATGTGCAGTCTTCTATCAAAGAAGCTAAATTCCTGATTCGTCCGAACGATTGGGAGGCTGTGTTTCCTGAGGACGGGATAAGTGATTCCAAGACTGAATTGTTCCGATTTAACGTAAGTTTAACGCCAGATTCGGACAATCTGATCGTCATCAAAGTCACAGACAACCAGGATAACGTCGCGGTATACAGAGCCTCATTTTAACCTGGATCAGCCGCTCACCCGTTCGATGTAGGAATTGTCTCGGGTGTCTATTCTTACAATATCCCCTTCTTTTATGAACTGAGGGACTGTGACTGTGATACCGGTTTGCAGAGTGGCTGGCTTGTTGCTGGCCGACTGAGTGGCCCCTTTGAGATAAGGTTCGGTTTTCACCACCTCCATGTCAATGGTTAAGGGGGGATTCACTCCCACAGGTTTTCCATCAGACATCTCAATCGAGAATGTCACATCGGATATGAGATAGTCCACAGAATCACCCAAAATATCTGGAGTAAGTTTTATCTGCTCATAATTTTCAAGATTCATAAAAACATAGGCATTCCCTTCCTGGTACAGGAATTGCATTTCAATCACTTCAAGATAAGCTTGTTCTACCTTATCCTTGGAACGAAATCTGTGATCGTGCAGAGTTTGATCACTGAGCCGGCGAAGTTTTGTCTGCATCAGAGCCTGCCCCTTGCCCGGTGTCACATGCGTTGTCTCGAGCACCTTGTAGAGTCCATCTTCCAATTTTATGATCATTCCTTTTCTGATCTGTGTGGCGTTGATCATCTCTCCTCCTTTCGCTCTCTATAGGGGGTAGGTTCAATGCGGGCTCCTTCATCCACACAGACGATGGCGCTCCTGCATTGAGCCCTTCCTCAATCATTTTATCTATTTTAGGAGTAGATGTTTGAATATAGTCTCTGAGCACAAGATGTTGTTGGGTAAGAAGTTGGCCAAATTCTTGGTGGTCGAACGTTTCTGATTCAAAGAGAGATTTTCCCTGTGCTGTCAGATCACGAGTCATCAGCGTTCCTTTGAGCAGCCTCTTGTTATCTGGAGGAAGGTTCTCGATTTGCTCCTGTTCCTTCTGGCCCAAAGGTTCCTTCAGACTGAAACCTTCGATATTTTTGTGGATAATTTGCACCCCTTCAAGAACATGTGTTTTGATGTACCCGAGCATCCCTGTAGTGTCCTTTTTTTGGAGGGAATTGGCAAGGACAAAGCGTTTCAATGGGTTTCTCAGTTTTGTCGCCTTCAACTCTCCCTCGAAGGAGACGTTGACAATACCCCCTAAAGAGGATGCATAGTGATCCATCTTTCCACCTGGCTCATTGAATTCGGCGACTTCGGTAAGAAATCCGAGCTCAGCTATGGTCTCAGGAACATTCAGCGTGTTGTCTTTTGCTGTTTCCAGCAAAAATTTTAACCATGCAATGACTAGAGCCGATGAGCTGGAGGTTCCTGCATTGATGGGGATAGTCCCATGGAGATGGCAGTCCCATCCGAAAGGGAACTGTATCCCTTTTCTTCTAAGAACATTGACCGCACTTTTGAGATAGTCCCGTTCTTTCTGATAAACCAGGTCTCCTTCAAGAGAGAATTCTTCTTTTTCACCTAAGTCAGGTAGACTGACCCTCATGATTTGGTCGTTTCTGCGCGTTCCCCGGATAAATATCCTTAAGTTAACAGCGGCAGCGATGATGGGCAATGCAAAATAATCCTGGTGTTCGCCGAAAAGACAGATTCTTCCTGGTGCAGAGACAGAAATTTCATCATTCTTCATGCCTTCTATTATCCAAAGTCAGCCTTGACTGTCAACTCTTACGGAATGCAGGAATCTTCATTTCCGTAACCAAAGAAGAGCATTGGAGATGCAAACGCTCTTGCGTGGATTCAGATTTTTTTATATAAAGAATGCGATTCATTAAGGTCGAGAACAGGATATTGTGAGCGAGCTTTATTTTATCGGAACAGGAGGATCTGTCGCTACAGAGGACAGGGATAATACATCTTTTGTGCTTCAAACCCGAGAATCTTTGCTGTTGATCGACTGCCCGGGAAGTACGATACAGAAGCTGAAGAAGTTGAATTTTAATCCAAGAAGCATCAATGCTTTGTTAGTCACACATATCCATCCTGATCACATCTACGGATTGCCCTCTCTAGTACACAGCCTTATGTTAGATGAATGTCTTTTACGCATTTATGGATCAGAAGAAACAGTCCGTTTTTGTGCGGAATTACTCGATCTTTTTGACCTGCGGGCTGAAAAAGTCAAATGTCGGGTAGTTTTTATACCTGTAGAGGACAGAGAGATTCAGCAGATATCACCATCGCTCAGCTGTACTTTTTTCAAAGTCCCTCACAGTCCTGAATCTATGGCTTTTCACTTTTACCTTGAGGAAGAAGGAATACATTTCATTTATTCTGGCGATACACCTGTCTATCCGATGCTGTTCCAGGAGGCTCTAAACACAGATTATCTGGTTCATGATTGCAGTGCACCTTCCCGATTTTTTCGAAAGTATCCATCGCTCCAATCCATGCACACAGATGCACTATCCTTGGGAAAACGTGCTCAGGAGGCTGGGGTGAAAAATCTTCTGCCCTGTCATTTTTTCGGTGAAATTGATTTCCCGCTCAAAGAGATAGAGGAGGAAATCAGAAGATATTTTCGCGGGAATTTAATCATTCCCGATGATTTTTCAAGAATTCCCTTGATTTCTGCAAGACGTAGAGTCATAAGTTGATAGATTAGGATGGTTGACCAGGATTTTGCTGAGCCAAGATCGCAATGAATAGGAATAATTTCAATGAGGCGTATGAGATCCTTTAGGCGGAATAGATGAAAGGCTTTTCGATCTTCATTATGACCGTGGTTTTTGTCATCGGGGCTTTCTGTCATAAAGAATCCGAGAGGGAAGTCGCTGATGTCGTTCTTCTCAACGGCATGGTCTGGACGGTAGACCCGGCGATACCTTGGGCGGAAGGGATTGCTCTCAAGGGGAATAAAATTCTCAAGGTGGGATCTACATCAGAGATCAAAGGATATATCGGGGAGAGGACAAAGTCCATTGATTTGAAGGGATCCTTTGTGTTGCCTGGTTTTATAGACTGCCATACCCATTTCCTCGATGGGGGATTTTCCCTCTCCAGCGTTCAGTTAGGAAATGCTCGAACCAAGGATGATTTCATTGCCCGAATTGGACAGAAGGCCCAGGAGCTTGGGCAGGGCGAGTGGATTCTTAGAGGGAACTGGGATCACCAGCAATTCGATCCTGTTGAGTTACCCAGGAAGGAATGGATTGATGCTGTTACTCCTGACAATCCTGTTTGTGTGAACCGTCACGATGGACATATGGTCCTTGTGAACAGCCTGGCGCTGAAACTGTCCGGGATCACCAAAGATTCAGCAGTACCGGAGGGAGGTGAAATCGTCAAAGATTCCCTGACAGGAGAACCAACCGGGATTCTTAAAGATGCAGCCATGGATCTTGTTATGGATCACATCCCAGAGCCTTCTCTCGAGGATAGATTAAGGGCAGTGGAAGCAGGTTTAGCACATGCTAAGAGTTGGGGAATAACCTCTATTCACGATATGGATTATACGTCCAGCTTCGAGGTTTACGAGAATTTACTGGAACAGAACAAATTGACAGCTCGTCTCTATGTGTACATTCCCATCTCAGATGTCGAGCTTTTGTCCGAGCACAAGCTTGTTTCGCCACTTCAAAGTGATGTTTTAAGGATTGCTGGACTCAAAGGATTTGTGGATGGATCTTTGGGCTCCTCCACAGCGCTTTTTTTTGATCCCTATACAGATGATCCAACAAAGAGAGGGCTTCTGGCTTCAGACATGTTCCCTGAAGGAATCATGGAAAGGAGGCTCATGGAGGCTGATCGGTCAGGACTCCAAGTCGCCATCCATGCTATCGGAGACAAAGCGAACCATATGATCTTGGATATCTTCGAGAAGGTTATGCGTGCGAATGCCGACCGAGACCGAAGATGGAGAATCGAGCATGCACAGCATCTTCTTCCCGAGGATATTGAGCGGATGAAAAAACTGAGGGTTATTGCTTCTGTCCAGCCCTATCATGCAGTGGATGATGGACGGTGGGCCGAGAAAAAAATCGGAAAACAAAGAGCCCAATACACCTATGCGTTTCGCTCTCTTCTTGATGAAGGAGTACACTTGGCCTGCGGTTCGGATTGGACGGTTGCTCCGTTGAATCCGTTGACTGGAATCTTTGCGGCGGTCACCCGACAGACTCTGGATGGAAGAAATCCTGATGGTTGGATCCCTGATCAAAAGATCAAATTAGAAGAAGCGATCAAAGGATATACCCTTCACGCAGCCTACACAGAATTTTCCGAACACAAAAAAGGCTCGTTGGAGGAGGGAAAATTAGCGGATTTAGTTGTCCTCGATCAGAATTTGTTTGAAATTCCGCCTGAAAAAATATTGGAGACAGAAGTTCGGATGACCATCTTTAACGGCAGAATTATCTACGAAAAACAATAGAATCTAATGATTTATGTTTATTTTCTAGCCTTTATCGTAGCCTTCGCAGTTCTTTTCAAGAGTGCTTCCCTTTTTGTTGAAGGGGCCTCAGGCATTGCTCAAGTTTTGAATGTCCCCAAGATGGTGATCGGAATAGTGTTGGTCGGCTTGGCAACTACGGCTCCTGAGTTCGGTGTGTCTTTCATCGCAGCCATAATGGGCCAGCCAGAAATTGCTCTGGGAAATGCTATCGGATCTGTAATCTGTGATGATGGCGTAGCTCTGGCTCTGGCAGCTTTGCTGGCTCCTGCGGCAATCTCTGTAAACTGCCGACTGCTAAAATCAATCGGAGTGTTTCTGGTAGCTATCGATATCCTGGCCTACGGGCTAGCCAGGAACGGCACAATCGGCAGACTGGAAGGTTTATGTCTTATCCTGATTCTCTGTGTTTACTATGTGTTTGTCTTAAGAAGTCAAAGAAGAAACATGAGGACCAGAAAGGTTAAGGAGCCCTTATCCGACTCAGATGAAGCACGCCCACAGCGCGAAAAAGAGGCCTTGAAACGGTTGGCCATTCGCTTTTTAGCCGGATTCTTTGGGGTGGCTGCCACCAGCTTCCTTATTGTTTGGGCGGCAAGAAACATAGCTTTACACTTTTCTGTTTCTGAAATCATCATCGGTTCAACTATCGTGGCGATCGGGACCTCTCTGCCAGAAATCAGCACATGTATCACTGCTGCTTTAAAGGGAGAGGGGGAGATTGCCGTGGGGAACATAATTGGAGCGGACATTCTCAATATACTCTGGATCATAGGCATGGCTTCCTTAGCCAACCCGATAACAGTGGACCTGGATATCATTAATTTCTCATTTCCCTATATGATTCTGATAGTGGTAGTCATGCTGGTAAGTATGAGAATCGGGTGTCGGCTTGGAAAGGCAAAAGGATTGATCCTAATAGTCCTGTATGCTCTGTATGTCTTTCTGGTTTTAAGCATTTTTGTCTAATTCCCTTTAGATCCAGCCTATCATCTGCTGAATCCCAAATTTTCTTGACTTAAAATATTGATTTGATATTATAATCAGTCCTTTGGGAGCATGGAGGACGGCATGAATATTGGAGTCATCAACGAGAGCAACAAGATCGAAAATAGAGCGGGTCTCTCTCCCAGTGGCGTATCCTTTCTAGCCGAGAGAGGACATACGGTCTATTTTCAGGCTGGAGCAGGACTGAAATCAGGATATTCGAACGAGGAATACACATCCCTTGGCGCGAATATTGTATTCACCAAAGAAGAGGCCTTCGGGCGTTCGGATATCGTTCTCAACATATCGCCTCTGGATGAGGAAGAATGTAAGCTGGTGAAAGCAAACCAGATCTTGTTCGGGTTTCATCATCTGGCAGTTTCTCGCAAATGCAATGTAGAGGATATGCTTAAGAAGAATGTCACTATGATAGGTTATGAAATTGTCCAGAAGGAGAATGAAGAACTCCCTTTTATTGAGAGCTTGAGTGAAATCGCAGGACAGATGTGTTTGGTCATATCAGGAAACTACCTTCAGACGAGCCAGGGAGGCCGCGGTCTTGTTATAGGGGGAGTGGTCAGTGTCCCCCCTGCAACTGCTGTTGTAATCGGTAGCGGGGTACTCGCGAAAAGTGCGATCAAAGCCATGCTTGGAGCAGGAGCGCAAACCATAGCCTTAGGGAGGGATATGGACAGGTTGAGAGAACTCGAAGAGATTACCTCAGGCAGATTGATTACTTTGATGGCCAGCCAGTATAACCTGGCGCGCATGGTGAAAGTTGCTGATATCCTGATAGGAGCTGTCCTTCTTCCGGGAGAAAAAGCGCCTGTTTTGATTACCCGTGACATGGTCAAATCCATGAAAAATGGATCTGTATTGATTGACCTGGCTATCGATCAGGGAGGCTGTTCTGAAACTTCCCGATTGACTACCCTTGAACATCCGACTTATGTTGATGAGGGCGTCATACATTATTGTGTCCCTAACATCACATCCACAGTAAGCCGGACCTCCACAAAGGTTCTATCGAACATGGTTGTTCCCTACTTGCTCGATATTGCGGATGGGGGGATCGACCAGACTTTGAAGGAAAATACATCTCTAGCTCGAGGAGTGTATGTATATAATGGAAATCTTGTCAAGAAGGGTGTTGCCGAGAGATTTTCTATGCCCTACAAAGAGCTCTCTTCTTTATTATAAAAAACAGGTTTTAAGATGAAAAAATTATTAACCGAATCCGAAGCCAATCAAAGAGACCTCATTCATATTCTTCATAAGGTACAGGCCGAAATGGGCTATATCTCCCCAGAAGCCATTGCTGCTATTTCTAAACATCTGAAGATCTCGGAGAATGAGATCTATGGTGTTCTCACTTTCTATAAAGCTTTTAGCCTTAAACCCAGAGGTGAACATCTGGTCACGATTTGTATGGGAACTGCCTGCCATGTAAGAGGAGCCCCAAGGATATTGGATGAATTCAAACGGGGTCTTTGCATCGAACCAGGAGAAACCTCAGAGGATAATCTGTTTACTCTAGAAACGGTCAATTGTGTCGGAGCATCATGGACAGTTGAAGACCAGAGATGTGGACAAGCTGATCGGCGAAATAAAGAAAAATTCAAAGGAATAAAACGGGAAGGGAACAGTATAAAAAAAATGGAAAAGATCAACGCGACAAGATTAGAAGAACTCAAAGCGGAAATCCTTGATTCTCGCAAGGACCAGAAGACCTGTATTACGGTATGTGGAGGCACAGGCTGTCATGCCTCGGATGTCTTCAGATTGCAGATGCTTTCAGGGATGAGGTTAAGAGGCAGAAGCTGAAAGCCACGGTTGACGTGAGAACCACGGGGTGTCATGGTTTTTGTGAGAGGGGCCCGATTACAGTGATTCAACCTGATGGGATTTTTTATCAGAGAGTAAAGCTTGAAGATGTGGCAGAGGTTGTGACTGAAACCATTAGGAACAAAAAAATCATCGACCGCCTTCTGTACATTGATCCACGAACTGGGAAGAAGATCATCAAGGAAAAAGAAGTTCCCTTTTATAAAAAACAGAAAAGGATCATATTCGGAAACAATGGTTTCATCGATCCCACGGATATAGAGGATTATATTGCTTTGGATGGTTACAAAGCCCTGGCCAAGGTCCTCTTTGATATGACGGCTGATGAGGTCATCGCCGAGGTCAAAGATTCTGGACTCAGGGGCAGAGGAGGAGCAGGATTTCTAGCTGGCCTCAAGTGGGAGATCTGCCGCAATGTCAGTTCCGATGTGAAATACATCATCTGCAATGCGGATGAAGGAGATCCTGGGGCCTATATGGACCGGAGCCTGTTGGAGGGCAATCCGCACAGTGTCATCGAAGGCATGATCATCGGCGCCTATGCCATAGGGGCGTCCGAGGGATACATCTATGTTCGAATGGAATACCCTCTGGCCGTCAAAAATATCACCCTCGCTCTTGAACAGGCAAGAGAAATGGGTTTTCTTGGGGACTCTATCCTCGGATCTGAGTTCAGCTTCGATATCCATGTTTTCAAAGGGGCTGGAGCCTTTGTCTCCGGGGAAGAAACATCCATGATGGCCTCGATTGAGGGACGCCGGGCCTTCCCGCGTCAGAGGCCTCCTTTTCCTGCCCAGGAGGGTCTTTGGGGAAAGCCCACCAATATCAACAATGTGGAGACGTGGGCCAATATTCCTCTTATCTTGAATAAAGGTGCCGATTGGTATTCCCATATTGGGACCAGGAAGAGCAAGGGAACAAAGATCTTCTCCCTGGTTGGGAAGATCAACAACACGGGTTTGGTCGAGGTCCCGATGGGTATCTCCCTGAGGGAGATCATTTATGAGATCGGGGGGGGGATAAAAGATGGAAAAAAGTTCAAGGCTGTCCAGACAGGAGGTCCTTCAGGTGGATGTATTCCTGCGGATATGCTCGATCTAACGATAGATTTTGACACCTTGACCAAAGCAGGATCTATGATGGGATCGGGTGGAATGATCGTCATGGATGAGGACACCTGTATGGTGGACGTTGCCCGATATTTTCTTGAATTTACTCAGGAAGAATCCTGTGGAAAGTGTGTGCCCTGTCGAGTAGGAACAAGACAGCTGGTGGAAATTTTGACCCGCATCACCAAGGGAAGGGGAGAGGAGAGAGATATCCAGAAACTTCAGGATCTGGCAAAGACGATAAAAGCCGGTTCCCTCTGCGGATTAGGGCAAACAGCTCCCAATCCCGTGCTGACCACTCTTCGCTATTTCGAGAACGAATACGAGGCCCATATCAATCAAAAGAGTTGTCCTGCGCTCGTTTGCAAGGATTTGATCATTTACCATATCGATCCAAAAAAGTGTGTGGGTTGTCTCTTGTGTTTGAAGAACTGTCCGGTAGATGCCATAAGCGGAGAGCGGAAACAAGTTCATGTGATTGACCAGGACCTGTGCATTAAATGTGGAGCATGTTTGGATGTCTGTCCGCCTAAAGTCAGTGCTGTCGTCAGATACACTGGAAAGAAGAAAGAGAGAGTTTTAAAAAACGTTCAGTCGAAAAGAGCAAAGAAATGAAAGTAATCATTGACGGAAAAAAGCTGGAAGCCGACGGTCACAAAACGATATTAGAAACGGCGCGGGAAAGCGATATATTCATTCCTTCACTTTGCGATCACCCTCAACTTTTACCCTTCGGCGGGTGTCGGCTCTGTATCGTTGAAATCAAGGGACGTAAGGGGCTTGTTCCTTCATGCAGTACCTATCCCGAAGAGGGGATGGAGGTGAAGACCGATTCTGCGAATCTCCGCAGGATGAGGAAACAGATATTGGGACTCATCCTCTCAGAGCATCCTGATGCCTGTTTGATCTGTTCTGAAAAGGAAAATTGCGACGAGTACAAATCCACTATCCGCAGATCGATAAGATAGATTTCCCCTCGGTTTACCGAGATTACGAGGTCAGGAGAGATGACCCATTCTTTGACCGGAACTATAACCTGTGCATCCTTTGTGGACGTTGTGTCAGAGTCTGTCATGAAATCAGAGGTGCCTCCACAGTCACCTTCGTCTTCCGGGGATCCCATGCTGTAGTGGGGACTGTTTTGGATCGACCTTTACAGGAGGTTGGATGCCAGTTTTGCGGTGCATGTGTGGATGTCTGTCCCACAGGAGCTTTAACCGAAAGAGCCATTAAGTATGAGCCCTTACCCGATGACCAGGCCAAGACCATCTGCCCTCTTTGCAGTATGGGGTGCGAGTTGGACGTGATGCTGAACAAAGGACGGATATTGAGCACTCGGCCTTCCAAAGAAGGAGCCGTTAACCTAGGGCAGGCCTGTGTCAAAGGACGTTTCGCGATCAAAGACACAGTTTATAGTTCCCAACGAATCCTCAAACCAATGATCCGACGAAGAAAAGAACTCGAGGAGGTCTCTTGGGACGAAGCCTTGGATTTTGTGGCCCAACGGCTCAAGTCTTATAAAGGAAAAGAGATCGGTTTGATCCAGTCTCCCCAGATCTCTTGTGAAGGCAATTTTCTTGTGGAGAGATTCGCTCGAGAGGTTGTCAAGTCCCAAAATGTAGACTTCTCAACAGGAATCTCACCCCTGGAAGCCTTTTATGAGACAGCACACAAAGACAAAGTCAAACCTCGGTTCAATTTTAAAAGAGAAGAAATCTCTGAAGCCGATGTAATCCTTCTTGCAGGATTGAATTTGGCCGTTTCCCATCCCATCCTTTGGCTGGAGGTATTGAAAGCTGTCCGGAAGGGAACAAAACTTATCATGGTCAGCCCTGATGAGCCTCTGGGTGGTCGTCATACGACCGTGTGCCTCCGAGTGAAGCCTGGATCAGAAGCTTCGTTATTCAATTATCTCTCTAAAAGACTTCTGAAAGATGAGCAGGCTGATGGGCGTGTGCTCGAAGGACAAGAATTTTTCACGACAGATTTGGCCAAGCTTACCGCGGCTAAGGTCGTGGAATCTACAGGGATTGACGAAAACACGCTAAACTATGCGGCAAGGCTCCTCTCGGAAGGCAAGTCTTGTTTCATTTTCGGAATGGGATTGATCCAAGATTCCAGGATCGAGCAGAATCTGGCAGCACTTTGGAATCTTGCCCTTCTGAACAAGGGCCGGATTATTCCTTTGGGATTGGAAACTAACAGCAGAGGCCTTTTTGAAATAAAACGGAAGTCTGGGCAAAAAACAAAACCTTTTGACCAAATCGTGCAGGAGGTCAAGGGAGGACAGATAAAAGCACTGTATTTATTCGGTCCGGTTCCAGGTAACAAGAAGTTAAAAACAGAGTTTTTGGTTGTTCAGGACAGCTACCTCAATAAGATGTCAGAGAGGGCGGATGCTGTGTTTCCGGCTGCCACTTTTGCAGAATCAGATGGAATGTTTGTCAATGTAGAGGGAAGGATGCAGAGTTTCCACAGGGTCATCGAGCCCCTCGGGGATGCAAAGCCTGATTGGTGGATTGTTTCACAACTGGCCCTTAGATGGGGGAAAAAAGATTTTTTATATAAAAAATCTTCAGATATTTTGAGAGAATTGAAAAAAGCGATTCCAGCTTTTTCCAAGGTCAGTACATCGGCTCAGAAAGGAGGGCTGCCTCGCTTTATCCAGGAATCCGATAAGGAGAAAGAGAAATTCATGCCGCTTAAATACCAAGAAAGAACTGAGCTAACCAGCAAAACGTACCCTTTCCTTCTCGGTTCGGAATACAACCTGGATTATTACAGGAGCCTTATCTTATCCGATGAAATAAAGGGATTTGAAATCATCAGAAATCCTCGATGGTTCAAGTTGAATCCCAAAGACGCCAAGAGGTTGGATCTAGAAGATGGAGATGAGGTTGAGGTCGTCTCCCCCGTAGGAAAGATCAAGGGAATCATCAGAAACACAGATTCTGTTCCTGAAGGCATGGTGAGATCCTGTCTTTTCTGGATCGAGGAGCCAAGTTCCAGTCCCCTTCTTCCAGTTAAAATTAAAAGAGGAAAATAATGGCTAAGATACTAAAAAGAGAACGGCTTGTTCCAAATATTCATCTCATCGAAGTCGAAGCTCCGGAAATCGTTCGCAAATGCCGACCCGGACAGTTTGTCATCGTCATGCCTGATGATAAAGGAGAACGGATCCCGTTGACCATCGCGGATTGGGATATTCAGAAAGGTTCGATCACTTCAATTTTTTTAGTGGTAGGAACCTCAACTCATAAGCTTGCCAATCTTCATGCGGGAGATGAAGTTCCTGTCTTTGTTGGGCCTCTAGGAAAACCCTCTGAGATCGAAAAATTCGGGACGGTACTTTGTGCTGGCGGCTGTTTTGGAATCGCTGCCATCTATCCCATAGCTCGTGCTCTGAAAGAAAAAGGCAACAAGGTCATTACCCTGCTGGATGTCAAGGCGAATTACCTCCTTTACTGGGAGGATAAACTAAGGGCGGTGAGCGACCATTTCAGCATCTCCAGCCGGGATAATTATTATGACTGCAAAGAATACATCCCTTACTCCCTTAAGAATATTCTTAAGAAAGAAAAGAATATCGATCGAGTGGTATCCATCGGATGCACCTATCTCATGTATACCTGTGCCGAAGCAACAAGGTTGCACGAGATCAAGACCATGGTAAGCCTCAATCCGATCATGGTAGACGGTACTGGAATGTGTGGGGCGTGCCGTGTGACTGTAGGTGGCAAGACCAAATTCGCCTGCGTGGATGGACCGGATTTTGATGGTCATCTCGTTGATTGGGATGAGCTTTTCATGAGAAGAAAATCCTATTTCGATGATGAAATCCAGTCCATGTGTTATTGGGAAAGGAAGAATTTTCCCTGAAAGTTAAAACAGAAAAGAGCAAAAAATGGCTGAGAACAAAAAAGAAATGCCTCCAGAGCTGAAAGAAAGACTGCGGGCCGGCTTCAACCTCGATTGGCGCAAGGAGCTGCGGAAATCTCTCCCTGTCAAGGAAAGGATGAAGATCAAGCGCCAGAAAATGCCAGAGAGAAGTCCTGAAGTGCGGAACCAGGATTTTTTTGAAGTAAACAAAGGCTTAGAAGCAAGGGCAGCCGTAGAAGAAGCCAAGAGATGCCTGGATTGTGCAAATCCTCAGTGCGTAATGGGTTGTCCCGTTGGCATAGATATTCCCACCTTCGTGAAAATGGTCGAAATCGGCGACTTCGAAAAGAGTATACGCAAGATCAAGGAAACCAATGCGCTTCCTGCCATATGCGGTCGAGTCTGCCCCCAAGAGACCCAGTGCGAGGTTGTGTGCAACCTGAAAAAGGCCACGGGTACGCCGGTGGCTATAGGGAATCTAGAGCGATTCGTGGCTGATTATGAAAGGGACAAAGGGGAGATGTTTATTCCTTCCCTTCCCTCATCAACTGGGAAAAAAGTGGCGATTATTGGCTCCGGTCCTGCCGGCCTCACTGTAGCCGGAGATTTGGCTCTCAAGGGGCATCAGTGCACGATTTACGAGGCACTTCATGTCCCAGGCGGTGTGTTGTGGTACGGCATCCCTGAATTCAGGCTGCCCAAGAATATATTGGAAGCCGAGGTAGATTATCTTGGAAAGTTAGGTGTCGAACTGAAGACCAATTTTGTCGTGGGGTTGACAGCCACTCTCGATGATCTTCGTGAAGAAGGATATGATGCCTTTTTCGTCGGCACTGGGGCTGGATTGCCGAATTTCATGCGGATACCAGGGGAGAATCTGATCGGAGTCTATTCGGCGAATGAATATTTAACCCGGGTCAATCTGATGAGAGCCTTTGCCTTCCCAGAGTATGATACTCCGGTCTATCTGGGGAAGAAGGCTGTTGTCCTCGGAGGCGGTAATGTGGCCATGGATTCGGTTCGGACGGCAAAACGACTTGGCGCTGTGGAATCGACAATTGTATACCGCCGCTCGAGAGTGGAAATGCCGGCAAGGATCGAAGAGGTGCATCATGCCGAGGAAGAAGGCATCGTGTTTCATTTTCTGACCACTCCTATTCGGTTCATCGGAGATGACAAGGGATGCGTCAAGGCCATGGAGTGCATCCAGATGGAACTCGGTGAACCGGATGCATCAGGCCGGCGCCGACCCATTCCTATAGAAGGCTCGGAATTCATCATGGAAACAGATCTGGTCGTGGTAGCTATTGGAAACAGTCCCAATCCTCTGATCCCCCAGACAACTCCTCAATTGAAGGTGGGAAAATGGGGAAACATCGAAGTCAATTGGGATACTATGGAGACCAGTATGAAGGGTGTCTATGCTGGAGGGGATATCATCCGTGGAGGAGCGACAGTCATTCTGGCCATGGGAGATGCCCGGATAGCTGCCAATGAAATAGACAAATACCTTCAAAACCATAAAAAATAGGACATAACTCTCAAAAGCCATACATCTGGGTTGGAGATAAGGGAGGCTTAAATGCCTTGGGTAGATGATTACAAAAAAAAGTTAGTGACTGCCGAAGAGGCGGTTTCGGCGATCAAGAGCCACGATCGTGTCTATATCAGTGGAAATGCAGCCACACCTTACGTGTTGATGAATGCCTTGGCTTCGAAGAAAGACGAACTGGAGGATGTCGAGCTGGTTCACGTGCTCTTGATGGGAGACGACCCCCTATCGAAGCCAGAGATGGAGGGGCATTTCCGTCACAATTCACTTTTTGTGGGTCCTGCCGACAGGCGGGCCATAAACGAGGGAAGGGCGGATTACGTCCCCATATTTCTGCATCAGATTCCCAACCTGTTCTATTCTGGGCAGATGCCGATCGATGTGGCAATGCTTCATCTTTCCCCTCCTGATGAGCATGGTTTTATGAGCTATGGCGTCGAGGTTCTGGCTTCCAAAGGAGCGGCTGAGACAGCCAAAATCGTCATCGCTCAAGTCAACGAGAAAATGCCCCGTGTCTTGGGAGATTCCTTCATCCACGTCTCCCGCGTGCACAAGATTGTCGAGATTTCAGAAGACCTCCCCCAACTGGAAAAGAAAGCTTTCACTGAGGTCGAACGCAAGATCGGACATTTCATCGCTGAACTCATCGATGATGGATCCACGCTCCAATTGGGTATCGGAGGAATACCGGATGCAGTTTTATCGGCTCTCAAAGGAAGAAAAGATTTGGGCGTCCATACCGAGATGGTTTCCGACGGCGTGATGGAAGCCATAGAGTCAGGAATCATCACAGGAGCGAAAAAGACCTTTCATCCATACAAAGTTATTCTGACCTTTATGCTGGGGTCGAACAGACTGTATGATTTTGCCGATAATAACCCGATATTTGAAGCGCACCCTACAGATTATACGAATCATCCGTTCAAGGTCGCCCAAAACGATAACATGATCGCCATCAATTCTGCGATCGAAGTGGATATCTCTGGACAGGTGTGTTCGGATTCGATCGGAACATACATCTACAGCGGGTTTGGTGGTCAGGTGGATTTCATCCGGGGAGCTGCCCATTCAAAAGGGGGAAAACCCATAATAGCCCTTCCTTCTACAGCCAAGGGGGATGAAGTGTCCCGGATCGTTCCCTTCCTCAAAAAAGGGGCAGGAGTCGTGACAACCCGGGCGGATGTCACATACATCGTGACAGAATATGGTGTGGCGTATCTCCACGGAAAAAATCTTCAAGAGAGAACCAAAGCACTCATCGAAATCGCCCATCCTAAGTTTAGAGATGATTTAGTCAAGGAAGCCAAGGAGCGGCACCTCCTGACCTGAGA
>LJVD01000115.1 GCA_001304225.1 candidate division Zixibacteria bacterium SM1_73
ATTTGGGCGATCCGATTGACAGAAATCGCCCCGGTTGGACAGGCCTCATGACATAGCCCACAGCCTGTGCATTCCTCTTCATCCACAATCGCTGAGGCCCTTTTACTCTTAATTAGTTCCTGTTGGCCGATCTTCTGTTTAATTCTTTCCGCCCGTTGACGAAGAACCTGAACTTGCCTTCTTAAAGCATGCAGTTCATCCTTTCCTCCCGACAGAGGGGAATCAATTGGAGATTCGCCATAAACTGGAATTACCCCCTGTTGCCTCCACATAAACCGCTCTTTGTTTCTACCACGTCCTCTTCGCATCCTTATCATACTCATATCTTTTCTGAATAAATAGAAAATCCCTTTTCTTTCAAGCAATGGTGAACCAGAACCCTTTATGAGGACTCGTGATGATGGCCTTCCGGATGATCGCACTCTCCTTTTTCTATCCCATAACCTCGTCCTGATCCCGGCTTACATAGACTTTCTCCCCCTTCGAGTGTGCCTTTAATCAACTTATCTATCACTTCACTAACCGGACCGCTTATCCCCACCAATGTTTCGATCCCTTTCTCAGAAAAAAGTGCTTCGGCCCGTCTGCCCATTCCACCTGCAATGATGCAACTGACTTTCTTCTCAGAGAGAAACTGGGGCAAAAACGCAGGTTGGTGTCCGGGATTGTTAACTATTTCCCTACTTAAGATTTTGCCTTCTTCGATCTCCACAATGGTAAAATAAGGACAGCGTCCGAAATGGGGAGATACATGATCGGCATCGGTGGAAATCGCTACTTTCATGGTCTTGGTCTCCTTAATTCGGTTTAGGTCAACTCATATTTATACAACACTAAATATCAAAAAGTTAACCTAAAATCCGACTTGCTTCCCGGGAAACAAAAGGCTTACACCTTAACTCCCAAAAAAGACATCGCCTCAAGAACAATGAAAAGTATATTTAGTTTCATCTACCCTTGCCTCAAGCCGAAATGTCCGGGAACAGAAGAGTTGGAGAATTCCTTCAATTCACCCTTTTTGTATTTTGTCAATGACTCCTTAACCGTCCCGGAAGCACCTTCATACATTTTTATATTTCCAGCCTTTAGCGATTGGAAGGCATTTGGACCTACATTGCCCGTAATCACTGCCTCCACACCCTTATCACTTAGCGTCTGTGCGGCTTGAGGTCCAGCACCTCCCATAGCACCTGAAGCCGGATTGGGAACAGCCTCGATCTCCTCTGTTTCCAGATCAATGATTATGAAATAGGCACACCGTCCGAAACGAGGGTCTACTGAAGCGTCTAAACTGTCCCCTTGAGAGGTTATAGCTATCTTCACAATCTCTCCCTTCTCTTTTCGGTGTTAAGGGAGGAAGAAGATGATCCTCTCTCCCTCCCTTTTTTCTACTTTTTCTTCTCCTGCTTTTCCAGCTCGCTTATTCGTTCCCTTATGGCACTTAATTCCTCTTCTAACGAAGTCAGCTCCTCTTGCAGGAATTTCTTCTCCTCCTCAGCTGTGGGTTCAGGGTAGGTTGGTGGGTAACCCGGGGCATAGGGTGGATACCCATAAAATCCACTTCTCCACCACCAGCCACGGCCCCCACCAAAGGTGCGACCCCTTCCACCACCTCGAGGGAAACCACCTCTGCCTACTCCAAACCAACCACGACCAGGAATGGGATTAAGATACCCGGGAACAGGATAGCCGGCGCAATAACCGGCCGCCCGACCTGTCATAGGACCCCATCCCAGAGGACCAGTTCTGTCTCCTCCTGGCATGTCAGTCACCTCCTTTCTTTTAGTTAATAAAAACGATTTTCATCTAATAGTATCCCCCATATGGTGGCATAGCATAAGGAAATGCACCATATGGAACCCCCCAGCCGGGTCCAAACCCAAAGCCCCACCATCCTCGACCGCGACCTCTACCTCTCCCGAAGCCAAATCCTCTACCAAAGAAGCGACCTCTTCCCCAACCCCAGGGAAAACCGCCTCTGCCTACTCCAAACCAACCACGACCAGGGACAGGATTGAGATACCCTGGAACAGGATAGCCAGCACAATAACCGGCCGCCCGACCTGTCATAGGACCAAATCCTAAGGGCCCAGTTCCATCTCCCAGCGGCATATCAGCCACCTCCTTTCCTTTCTAAAACATCTTTAGGTTTTAAATTTTTCATGATTTGGTCAACTATTTCGCTAAATGCTTTAATAGCTTGTGAATCTCTTTCTTCCCAAACAAATGGTCT
The DNA here is from genome assembly GCA_001304225.1 of candidate division Zixibacteria bacterium SM1_73. Classification (GTDB taxonomy): domain Bacteria; phylum Zixibacteria; class MSB-5A5; order MSB-5A5; family SM1-73; genus SM1-73. Next base: position 2,234 of record LJVD01000115.1, read on the forward strand.
CCCTTCATCTCCTGACAAAACTATCTCTGGCTCTATGGGAATTTTCCCCAAGAAAGGAACCCCCATTTGTTTGGCTGCCCTCTCCCCACCCCCGGTTTTGAAAAGATCTGTCCTTTTACCGCAATGAGGACAGATAAAACCGCTCATGTTTTCTATAATGCCCAAAACCGGGATATTAAGTCTTTTAGCAAAATTGACCGCTTTCCGAGAGTCCAATAAAGCTACCTCCTGTGGGGTGGTGACTACAATGACTCCGTCTATATCTTTAATTAATTGAGCAACGGACAAAGGCTCGTCACCGGTACCCGGTGGAGAATCGATTATCAAGAAGTCTATAATTCCCCACTCCACGTCTTCCAAAAACTGTTGGATGGCTTTCATCTTAAGAGGTCCACGCCAAATGACCGGACTTTCCTTATCACCGATAAGAAAGCCCATGGAAACCACTTTCAAATTGCTGGTATAACTGACAGGTTGAATCTTTTTGCCATCTCCAACCAAAGGCATCTCCTCCAGCCCCAGCATTTTGGGAATGCAGGGACCGTGGATATCAATATCCAAAAGTCCCACTCGCATGGCTTTTCGGGCAAGCCCTAAAGCCAAGTTAACCGCAACCGTGCTTTTGCCCACACCTCCTTTGTTACTCATGACCACGAGACGGCGCTTTATCCCTTCGAGATTCTTTGCCGCGTTAATGGCTTGTTTGTGTTCTGTCCGCATTTTCATAGTTCCTTTTTATTGGAGGTCAACCAGAGCCGCCCCGACCTTTTCTCCTACCGCCCCCACGAGCATAGCCTCTATCTTCTTCTGCCCGATGAAGGTTAACACGTTTGCATTGAGGGCAAAATGAAGGTCTTGATGCACCGTGGGCGATTTCCCGAGTATGTCCGCATTCAGGGCAACGAAATTCTATTTTTGCCATAATCTTGCCACCTACTCAAAGACAGTGATTTTATCTAATGCAGAAATGATCATTCTTCTATCTTCACCAAAACCTTTCTTGCCATGCCAAAGCCGATGGCAACCTGAAAATTATCTATCCTGATAATTACAGGTCCTCGCATAAACTGGGAACTTACCTTGGTGACCTTTTTACCTACTCTTATTCCCAGAGATTCCAAACGACGAATCAAACCATATCCGCCTTGAATGTCAACCACCACCCCACTTCCTCCTTCTTCCAATTGTGTCAAATCCACTTTCCCCATTTTTCTTGTTATTATGAAATGGAAACTTCTACTTTTGATTATCTATGGTGAAAGTGCAGCCCAAAAAGAAAATGTGTTTTGCTATCTCTCCTCTTAATCTCCAATTAATTCCAAGATCTACAAGAACGTCACCAGTCAACTCATAGAAAGTTCCAAGGAGCAATCCGCTTGAACCGGGCAAATCCTTAAACCATGAAGAGCACTCTCCGGTCAACTCAGCCACGAAAGTAAATCTTTTCTGCGGATACCAAAGAGAGAGGCCATAAGAAGAAAGATCTCTTCCAAAACACAGATTTAGGTGTGTTTCACACTTTCCCCAGGTTTTGCTGGCTACAGCAGTCAAGCCATATCCCATTTCTCCGGCACCAAGATCACGACTCTTGTCTCCCATCGGTAACGTTCCCAGAGCCTTAAGAGCAAGAGCTGGGGCTAAGTTCTGCTCTTCTGAAAATCTATACTTGATTCCAATATTTAAATCACCGAATCCAGAATTTTTGCTTTCTCCCTGGTGCAATATAAGGTAAGGGATTTCGAGTATCCCATTTAATCTGTTGTGTAAACCACAGGTGAATACCAATTGCGCGGTGGTTTGATTCTCATCCTTTTTCCATCTTTCATAATGACTGCCCAGCTCCATTTCAATCTCTTTGGTAAGTACTATGCCAGCATCTTCCACACCTTGGATGTGTATGGCCCGGGCAGACGGAAAGGTCAACAAAAAGGTTATCATGGAGAAAGCTATGACTCTTTTTTTCATTGTACACCCCTTCCATAAGAAGTCTGCGAACTATCTGCAATCCCTGCAATACCCAAAAACCTGAAGGTGGTGCGAGGTTAGTTTAAATTCGGTCTTTTTACACATTTGTTTCAAGGAACGTTCGATTTCTTTGTCAGAGAATTCAATCACCTTTCCACATTTGAGACAGATCATGTGCTCATGATGAGTATGTCCTAAGACATGCTCGTAGTGAGAATGTCCGTGTCCCAAATCAACCTTTCTGACCATTCCACTGTCCACCAAAAGATCTAAGGTCCGATATACTGTGGCTCGAGAGGCTCTTTTCTTTTTCCTTCGCAAGCTATGCAGAATGTCCTCTGCCTCCAGATGTCCCTTGTGCAGAAAAATCTCCTGCAGGACGGCTTTTCTCTCCTTGGTTAATTTTAAGTCTTTGGAGTTTAGGTATTTGGTGAAAGTCTGAATTGCCCGTGTCATGTTTCTCTCCACTATTGCGATTGAATCTCAATCTCAATTAATATTATCGTTATTATTTTACGGAATGTCAAGAAAAAAAATTGGCTTTTTAAAAAAATTGGCAGGATGATCCTTTGACGGATTTTACCTTTTGCCCAACTCGGAGCAAAGCATTCCGGAGAGGATCAATCCCGCTCCCAGTATTCCCACTGTACCCAAAATTTCACCCAAAATAAGATAGGAGAAGACGCCTGCAAAGACCGGCTCCATGGTATATATAACAGAAGCTTTGGTGGCAGTGGTGTCCTTCTGCATCCGATTCTGGATGGCGATTCCCAGTGCAGTGGCAAAAAGGGCGGTTACCACTATGGCGAGTAATAAATTGAAGTCATAAACGAACTTCAGAGTCTCAAGCAAAAACATGCAGGGAATGCTCAAAAAGGTGGTGGTCAAAAGTTGAACAAATACTAATTTTTCGAAATCAAGCATTCTGGTGTAGATCTGCACATATATCACATGAAAGGAAAAGGATATGGCGCAAAAAAGGGTCAATAAGTCTCCGACCTTAAATTCCGAACCTTTCGGTCTGGTCATAAGCCACAGCCCACTTATGGCCAAAAGCACCCCGATTAAGGAAAATATTTTTGGCTTTTCCCTGACTATCAGGACCGATAAAGGGGGAACCATGATCACAAAAAGCCCGGTGATGAATGCGGATTTGGAGGCGGCGGTATATTTCAATCCCACTGTCTGGAATGCATAGCCCAGGAACAGAAGGACTCCCAGTATGATTCCGGCTTTAAGGGTGGCTCTATCTATAAACGAAATTCTTCTCGAATAGACCAGCCAAATGATGAGAGTAGCCAGACCAAATCTGATGGCCAAAAAAAGAAAAGGAGAGCAAAAACTTAAAGCGATTTTGACCAAAGGAAATGTTACGCCCCAGAAAAAGGCCAAGAGCAGAAGGGCTAGCTCAGCCCGTCGGGATGTGCTTAGCATGTTTTTAAGGTATTCAAATTCATTCCCAACAGATTAAACCGATTTCTCATAATTCTTTTCATCTGTGGGGAATTCCATCTAAACCTTCTCAAATTTGTAATTGCTCTTTCCCAATCCCATCTTCTCTGCGGCTTCGATTTGAATCTTGGCATTTTTTCGGTGGATCATGCTCAGAACATCAGAATCCTCCTTCACCTTTATTCCTTCGCCTTTGGATTGAGGCAATGGTTCTGCCTTGGCAATTAAATCCAAAGAGGCCTTATCAATTGCCACGATGTCATCACCCAAAAGGATACCCTGATCCTGAACCACCGGAGTATCGGATACAGCCATACAGTCGCATTCAGGCTGAATGTCCATCAGGAAATTGATATAGAAGACTTTTCTCGGTTTAAAAGTGGAAAGGACGGCTTTGGTCGCTTCTGCCAAAGAGACCTGAAAATTCTCCATGGATACGGGAACTGTCAGAGCCCCCTCCGGGCAGACCCGGACGCACCTGCCGCATCTCCAACATGAATTTTCATCTACCTTAAAAGAATTGCTTGTAACCTCAATCGCATCCTGGGGGCAGTTATTGGTACAGATGCCACAGAAGGTGCACAATGACTCTTTCCAGGTCATCAATTCCTGTTCCATCTGAAAATGCATCTTTCCTCTTCCTCCGTCCTTCCATTCGCATCCTCTTGGGACGGCGGTCACACATCCCATGGCAAGATTCTTGATAGCTCCGGCATAGCTTGAATCGATGTGTCCTTTGACGTGCGACAGGACCATCATGGATGGGGCATCGTATATGGCGGAGGGAATGTATAACTCCTTTAATATCTTTCCCGCTTTCACCTTTACTGAATCCAGCCCAAAGATA
>LJVD01000116.1 GCA_001304225.1 candidate division Zixibacteria bacterium SM1_73
CAAAACTTTTGGGCCCGACGCCATTGTGGACATAGCCACTTTGACTTCAGCAATCAAAATCGCCTTGGGAACCATATGTGCCGGAGTATTTGGAAACCGCGAAAGACTGAAGAATCAGATGATCCAATCTGGGCAAGAAACGGGAGAGCGGGTTTGGGAGTTTCCTTTATGGGACGATTATCAAGAGCTCATCAGAAGTGATTTGGCGGATATCAAAAACGTGGGAGGTAAACCAGGTGCGGCTATCATCGCCGCACGTTTCCTGCAAAATTTCGTAGGGGATTACCCCTGGGTACATGTGGACATAGCAGGAGTCGATTTTTCAGAAAAAGAAAAACCCTATGTCCCTAAAGGCGCCACTGGTTTTGGCGCCAGGCTCCTGTTACAATTTCTGAGAGACTGGGATGGGATTTGAAGCAAAGGGTCCTGGATTTTGGATATGGAAACATAGGCTTTAAGTGTAGACCAGTTCAAAGCCCACATAAATTAAAAAAGAATGGAGAAGAATGTGGTGCTGCCAAGTTTGTGAAAAAAGTAACAAACTCTTCTTATTTTCATTGACAGAACAATGATTAAGCTATTATATTTCCAAAAGGAACAAAATTAAGCCTATTTTTGAAAGGTGATTTTATGGAACTTACTAAAGCCTGCAGTTATGGGATTTTCGGGATGATGTATTTAGCCAAACAGCCCCAGGGTAAGATAGTTTCCTTATCAGAGATTTCCAGGGCAGAGCACCTTCCTGAAAAATTTTTAGCCAAGATTTTTCAGAATTTGGCCAGATCGGGCTTGCTCAGATCTCATCGGGGGGCAGGAGGAGGATTTACCTTAACCAGACCAGCTAATAGGATAACGGTAAAAGAGCTTTTGGAAAGCATTGAGGGCCCCATCTGCTTTGCCAAATGCTTGAGTGAATTAGAGGACTGTGATAAAAAGGATATCTGCAAGTTACAAAAATTCTTGAAAAAAGTTCAAGACCACGCCACAAAGATTATGACCCAAAACACCTTAGCTGATCTGATCAAATAAGGCCGGAGTTATCCCAAACATTGCGAACCCTTGTTCTGGATTTCATTGGGTACTGATTGAAAATGAATAGACAGGATTTGGTATCCCTGCTTTGAACCTTGGAAGGAAGAAGATAAAGTGAAGGAAAAAATATCTTTGAAAGATTTGAATGTGAGCTTGGGAAAGAGGACCAGGCTGCGTCGCCTTTTGTACAAATATGGTCCTGCCAACGGAAGGCTTTTGCTTTTGCCGATTGATCAGGGCCTGGAACATGGACCGGTTGATTTTTTTGATAATCCAGATTCTGTCGATCCATCTTTCCAATTGAGGCTAGCCAAAGAGGGTGGCTATTCCGGAATCGTCTTTCATATCGGATTGGCTGAAAAGTATCTAAGAAACTTCGCCGGTGAAGTCCCTTTGATCTTGAAATTAAATGGCAAGACTAATATACCTTCCGATAAATATGCCTTTTCCCCTCAAACTGCCTCGGTCGAGGATGCAGTCAGGCTGGGTGCTGATGCAGTGGGATACACCTTATACGTCGGATCACCGGCTCAAGGGGAGGACATAAGACAATTCTTTGAGATAAGAGAGGACTGTGAAAAATTTGGCATGCCTTTGATTATGTGGGCTTATCCAAGAGGTGAGGCTATAGAGAGCAAAGGAGGAAGAGATAGTCTATATGCGGTCGATTATGCCGCTCGGGTAGCCTGTGAATTGGGTGCGGATTTGGTCAAACTTAATCTTCCAGAATATGATGAACAAAAAGCCAAAGATTTGCCCAAGCCATATGATCAGATGAAATTCACTCCCCAGGAAGGTTTGGAGAAAGTGGTGAGATCTGCGGGCAGAACTTTGGTTTTGGTCTCAGGCGGAAGTAAGATTTCAGATGAAGATCTGTTGGAAAAGGTAAAAGTTAGTATGGAAGCGGGGGTAACCGGTTTGATCTTCGGTCGTAACATGTGGCAGAGGAAATTTGAAGATGCTCTGAAATTGACTGAGAAGATTAAAAGAATAATGTCGGAATATAATATTTAACACAAACGCATTAATTCAAGTTAAATAAAATCTCCCCTAACCCCTCTTTTCCAAAGAGGGGGAAAAGGGATCTCCCCCTTTGAAAAAGGGGGAGTAAGGGGGATTTTAAAATTAATTGCACATTGCTCTAATATGTAACAATAATTATCCCCGCTTCCCGTTGGTGTTGTTCACCAACGGGAAAATCGATAGATTTTTGAAAGAACGGTGATTGAAAGAAGAATAACTAATGTGAATCCTCCGTCGCGTCAAATGCCGGTGGAATGGCTTCAAAGATAAAAAGGGAAAAAAACAAGCGATGGGCTTCCTTTCCAGTTCAGGGTGAAGGCTCCCCGAGCCGACTCTTAATTTTGAATTTTGCATTGAACTTTTTCATTTTACATGTTTAGTTTTTATTTTATCAACCCATGCCAATAAAGTCGGACAAGTGGATTAAAAGAATGGCAAAAAAGCATCAGATGATCATGCCATTCTCCGAGAGGCAGATAAAGAAAGGAATTGTCTCCTATGGGCTTTCCTCTTACGGTTATGACATCAGAGTAGCAGATGAGTTCAAGGTCTTCACCAATGCTAATACCACCATTGTGGATCCCAAGAAATTTGATCAAAGATCGTTGGTGGATGTGAAAGGAAATTTTTGCCTCATTCCGCCCAATTCATTTGTTCTGGCTCGCACCGTGGAATATTTTAAAATTCCCCGAAACATATTGACCATCTGTCTGGGAAAGTCAACTTACGCCCGTTGCGGAATCATTGTCAACGTCACCCCTTTTGAGCCGGAATGGGAAGGTTACGCCACTTTGGAGATTTCCAACACCACTCCGCTCCCTGCCAAGATCTATGCTAATGAGGGGATTGCTCAGATAATTTTTCTGGAGGCAGATGAGATTTGCGAACTCTCATACAAAGATAAAAAGGGAAAATATCAGGCTCAGAAAAGAATAACTCTGCCAAAGCTGTAGCGGACTAATATTCCCTCTCCCCTTGGGGAAGAGGGTTAGGGTTAGGGTGAGGGGGAAACCAGAGAATTTTAAAACTAAAATCAAAATTATCCGTAGATTATTTAAGTTGTGATTTTTTTCACTAAGTTTTAATTGATTTCTCTTGGTGACTCGTCAGATCCCTTCAGGGCAAATATAAATCCCCGATCTGACCGCAGAGGGTAACACAACGGAGTTCTGAAACCTTGTAAATTTTGCAGTAAAGGAGGATTATGTTAAAGGAAATTAGAATACATGGTCGTGGAGGTCAGGGAGTGGTGACCGCAGCAGAGCTTTTCGCCCAAGCGGCGTTTGAAGATGGAAAATATGCCCAGGCATTTCCTTCCTTCGGCAGTGAGCGTATGGGCGCACCAGTACAATCTTTCGTGCGTATCGCCGATCACAAAGTTACGAGTAGAAGCCAGATCTATGAGCCGGATTATCTGATAATTCAGGACAACACGCTGATCGGTGCCATCGATGTGCTTTCCGGACTGAAACCGGATGGAATGGTTTTGGTGGATACCGAGATGTCGCCTGAAGAGCTAGGGCTTAAGACTACGGCAGAAGTCAGAACCATTCCCGCCACCAAGATTGCTTTAGAAATCATTGGAAGAGCAGTTCAGAATACCACCTTGATGGGAGCCTTCTCTGGAATAACCGGTTTAATCTCGGTGGAAGCGATAATCAAAAGCGTTAAGGAGAGGTTTCTCGGTGAGGTGGGAGAGAAAAATGCCCTGGCTATAAAGAAAGCATATGAAATAATGAGAGGAGGAAAACGTGCCTAAACCAGAGGGTATAATTGCGAAGCCGGCTTCTAGTAAGGAATATAAAACCGGAAGTTGGAGGGTGAAAAAGCCGGTGTTTAAGCATGACAAATGTAACGATTGTCGCATATGTGTGATGGTCTGTCCGGATGGGGTGATCTTTGGTGAAGATAAAAAATATTGGGCAGATATGGATTTCTGCAAGGGATGCGGAATCTGCGCAGAGGAATGTCCGGTTAAAGACATCGAAATGATTCTGGAGGTGAGATGATGAAAAAGGTGATTGAAGGTTCAATGGCAGTGGCGGAAGCGGTCAAGGTTTGCCGACCGCACGTCATCTCTGCATATCCCATTACTCCCCAAACTCACATTGTGGAGAACCTATCCCAGATGGTGGCGGATGGGGAGCTCAAGGCGGAGTTCATCAACGTGGAATCGGAATTTGGCGCCGCTTCGGTGATTCTGGGTGCTTCGGTTACCGGAGCAAGAGCATACTCCACCACCACAGCTCAAGGTCTTTTGTTGATGGCAGAGGTTCTTTTCAACATTGCGGGACTGCGTCTTCCGGTCTCCATAACCTGTGCCAATCGTTCCCTCTCCGCTCCCATAAACATATGGAACGATCATCAGGACGCCATGACCGTCAGAGATTCAGGATGGATACAGCTATATGCTGAGGATTGTCAGGAAGTGGCGGATATGCAGATTCAGGCCTATAAAATCGGGGAAAACCCGGAGATCTCTTTGCCGGTCATGGTCAACATGGACGGATTTATCTTAACCCATGCCTTCGAGCCGGTGGAATTAATCGATCAGAAGATAGCAGATGAGTTTCTCCCTCCTTATAAGCCAGAGGTTTACCTGACCACCAAAAATCCGGTGACTTTCGGAATCTTAGCTGAACCCCAGTATTACATGGAGACCAGATACCGCCTGCAGCAGGCCATTGAAGCATCCAAGCAGGTGATCGAAGATGTGGCCAACGAGTTCAAGAAGGTCTTCGGTCGGTATGCAGGTGGGCTGGTGGATAAATATAGATTGGATGGTGCAAAGACAGCTGTCGTGGCCATGGGATCTGTGGTGGGCACAATCAGGGAGGTGGTGGACGAATTGAGAGGAAAGGGCGAAAAGGTGGGGCTTCTTAAGATCAGAGCCTTCAGACCATTCCCCAAAGAGGTTGTATACGATGCCTTAAAGGGCGTGGACAATATAATAATCATGGAGAAAGCCCTCTCTTTGGGATTCGGTGGAATTCTTTTGAATGAAACCAAAGCGGTCTTCTACGGTAAAGAAAAACAGCCAAGGATGTCCGGCTTCATCGCGGGATTAGGTGGAAGGGATGTTCCCAATAAATCTATCATAAAGGCGGTGAAGAAGGCCGAATCTGAGATGCTGGAGGACTCCTTTGTGGATCTCAGGGAGGAACTTATCGGAATCGGAGAATAATCGGGAGGAAACGAATATGGCAAAGGATGAAACTGTAGCTAATAAGAAAACTGTAGCGGGAAAGAGAAAGAAGGAGCCAATCACTGAGAGTTTGGTGGCACCAGGACACAGAGCCTGCGCCGGCTGCGGCGAGCTTTTAGCCGCCCGGTTGGTGATGAATGCGGCTGGCAAGAATGTAATCGCCACCTGCGCTACCGGTTGTTTGGAAGTGGTCTCCTCGGCCTATCCCCAGTCTGCCTGGAAGATGCCCTGGATACATTCCTTATTTGAAAATCCAGCCGCAGTAGCAGCAGGTATTGAGGCAGCTTTAAAGGCTTTGGGCAGAGAAGATGAGGCTCATGTCATTGCTCAGGGGGGTGATGGAGCAACCGCGGATATTGGCGTAGGCTGTTTATCCGGGATGCTGGAACGCGGGCACAATGTCCTTTACGTATGCTATGATAATGAAGCTTACATGAATACCGGAGTTCAAAGAAGCGGACTTACTCCCTTTGAAGCTTCAACCACCACCGCCCCTTCTGGCAAGATATCCTGGGGAAAAACCACGGACAAGAAGACCATGCCGGAGATAGCAGCGGCACACGGCATTCCCTATGTGGCAACGGCTTCGGTCGGCTATTATAAAGATCTGGAAAAGAAGGTCAAAAAGGCTTTAAGCATCAAAGGTCCCAAATATCTTCAAATACATTGTCCTTGCCCTTTGGGCTGGATTCACGATCCGGCTTTAACCATCAAGGTCGCCCAGACTGCGGTGCAGACCGGCCTCATCCCTCTGTTTGAGATAGAATACGGGAAAGTAACCTCGGTAAGAAAAATAGTCAAGAGAAAACCAGTGGAGGAATATCTCAAGCTTCAAGGGAGATTTAGACACCTTTTCAAAAAGCCGGGTGGGGAGGAGGAGATAAAAAATATCCAGGCCATAGCGGATGAGAACATTAGAAAATACAGCCTGATATGAGATAGTTTTGTGGAAGCGGTCAGAATCAAAAAGCTGACCGCTTCTCTGCTTATCTTTCTTGCCTTGCGTTTTATGGTTGTCACCTTTCGCCCTTAAACGAAAAAGTGAATTTTTTCACAAATTTTGTCTTGATTTTGTTCAAAATTCAGATTAATTTGTTAATCAGGTCGCTTTGAGACTGGAGGGCAGAAAAGAAGATGTGATTTCAGAAGTAGGTGACAATTTGAGAATGGCCAAACAAATAGTGGTGTGGGCATCTTTGTCTGTTGTGTTAATCTGCTAGATACGAGGTGGGAGCGATAGAATACGAACCTTACGTGTTGCCCTCAGGTTATGTCCAGCTTTACTATTTTCCCGTTTATGTTGAAGGAAAAAGGATCCGGGATTTCTATGTAAACCTTTATGGCGATCCAGAAGATTTTCAGCTCTTTGCCAAGAAAAAGCTTTCCAAAGAGTTTATATTGAAATGGTCCAGCCGAGTATGAGGAGATTAAAGAGGATCTCATATGGATATTAAGTGAGTGAGTTTCTATGGTAACTAAAGAAGAACTTATCGCTAAAGCCCAGAAGCCAGGCAAGGACGCAATGAGGCTGCATCCCTTTTATAAGGGAAAAATTGAAATTGTTCCTAAATGCTGTGTAAGGGATTTTAATGATTTTGCCATCTGGTATACTCCCGGTGTGGCTCAACCTTGTAAGGATATAGACAAATACCACCAAAAGGTTTGGGAGCATACCAATAAAGCTAATACCGTTGCCGTGATTTCAGACGGCACCAGAGTTTTAGGGTTGGGTGATATTGGGCCCGAGGCTGGACTTCCGGTAATGGAAGGGAAGGCGCTTCTTTTCAAATATCTGGGCGGAGTAGATGTTTATCCTCTTTGTCTGGACACTAAGGACCCGGACGAACTCATTCGAACGGTAAAGATTTTGCAACCGTCATTTGGAGGAATAAATTTAGAGGATATCGCTCAACCCAAGTGCTTCCATATCTTGGATACTCTTAGGCACGAAGCCAGAATACCAGTGTGGCATGATGATCAACAGGGAACTGCCACGGTAACGGTAGCCGCATTGCTCAACGCCTTAAAGATTGTGGGCAAGAAAATTCACCAGATTAAGGTCTCCATGATTGGGGCGGGTGCGGCCAGCGTGGCCTGTCTGCGAGTGATGATTGCAGCCGGAGTTGATCCAGCAAATGTGATAATGTGTGATATAAATGGGATTCTTCACCCGGAAAGAACCGAATACAAAAGAGGTGATCCCCGTTACGTGTTTTGCCGGATAACCAACAAGGAAGGACGAAGAGGAAAAATCCCTGAGACCATGAGGGATACGGACGTATGCATCGGGTATTCGGCACCCGGACCAGACATCATAAAAAAAGAATGGGTTGCATCAATGAAAAAGGATGCCGTAATTTTTGCCTGTGCTAATCCCATTCCGGAGATCTGGCCCTGGGATGCCAAGGAGGCAGGCGCAAGGATCGTGGCAACCGGAAGATCAGATTTTCCGAATCAGGTGAACAATTCTTTGGGTTTCCCCGCCATCTTCAGGGGGACTTTGGATGTCCGAGCCAAAACCATCACCGATGAGATGTGTATCGCAGCGGCTTATGAGTTGGCTCAAACTGCAGTGGACAAGGGTTTAAATGAAGATTATCTCATACCCACTATGGACGAGTGGGAAGTTTATCCAAGAGAGGCAACCGCAGTGGCACTCAAAGCCATGGAGCAGGGAATTGCAAGGATCCGGGCTTCCAAAGAGGAGCTTTTTGAACAGGCATCCCGAACCATAAAACGTGCAAGAGATCAGGCTAAGGTTCTAATGGAATCCGGAATCATACCGGAACCACCAGAGGAAGACTGATGTTGAAAACAAATTCAAAAGATGACATGTATTTTCGACTTTAGCATTGAGTAAACGTTTGCAAAAAGAAGGGAGATCGAGGATGATACAAGCAGAAACAGGCTGTCAGAAAGAGAAGCCTTATAACGTGAAATACATAACAGATCCCACTCAGGATGAACTTCGAGAACTGGCATTGAAGTTTACCCCGGCTATAATGACCACTGCTTATGGAAACATAAACAAGATTACCCGTTTGAAAGCCAGGATGGCGAAATTGACCTATTGTGTCGCCCCCGAATCCGATAAAGACAAATATTCAGGTAACATAATAGATCCAGCTAAAGCTCAGGAACTCATAGAAAGGCAGAGGGCTTATATTGAGAAGCAGGGTGAACTGATAGAAATCAATGGATATTACGGATATGGGAAGGGAGCCATGCCGATTCAATGGCTATATACCAAAGAGGCCGCCAATCTGGCTGGCATGCAACAGGTGCTTGCATTCCCCCGTTCGGCCATTGAAACCAAAGAACAGCTTGGTCAGCCGTTCAAGCCAAAGTTTCGTTTGGTTTTCACCGCAGGTTTGAATCTGCAAGATATGCCTGGCAATTTGGCTATCATCGTGGATTTGGAGAATTGGACTACCTATGTGATGGGGTCTGATTACTTCGGCGAGACCAAGAAGGGTGCTCTGCGAATGCTGAATGAATATATATACCGGTCAGGCGGTCTTGTAATGCACGCCGGAGCTAAGAAGGTGAAAGTGGGCGGGAAAACCCTCACTATGGGAATACTAGGGTTGTCCGGCACAGGCAAAACCACCACTACTTTCAGCAAGCAAGGAGAACTGGCTCAGCCCATCCAGGACGACATGATCGTGCTCTGGCCCGACGGAACCTGCACCATAACGGAAAATGGTTGTTTTGCCAAAACCTTTGGCCTTACTAAAGAATCGGAGCCGGTACTTTATGCCGGAAGTACCCATCCGGACGCCTGGGTAGAAAATGTTTTTCCCAATCCGGATGGAACTTATGATTTCAGCAAGATACGTCTTTCCCCGGAGGAGGTAGCTCGTCTTAAGGATATGTTGATTGACTCAGGAGCTCCTCTGGAAAATGTGGAAGCTTTCGTATCTGGAAAAGTGAAGATAGATGAGGTGGTAGATGAGAACGACATACCGCAGGATGGATGGGATTTCACGGTTTGGACTCAGAACGGTCGATCCATTATCCCCATGAAAGCCATCAAAGACAGAGCCAGCTTCGATGATATTCCACCAGTGAAATCCTTAGGAATATTGAATCGTGACGAGGGCCCGGATGCTGCGATGCCAGGAATAGTCCGGTTTCCCTCAGCCGAATTGGCTGCAGGATATTTCATGTTAGGAGAGACCTCCAAGACCTCCGCCGCTGGTAAAGAGAGAGGAAAAACTCGTTCTCCTTTTACTCAACCTTTCTTCACCAGTCCCTTTGGTCTTCAGGCAAAAAGATTCAGCGAACTGGCAGTAAAACTGGAAGGTTTGCAGACATGGCTGATGAACACCGGATATGTGGGAGGAGACCAAAAAGAGGAAGAGAAGGGTAAGGCGCTGAAGGTGAAGATCCCGCATTCCTCCGCCATGCTTGAGGCCATGCTTACCGACAGGATCAGGTGGAAGAAGGATCCGGATTTTGGCTATGAAATTGTGGATGTGGACGCCCCGGAAAATGCCGAGCTTTTGAAAAAAGTTCCCAAAGAGGTATTGAACCCTAAGATTTTTTACGAAAACAACGGTCGAGGCGAAGAATACAGAGCCTGGGTTGAGAAAATCAAGAAGGAGCGAGAGGCGTTTCTTAACAAGTTTAATGTAGACCAGGAAATCGTTGAGTCTGTTTCAAACAGGTAGCAAATAAAAGGAATGGGACAGGGGTTCAACCCCTGTCCGGACTTACTTCGTTGGCGGGGTAAAGGACCCCGCCAAAGTATTTTATCTGAAAGTTATGCAGAAAAAAAACAAAGGCTTCGTCATTGTTTACACCGGCGATGGAAAAGGAAAGACCACAGCTGCTCTGGGCATGGCTTTAAGAGCTGCTGGTCATGGCAAAAAGATTTTAATTGTCCAGTTTATCAAAAATTTCAAAAATTATGGTGAATTGAAGTTTGTGAAGAAATACGATTGCGGTATTAAGATCAAAAGTATCGGCAAAGGATACGTCAAGATCAAAGGCGACAAATTTCCTTTCGAGGAACATGTTAAAGCCGCTAAAGGTGCCTTGAAGTTCGCCAAAGAAAGAATATTAGCGAAAGAATATGATATTGTTGTTTTAGATGAAATAAATATTGCCTTAAACAAAAAACTTTTGACCCTTCAGGAAGTGGTAGAACTCATCCACCAAAAACCTCCCTCCCTCCATTTAGTCCTCACCGGCCGCAGTGCCCCCAAGAAACTTCTTCAACTCGCCGATTTAGTCTCCGAAGTTAAGGATATAAAACACCCCTATAAAAAGGGGATACCAGCACAAAAGGGAATCGAGTATTAATTTATCGTCTGTATTTAGACATCCGACAGAGACATTTTTTTCGTAATTCAGTTGACATTGACCAATTTGAATCACTTGTTGCATCGGAGTAGCTTACCCCGATGCCAATTACGGTCAGGGGTAAGAGCTCGTCCTGCCCTTCGGTCCTGCACTTCGTCCCGAGACTCAGTGTCGAGGGAAGACCTCAGGGTCGAAGGAAAGGGATTCACCCTGAAGGGTACGCCGGACCAAGGGTTAAACACCTTGCAGAGGCATTTTTAACCAATTCAGTTGACATTAACCAATTTCAATCATATACTAAAATAACATATAGTAAGATGTCGATTTGGAAAATCGACATACAAAACTCGTGTCTCAACAAATCTTATCTAAATGAAGGAAAGAAAAGTTTTACTTATCACCTATTACTTCCCTCCTATGGGTATGGGGGGAGTGCAGAGGACGAGCAAATTCGCAAAATATCTACCTGGGTTCGGCTGGACACCTTTTGTCCTGACAGTAAAAGATGTTCATTATTGGGCTGAAGACCCTTCCCTCTTAGAAGAGCTTCCCCCAGAGGTGAAAGTCATCCGCACCGGATCTTTTGATCCTTTAAGAATCTCTTTCAAATTAAAGAGCCTTTTCAAAAAAAGAAAACAAAGAAATAAATATGTGAAAGAAAGCACAGCTCAAAGATCAAAACTGTCCTCCTGGCTTTTCTTTCCAGACAGCAAAATCGGCTGGGTCCCTTTTGCCTTGCTTTCCGGTTTAAACCTAATAAGAAAAGAGAGAATCGATTTGATCTTTACCACCTCGCCTCCTCCCTCCTTACATTTGGTGGGTTATTTATTAAAACTGTTAACTGGCAAACCCTGGGTGGTTGATTTCAGAGATCCCTGGACTGGTTACAAATTTGAAATTTTTCCTACTCGGCTTCATCTTTTTCTCAAGAACCAATTGGTGAGATTAATTATCAAAAACGCAGATAGGATAATCTCTGCCAATCCATGCA
>LJVD01000017.1 GCA_001304225.1 candidate division Zixibacteria bacterium SM1_73
TGGCTCTTGCTCCCACTCCGAAGAAATTACCTGCCGTAGCTTCATCCACCACTCCCAAACTCTGAGAGTTAGCCGCAAAAGAAGAGAGAAGTATAAAGTAAAAGGCAACTGCGATTATTGAAATCAATCTTCTGGTCATACAAATCACCTCAATTGGGGCAAGGTTTTGTCAGTCAAGTTATATCTATTATCTCCTTCGCCTTTCGGCTTTTTTGTCTTCAGGTTTCTCCTGCTTTTTTTGCTCTTTAGGGGGTGGGGGGGTTACCTCCTCTCTTATCTGGAGTGGTTGATCCCCACTTGTTGAAGGAGGTGTGCTTATAAAGGATGCTGGGATTCCGCCCTGAGGAACGTACGGAGGTTCTAAACCTCTCCTCCTTTCCGCCTTTTCTTCGCTTATGGGAATATATTCGGCATCGTCGTCGTAATCCCACCAATATCTATCCCACCACCAGGGATAAGCATAATAGTGCCCCCAGCGAGGGTTGCTCCAATAGTAGTCCGGATAGAATCCATAGTAGTACCCATATGGGTAGCTGTGGTAATCCCCATGACAGTCGGTGCAATGTTCCCGATAATACCTTCCGCTGTGTTCTATCCTTTCCTCTTCTTCCCCCTGCACCCGCGGATGCATCAGAACGGTATAACAACCGGTGGTAAATACCCCGACTATGATGAGCAAAATACCCAGCCATATAAATCTATTTTTCATCTTCATCATCTCCTCGACAGACGGCAACTATTTAATCGGAAACATTATCTTCCTTTCTTTTAAACATCCATCTATTTTTATGACACGATTTTTTCCAAAAACTTGTGGTCAAGAGTCATTTTTTTCACTAATTAAGATTTTTTCGTCCGACAGAAACGTCGGACGCTACTTTTTTTAAAACATTTCAAAATAGGTTATCCTGAATTCTCTTCCCCAGGACGAAATATCCTCTCGGTTCAGGAGAATATTCTTGAAATGAAATGTCAGCTGCAATTTATTGGAAAAAAACCACTGGACTCCTGCATTCAGATAACCATAGCCCTGTCCGTATCTCTCCTTAAATTCATCATCGTTTGTGGCTAAGTCATATTCCGCTACAACGCCCAAGTTTTCGGTAGCTTGGATGTCAGCGCCAAAGAATAACGATATATCCTTGTCATCATCGTCATTCTCCAGGCTGTAGTTTGCGCCGAAGTGGAATCCCACAGGCACTTCCGCCATCAGATAATTCTTGCTCATCACCGCATAGAAACCCTTTGACTTGTAGACGTATCTATCCAAGCTATCATCAAACGATCCCGTCCCTTGGGAATCAAACCCTATCACCAATGCGGGTAGGGCATAACTTTCATTGATCAATCTATACTTGGCTAAGAACTCTATTCTTGGATTCCAATCTGCATCTCCGTCCCCGATGATATTTTCTCCTCCGAAGGACATTCCGATCATAAATCTTCGCATCAAACCGATATCTATGGTGGTAAGCACCCCTCCATTCCCATAGATCCTCAAGTTGAAATCGAAGCTTCCTCTGGGCAAGAGACCCGCAGTGGGACAATCTACTAATATGCGCGGCTGAAGCGGCGAAAATCGAACTACTCTTGTCACCTCTCCCTTTTCTTGCGCAAAACTCGAAGAACTGAGAGCTAAGAGACTCAACATTATCAGTTTTCCTATTTTCTTAATCATCTCTCCCTCCTCTTTTTGAGTGATTACCTTCTCTTTTTGTCCAATGTAACAAATTCATGAAAAGCAGTCAATCAAAAAGAGAAGAGAGATCTGTAACACAAACTTTCCATATTCCGTCACGCTTTTGATTATAATTTCTTTGCCCACAATCATTGTCTGCTATCGTAAAGCACAACCTCAACATTCATAAGCTTAGGACTTTACATCGTTGCTTTGTTTTTTAACTAAAGCCATCAGAGCTTTTTCCTCACCTGTTCACAAGAAACAATCTTTTTCATCATACCCAATCTTTGTTATAGCAACTGATATGCCACGACAAAAAAAGCCACTTACCATTGAGGTAAGTACCTTTAAAATAACAAGATAAGTGTAATCACTTAAGTTTTTGGATTAGACCCTAATTCAAAATCGATGCACAAATATTGTTCGCTTGCAATGAATTTTTGTGCAAGGAAAAACGGACATCTTGGATGAAGGAATTTTTTATAATCCCCCTTTTTTAAAGCGGGATTATTTGAAATTCTCCCTTCTATGAAGGGTGGATCATTTAGAATTCACCCTTTGCCAAAGGCGCACAAAGGGGGATTTGCACCGTAAAAAGGAGAGGTAATAAGGGGTGGGTTTTATTGCCACCGATCATAAGAGACGATTTCATCCAGTGCTTTTCTTGGCTTTGGTTCAGGTTGGAATTTGGGATAACCTAAGGGCATAAGCTCCACCACCCTCATATCTTCGGGGACATTCAAAAGTCTTTTCACCTCATCCTCTTTAAAGGAACCAATCCAGCAAGTTCCCAATCCTTCCTCTACCGCCTGGAGGGTGATATGATCCATGGAAATGGATACATCGATGGTATAAGCAGGCTGGCCGCAGGACAAGACATAGTTGACCAAAGTGGCGCATCCCACGATTATAACCGGAGCTTCGGCAATGAAATATTGATTGTTTGCCGCCACCGCCAGCTTTTTCCTTAATTCCTTGTCTTTGACCACCACATATCTCCACTCCTGGCGGTTTTTAGCAGAGGGTGCAAGTCTTGCTGCCTCCAGAACCCTCAAAAGCTTTTCTTCTTCAATTGGTCTCTCATCAAAACTTCTGATGCTTCTTCTGGTTTTGATTGCTTCAAAGACATTCATATTTAATCTCCTATTTGAATCAGATCCTCAGGCAGGTGCAGATAAGGATACCCCCTCACCCTTACCCTCTCCCCCCAGGGGAGATGGAACTTTACCTCAGCTCTTGGCGCGAGACAAGTCTCACTCCTACAATTTCATCTGCTCCCACCTTTCAAAAATTTCCGAAATATCATCCTTTATCTTTTTGACCACCTTATTCATGTAGGCCTTGGCTTTTTTCTCATCAAAATTCGGATAGCCTTCGCCCTTCTTGTTAATGATGATGGAGCCTGGACCGGGAAGAGAATAAACGCCACTTTTATGTTGATAAGCCATATCCTTTTTGTATCTTCTCTTTTTGACCAAATCCCTATCGATCGCCAGGACTGCAGCATTTTCATCCAAGCCAGCATGTCCTCCAGTTTCTCCAAAGAATTTCTTGGTAAGTTCTTCACACAAAATCCACCAGTGAATCACCGCCACCTTTGCGTTTTTGTCCCGGTGAGTTTTCATCGCCGCATCTCTTAACTCGTCTATATGACCACCATGACCATTAATCACCAAAATTCGCGAAAAGCCCTTGTCCGCTAAAGAAAACATTATTTCGGTCAAATAGCTTTCAAAAACTGGCGAGCTTACGGTAAGGGAACCCGGATAAGAATAGAGGGTTCTGGTTATTCCATAATAGATGGGCGGAGCGAGTATTGCTTTCAGATCATCTGCAATCTTTTCGCCGATAAAGACCGGGATGCTAACGTCGGTGCCCAAATTTGTCACTCCATGAGCTTCAATGGTTCCGACAGGAAGGATGACGGTATCGATCTTCTCTGGCACCAATTCTTTGAACTCCATCCAATTCAAATCTTCTAATTTAAGGGGCATGGGTTCTCCTGATCAGGTGTTGGGTGAAAGGTTACGCAAAAAAAGTTTTCGCACTTCTTAAGCCGCTCCTCAAATCTTTCAAGCTAAGCCTTCATCTGATTCTTATTAATATCCCAAGACATATATGGTGGTTTTCTCAGGCAAGGTCTCCTTTTTGAAGGAGACGGAATTCTTGCCAACCTTTACTACATTTTCTTTCCCTTTCAGAAATTCATCCACTCCTGCGATGGGAAAGTTTGGTCCCAAAACTGGTGTTTTGTAATGCATGGGTATGACCACTTTGGGATTTAAGCTGGAGACCACCTTGCCAGCCGTTGCGGCGTCAATGGTGTAGTATCCGCCGGTGGGAACAAAAAGCACGTCGACTTGACCCATCTCTTTTATCTGGTCCGGCGAAAGCTCGGTTCCCAAATCTCCTACATGGGCAAATCTCATTCCACCCAACTCCCACACGAAAATGGTGTTTTCTCCTCTAAGGCTTCCTTGTTTTTCGTCATGAAATGCAGCCACCCCCTTGAAATTCACCTCTTTTGCTTTCTTCTCTCCGGTCCCTTTAACCACTTCAGGATTTCCCTTAACCACAGATACACAGTTATGGTCAAAGTGATCATGAGAGACCAAGCATACATCTGCGGTCACATCAGGCTTGGGATAACCCACGCTATTGTCAAACGGGTCGGTGACTATCTTCACCACATCATCCAATGAAATCAAAAAACAGCTATGCCCTAACCATTTAATGGTCACTTCCTCTTTGTCAGCCATTTTTTCACTCCTTTCATAAAATTTGATTTTGAAATCTATCGATCAATATAGCAGAGCCTTCACGGCTCTCACCGAGGCATAAAGCCTCTGCTGCGCGTAAGTTCAATAAATCAAAAACCGTATATCCTGGCAATCAATAAATTTTCTGTTCTCAATGCTGCAAATTGTAAAACTCCTCTCCGAGCTTTATTTAAGACAATGTTTCCTTTTCCATTAAGAGTTTGTCCACCAATACCATTTGGGAAGAATAATAGACTAATCTGTAAAAAGACCTGAAAAGGCTAAGAATCTGTTGGAGAAAAAAGAGGAGCAAAACGTAAAAGAATGTTTTTGGTATCCCGTCCATGAGTTCGTTCAAGCCAGCAAAGATTAGAATCGCCATAACTAACACAAAACTCAAAAGGTAATATAAACTTAAAGTCTTAAATATATTTGTCAATAAGAATCTAAATGCCCTCTTTACAAATCCGGAAAATCGTTCTTGAAAATTTTGAACACAGAATATTCTGAGATAATCCCCAATCATGTTGACCAAGAAAAACAAAAATGCAAAGGCCGAAATCTTCACACCAGCTCGCCAAGAAGTGATATCAAGCCAGTTCCCTTTTCCAGCCACCGAATCGAAAATGGAGAGAAAGAATAAAAACAAAAGGAAGGCGATCAGGTAAAAGACAATCAAAAGCAAAGCTATTTTAAACATTCCCCAAAAATATCTTGCGCAATAGCTGAAGAATCTTTCCATATTTAAATTTCTTTCCTCTTTCTTTGACTGGTCTCTTAAGATTCCCCAAAATCCACCGGACAAAAAGATAAAAACCATGATGGCTAAAAAGAAAACCAAAAAGAACAAGAGAAAATAGATTGATAACGTTTGTCTCCAATGATAAACAAAATCGATGAGTAAAGAAAAATCGAAACTCTTCAACAGGCTCGAAGCTTTCACATTTGTTCCGAAGCTTGCAGAGAACATGAGGTAGATGGGAGCAAGTAGAATCAAAGAGAATCCGAGTTTAAAGAGAAACATTATCCCGATCAAAAACTTATTCAACCAAACGTTTTTGATCCCTTGGATAAAAGAAGCGAAGATCAACATTATGCTATTTCCTCAATGAAACTTCTATTTCAGATTAGTACAAGAATAAGAAATAAGTTTGCTCCCCCTCACCCTGACCCTCTCCCCCCAAAGAGAGGGAACTTTCCCGACGGGCTTCCGTCATGGATTCCCCTCCCTTCACACTTCGTCCTGCATTTCGCCATAAGACTCAATGTCGAAGGATGAGAGAGGGTGATGAGGAGGGTAATTCTGTCAATTCATTTAATTCGTTTACTCGATAGTATATAATAAAACTGATCAAGGAGCTTATGACATATCTCTTTCCTGCTTCATGCACCTTTGTTGGAGCGGGGGTTGCATCTCCGACCCTCTATGTGGTCAAAGACGATCGCCCTTCTGGACGGACAGGGGTACAACCCCTGTCCGATCTGGAGGAATTTTTCAAATGTCTCACGCAAAAATGTTTTTCTACACTCCATACAATTCGCCATATTTGGTTTTGAGATAATCCATTAGGGGACGATGGGACAAAGGCTTTCCGGTCACCACCTCCGCTAATTTCTCTGCGCGGTAACGCTGTCCCCTCATGTGGATGTTTTCCTGAAGCCAGTTCTTGAGGTTGCTAAATTCTCCTTTGGCAAACTGGCTATCCAGATCGCCCAGATCCTCCTTAGCCTTATTGAAAAATTGGGAAGCGTACAGATTGCCCAACGAGTAGGTAGGAAAATAACCAATATATCCGGCGCTCCAATGCACATCCTGGAGGCAACCCTGGGCATCGTTCGGAGGAGTGATGTGAAAGTAGCTTTTGAATTTTTCGTTCCAGACGCCAGGAATCTCTTCAGGTTTTAGGTCACCCTTGAAAAACGCCTGCTCGATTTCAAAACGCAGGAGAATATGCAAGTTATAGGTAACCTCATCAGCTTTCACTCGAATAAATGATGGTTTGACTTCATTTATGGCTAAATAGAAATCATCCAATTTTACTTTTTCCAAAACCTCTGGATAAATCTTTTGGGCGCGAGGGAAGAAATACTTCCAGAATGATTTCGAGCGTCCCACCAGGTTCTCCCACATCCTGGACTGGGATTCATGAATTCCCAACGACACTGAATCTCCACCCGGGGTACCATAACGTTTAGGATCCAATCCCTGTTCATAAATGCCGTGTCCGGCTTCATGAAGGATGCCAAAAAAAGCATCTCCAAAATACTTGGGATTGTAACGAGCGGTGATGCGGACATCACCCGGTCCTATGCCGGTGCAGAAGGGATGAGCGGTGACATCCAGCCGACCTTTATCGAAATCATAACCTATCGCTTTTGCCGCCTCTTTTGCAAAACTTTCTTGACGGTCAACCGGATAATCTTTCCGAAGAATAGAAGTGTCCGGACATTTTCCCGAATCTACGATGGCTGCCACCAGATCAACCAATTCCTGGCGAAATTTTGTGAAGACCTCGGAGACTCCATCTATCGTGGCGCCCGGTTCAAAATCGTCCAATAGTGCATCATAAGGATCCTTTTCGTATCCCACTGCTTCAGCTTGATCATGCTTCAATTTGATGATCTTTTTCAAGTGCGGCAAAAACAAAGAAAAATCTGATTTCTTTCGGGCTTCCACCCAAACACCGTGGGCCATGGAGGTGACACGGGCAAGTTCCTCCACCAAAGATTTTGGAATCTTTGTCGTCTTGTCATAAAAATGTTTGATCTCCCTGACATTCGCCGCCTCAAAAGTATCTTCCTCGCTCAGGTAGGGACTCCCCTCCAGCTGTTTAAGAAGATCGCCAATTTCAGGACTGGTAATCTTATCATGCACCATGCCTGCCAGAAGCGCAAGCTGGTTGGCACGGTGTTCTGAACCTCCTTTGGGAAGCCAAAATGGCCATACAGGACCTCAGAAGGTAGGCTTCGCTGGTCAAGCTCAAAAGCTTTTCATAAGCCTTCTTGGTATCGTTTCTGGTCATCGTTCCTCTCCTTTATATTTTAAGTTTTTATTTTCGCAAAGGCCAAATTTTGCCTGTTTGATCATCTTAATCATTTTAGTGCCTCATCCAAAAAATAGTGATTTTTCAGCTTGAGTCTGAACAAAATGCATTATTGGCCGCTCTCGGACGGATCAGTGTATCAATCCTTGTGATTGCCATCCATCTTACCTCCTGGCGGGATGGTAACGTCCAGTCGGAGCGTACAAAAACCAGATGCTTCGCTTCGCCCGCCTTAGGCGAGGCTCCGCTCAGCATGACAATTGTGTTTTTGATATTTTTATAATTATCTGAGAAACAGTCCACTCAATCCGGACAACCAAGCTTGTCCACTGCTTTCCTCAAAAAGACGTTATCCATTGAATAAATGTCTGCATCAAGAAAAGGTATTGACTGCAGAGTTTAAAGATCACCGAATCCTGAGATTTCGTGGTTAGGCTGTTATTGTTCACGTCGATGTCTAAAACTATCTTATTTTCCGGATCAACCATGACTGATTCTATCCGGGATTTGGTTTCCAACTCTATTCTATACCATCTTCTTTTGCCGTCCCAAATCTTTTCTATCCTTTTTCCATCCTCCAACTCAATTAAGACCTCCACCGGGATTTTTGCCTCTCCTGATCGCTTTAGCAAGACTTCACTCTGATAGATTTGTTGTTCGTTTTCCTTTTTCAAAGGCGTGCTTTTTACACTGGCCACCTGATAATCGCAAATCCCGGTTTCAAAAAGGAATTGAAAGAAGAATGGGTCCAGATCATCTCCGCCAATTTCTGCAACAAGCTGGATAAAATCCTCTGTCTTAGGATGCTTGAATTTGTATCTTAGAAAGTACTCTCTCAAAAGCTTCTTCATTTTTTCTTGACCTAACAGGTTCTCTAAAGTTTCAAGGAAAAGGGAGGCTTTATAATAGACATTTGCCCGATAGCTTAAGTAATCCTGGAATTCCCATGAATTCTTGACTGGTATGTCGCTTTGCGGATCCAATAGGTAGCCAAATTTTGCCAGATCCTGATCTCCAATCTCTATTCCCCAGAGATCCACCAGATTACCCGTTTTGCCGAACCTCTCTTCCAAAGCTTTTCTTTGGGAATAAACTGCAAATCCCTCATCCAGCCAGGCTTCCTCAAATTCGTTGGAGGCCACCATCCCATACCACCATTGATGAGCGATTTCATGAAAGATTATCATCTCATCCAGTTTTATTTTTTCTGTAAAGAGTTTAGATGGAGAGATGGTGATAAACGTTGGATACTCCATAGCTCCACCGCCAAAGCCTACATTAGCATCTGCCATCACAAATCTACTATAGTGATATTCTCCAAAAACAGAACCGTAATACTTCAAGGCAAACTCTGCCGCATCCATAATCCTTTCTACCTTTTTCTTATTTTCAGACTGGTAAAGGAAAACCAGCTCAACTTCATCCACCGCTCTTTCGGCAATAAGATAATCCGGATCTGCCACCCAGGCAAAGTCGTGCACGTCCTCGGCACGATAAACCAGAGTCTTGGTGGAATCCTGATTCATCCTTTCTTCCTGCAAATATCCGCTGGCACCTACCACATATTCCAAAGGGACCGTAATGGAGACGTCATAGGTTCCAAAGTCCGCAAAAAATTCAGCATTTGCATGATACGGATGCGCATTCCAGCCTCCATCCTCCTCTAAGACCGCCATCTTGGGAAACCATTGTCCGATCACGAAAGTGTTTCCCGAATAGCCCATGCGAGCCAGGACTTGAGGAAGTTTCACCATAAACTCGACTTCCAGGCTGATTGTCTTTCCTGGAGTTAAGGGCTTCTGAAGAGGCAATTTCATTATGGTCTCATCGATGATCTTCTCTTTGGTTAGATCATATCCGGAATTTACTTTGATTTTCTTGATCTCCACATAACCTCTATATTTCTCTTTTTTCTTGATTCTGTCGGGATAGAGAGATTCTTTCATGAAGATGGTGGTGTCGCTCTGGAAGGCATTGGGATAGAGATGAAGAAAGAGGGTATCAATTTTTTTATTGGAAATGTTCCTGAAAATTAGAATCTCGTTACCCAGAAGCTTTTTGTTCTCGGTGTCCAGTTTAACTTCTATTTTGTAGGAAGCAATCTCAGGGGCATGTTCTCCGAAAGAAAGAGAAATAAAAGATAAAGGAAAGAAACAAAAGAAAAGAATCAGGGTAAGCTTACAAAACAAGATTTGTAATTTTGGGGCGGAGCTGAACTTAACTAACATACAGGCATTCATGAATGTGATTTTTAACCTCACCCCTTTGTCCTCTTCTCATTTAATGAGAGAGGTTTGGGGTGAGTTTCTTTATGCGATTTTGCGCGGGATTAAGTAAACTGAGAAAAACGAAGTTTCTGGTGTCTGAAGAAATGGCGCATATTTAGATCAAACCCTCTTCACGTAATTTCTCAGAGTCCCGATGTTTTCTATAAATATCTCAACCGTGTCGCCCGGCTGCATGGGTCCTACTCCAGCGGGGGTTCCGGTGGAGATCACATCCCCAGGGAGCAGAGTCATTACCTGTGATACTAAGCTGACGATTCTTTCCACGCTGAATATCATCTGGTTGGTATTGGAGGATTGACGCAGCTTACTGTTTAAGTAAGATTCAATTTTTGAGTTGTTCAAATCTATCTTATCCACGATAAAAGGTCCCAACGGACAGAAGGTATCAAAGGATTTGGCTCTGGTCCATTGGACATCCTTCTTCTGAAGATTCCGGGCAGTAACATCGTTTAAACAGGTAAATCCCAATATATGCTCTGGAACCGAGGAAGGTGAGAGGTTTTTGCATTTATCCTTGATCACCACCGCCAGTTCTGCCTCGAAATCCAGCCTTTCCACCTCTTCGGGATAGGAGATGACCTCTTCTGGTCCAATAACCGAAGTCGAGGGCTTCATGAAAAGAACAGGCTCCTCAGGAACCACATTGGAGGACTGACTTTCTTTAACATGGTCCAAGTAATTTAATCCCACCAGAATTACTTTGGATGGTTGGCAAGGGGATAAAAGTTTTATCTTTTCTGGGTCATAACCCTCCTGCCCAATTTGAAACTCACCAAAGATATCCCCCTCGATAGGGTGAATCTTTTGGTCCACCATTCCATAAAGAGATTTTCCATTATGAAGGAAGCGGGCAATTTTCATGTTCTTGAGATGCTTTGATCGTGTCAAGGATAATCACAAGGAGGCTTTTTGAAATCGATATCTCATTTACTCTTCTGATTCATCAAAGCCAAAAGATGTTCTTCCACAGAGAAAGCTAAGGAATGAGAATTATAACCTCCCTCCAAGACTGAGACCAATCGGTTATCACAACACCTGTCTGCCAGTCTGGTCACCACCTCGGTCATCCTTTTATATCCTTCCTCTGTTAGATTGATCTGCGCCAAAGGGTCATTCTCATGGGCATCGAAGCCTGCGGAGATGAAGACAAAATCTGGATCGAATTTGACAGCTGAAGGATAGATTATGTTCTCAAATGCCTCCACATACTCCACATCTCCCGATCCTGCAAACATAGGCAGATTGAAGGTGAATCCGTTGCCTTCTCCCTCCCCCACCTCGTTTTCGCTTCCGGAACCGGGATAGAAAGGAAATTGATGCACGCTTACGTAAAAGACGGAAGGATCGGTCCAGAAGATATTCTGAGTCCCGTTACCGTGATGCACATCCCAATCTATGATTAAGACTTTTTTCATTCGATACTTGTTTTGCACATATCTGGAGGCAACCGCCACGTTATTGAAAATGCAGAAGCCCATAGCTTTATCCTTTTCAGCATGGTGTCCCGGGGGTCTTAGGGCACAGAAAGCGTTTTTGACTTCTTTGTTCATCACCGCATCCACTGCCGCCATTACCCCTCCTACAGCCAACAAGGCTATCTGATAAGACTCCGGACCCACCGGTGTATCTGGATCCAACATGGCTCCCCCATTTCGACACACCTCCTCTATCTTTCTAACGTATTCAGGTGTGTGTACCTTCTCCAGCCATTTAATGGAGGGAATATAGGGCTCGACCTTTTTGAGTTTTGACAAAAATCCATTTTTCTCCAGATGTTCTACCAGTTTGGAAAGCCTTTCTTTATTCTCAGGATGAATTTGCTCGGCGTTATGTTTTAGGTAATCCGAATGGTAGATGAACCCGGTGGGCAGGCTCTTGCGATTTTTCTTGTTTTCCTTTTTCTTGTTGCCTTGCATTTCCTCTCTTCTTTTTCCTTTCCCAATTTTTTTTATTTTTGAAAGTCAATTCAGCTGGTAGATGGGGGACTCGACCCCTCAGGCAATAGCCTTTCATTCTCTTCCCCTTATAACTCCCACAGCCAGGCTTTTCTGGTCCAAATACCTGTTGGCTACCTCCATTATTTGTTCTTCGGTCACCTGGTTTATTTTTTGAGGATATTCCTCTACCTCTTCTATTCTTCTTCCTAAAAGTTCAGCTTTTGCATATTGCTTGACCAGAGCGGAACTGGTTTCCAAATGTATCTGATACATTCCAGTGATATATCTTTTAGCGGTCTCAAGCTCATCCTCATCCACCGGAGTGGTCTTGAATTTGGAAAATTCATTTAAAAGCCCTTCCCTTGCTGCCTCTTCTTTTTCAGGAGAAGTGGCAATATAAGCGTAAAAGACTCCGGCTTTTCCCCAAGCATCGTTGTACCCATACACTGTATAAGCCAAACTCCTTTTGTCTCTGAGTTCGGTGAAAAATCTGCCCCCACTTCCCGATGCGATGGCCTGAAGAACCTTAAGCGGGTAAAGATCATCATCCTGATATGAGCAGGTAACAAATCCCAGAGCCTGAGCTGTCTGAGCCTTGGCTCGATCCTCGGCCAGCATACTTTCCCTTCTTTTGACCTCAATTATTTCAGGAGCCGGAATCTCTCTTTTCTTAAAATCGCTAAACTCTTGGTTTAGCTCTTCCTTTAACTTCTCTGAATCAAAATCACCTACTGCCACAATTAACATATTGTTGGAAACAAAAAATCTATCATACCAATCCACAATCTCTGCTCTGGTTAATCCATTCAGAGCCTTGGGTTCACCCAAGCTGTTTAAACCATAGGGGTGATGAGGAAAGATGGCTTGATAAAAAAGATCGATGGGATAATCTCTCATGCTGTCTTTGTTTTTTTGAATCTCTGCCAAAAGTATGTCTTTCTCCTTTTCCAATTCTTCCTGCTCAAAGATCGGGTTTTGAATCACATCTGACATTATTCTCAAACCATCTGCCAAATTTTGGGATAAAAGCTTTGTCTGGTAGCCGAAATAATCAGCTTTTATCTCTAGTTCAACAGAACCTCCCAACATCTCCATAAGGTTGGAGATCTCGAAAGCACTTCTATTTTGGGTCCCTTTTAAGCTGGTTCTCAGGGTAAGCTGGGTTATTCCGCAATTTCCCTCGGACTCACAAATCTGCCCCCCTTTGAAATAAACGCCCAGAGAGACCAAAGGCAAAAAGTGATTCTCCTTAGCAATCAAAGTTGCCCCACAAGAAAGTTTTTCCCTTCTAGCTTCTTTTTCCTTCAATGAAATATCGGTTTTCTTCTGATCCGATTTCACAAATGCCAATTCCTCCCCCTCCACCTCCTCTACCCCTTTGGCCAAACCTTCCTTGATCACATCCTTTATCGTGGCAACAGTCGTCCTCTCGTCGAAATCCCGGTTAGGTCTGTATTCCAATAAGCTTGCACCCTCTAAGGTAAGATATAAAGAAGCCACTCTCTTTATATCCTCTTTGGTAACCTTCTCTACATTTTCCAGGTACTTTTCGGCTAAGCGAAAATCACCATAGGATTCGTAAAAAGCCAAATTCTCTGCATATTCCCTTACGGTTTCAATTGAAGAAAGATATGAGAATTTGATTACGTTTTTGGCTTTGGTCAGTTCGAAATCAGAAACGTTCGAAACCTTTAACCTTTCAATCTCTCCGAAAATTGCAGCCTCCGCTTTCCGAAGATCTTCGGCTTCAAGCTCTGCTTCGACTATAAAGACGCCCATGTCCTTCAGACCGAAAGCTTCAGATTCTATGGAACTAACCAATTTTTCCCTTTCCTTTAAAACCTGGCTGAGCCGAGAGCTTCGGCCATGTCCCAAGATATGCGATAACACATCCAAAGCGAAAAAGTCTTGATCCAATCTCTTGGGTATATGAAATCCGATTTTAAGATAGGTCTGTGTGATGTCTCCCTTCATCTGGAGATATCGAAATTCCTTCTGTGCCGGTTCTGCGGGAATAGGTTTCTTTTCTGTGCTTTCTCTTGCGAAATCGCCATAATAGTCTTTCACCGCTTTCAAAATCTCTTCGGTTTTTATGTCACCTACGATGGAAAGGATAATGTTGTCGGGTCGATAGAAACTTAGATAATGATTTTTCAAGTCCTTCGTGCTGAAGTTTGCGTTTTGCTCCTGGGTTCCCATCCTCCATCTTCGGATGGGATGCTTCTTGAAAGCAAGCTCCATCAGTTTCTCCCAGGCTAAGGCATCGGGACTGTCCAGCTTTCTTTTGATCTCTTGGATCACCACCTTCTTTTCTTTCTCCAACTCCGCTGAATCGATGACCGAGTTGAGCAGAACATCAGATTGAAGCTCCAGCCCCTGGTCGGCGAATCTTTGGGGAAGTACGGTGTAGTAATGCGTGTATTCGTAAATGGTTCCTCCATTGAGATACCCGCCTAACTTTCTGGTCTCCTCCCGCAATTGCCCCACCTTTCTTTTTTTAGTCCCTTTGAAAAACATGTGCTCCAAAAGATGCGATATTCCGGTCAAGCTGTCCGGCTCATCGAAATAACCGACATTCACCCAAGTATCGATAGCCACCACCGGAGCAGAATGAATTTCTTTGACCAAAACGGTCATTCCATTATCCACAACCACTTTGGTCACAGGTGAAGGCCTCATGGAATCTTGTTCACTCATCTTCTGGCATCCTAATAGAGTAATGAAAATCAAGATTGAAAAAATCGTCTTTGTGCTAAAACGCAAGGTCATTCTGATTTCTCACCAGATCCTCGGCTAAAAGCTATACTTAATTAAACAATTCTTATCCCACTGTCAAGCGAATTAGGACTGTCTTCGAGCGATCAAATGCAGAAATAATTATAGAGGGCAAAAGAAGCGGTTTCGTCCGAAAAGCCAGGCCTCTGCCGGGACTGGAATCAGGGAAAAACTATACCCGCAGAATTATCAACAAGCCCTTAATGCAATGGCAAGCGAATTATTGAAGTTCGCACAAGTAATGGAAAAGATCAGTGCCCCATGATCCGTCCCCTTGATGGGTGAGGGTGGGGGTGAAATAGAGATGACCTCACCTTCCCCTCAACCCCTTCCATCCTTCGACACTGAGTCTTCCTTCAACATCGAGTCTCAAAACGAAATGCAGAACCGAGCGTCAAGGAAGGGAAAATTTTATCAAGCCTCCTCCTTGGACAGGTTCACTTCTGCCGCCAAAGGCGGGATCAGTGCGAGGCAGGACCGAAGGGCACTCGAACCGTCTCCCCTTATGGGAGAGGTCGTTTCGAAAACTGTGCTCGCCTTGGGCGGGCCTGCCGGACAGGCAGGGATACGCCTCCGGCGGAGGTGAGGGGTATGTAAACTTATTTATTGCTTTTGTGTTAGATAAAAATCTGCCCCAAGCTCAGAAGCGTGGGGCATTTCAAAAAGGCTTTTTTTATATTTAAGCTGTAACTATCTCTCGATGGAAACGGACTTTTTGCTTTTCTTGTCTTTCTCCTATGGGCCGGAATAGGACACGATTTTAGAATACTCCTCCTGATTGGTTAAAATCTCAAAGGCTTTCTGGATAGCCGGATCGGTCTTTAAGATGAGTTCCTCGTAATAAGCTTTTTCGCCATAAAGGTTATTCAAGATGTCTCTTTTAATCGACTTTTTAATATACCCAATGCTTTGATCAAACTCCTGTTCCTTCTCCTCCTGGATGAGATCCTCCATGTCTTTCAAAACCTTTGCAAATACCTCAGAGTTTTCTTGATCCTCGATATGCCTTCTTAGGGTATCCAAGTCCAGTTCCAGAGCCGATTTGTAGGTGAAATCTTTCTCCTTCAGAAATTGTTTGAACTCAGCGATAACCTGATCATCGACCTCGAAATTCTTAGGGATATTCGGATGTTCTGCTATATACGAGACGGCAAAGTCAAAAAACATGGACTTTCTCTCCAAATTATATTCGATTGGCCTGTATTTTTCCCTCTCTATCTCTACATCCGGGACGATTCCTCCACCACCATAAACCTCCCTTCCACCTTTGGTATAAAAAATCTCTCTTTTTGAAACCACCAGGCTGTCTGATCCTTCTTCTGGCTCTTGAGATGAAGGTCTTTCCATTTCCGGCTTTTGGATACATCTGCCGCTGGGAACGTAGTATTTAGCCACAGTAAGTTTAAGGAAATAATCAGGCGGCAAATTCCTTTGAATCACCCGTTGCACCAATCCCTTGCCGAATGTGTTGTTTCCTATTATTACTCCTCTATCCCAATCCTGTACAGCACCGGAGACTATCTCAGATGCGGAGGCAGTTCCCTCGTTGACCAAAATGGCTAAGTGACCTTCCCCATATACCGGTTTGCCTCTTGCAAAATACTCCCTCTTTATATCCGACCGACCTTGAGTATAAACAATGAGCTTATCCTCACCTAAGAACAGATTCGCCGTCTCAACGGCCTGATCCAAAAGACCCCCACCGTTGCTCCTTAAATCCAAGATCAAGCCTTTGATGTTTTTGGTCTTGAGATCCTTTATGGCGTCTCTTAATTCTTCCCCTGACTCCTTGGAGAATTTGGATAGTCTCACATATCCGATTCCACCATCCATTACCCCATAGTAGGGAACGTTTTTCAACTCGATTATTGCCCTTTCAATTGTATACTCCAAAAACTCCTTGACCCCTTCCCTTTCTATCTTCAAAGTTACGGTGGTTCCCCTCTCTCCCCTCATCAACTTTGATGCTTCTTCCGTGCTCATTCCTTCCGTGGGCTTATCATCTATTTGGATTATTTGATCCCCCGCTTTTAATCCCATCCGATAGGCAGGTGTCCCTTCGATGGGAGAAATCACAGTTATCACGTCATTTCTTTTGCCTATGGCCATCCCCAGCCCCTCATATTTCCCCTCGGTCATCTCCATCAAGCGATCATGTGCTTTAACATCCTGCAGCACTGAGAAGGGATCCAAAGCACCCATCATTCCCTTAATTCCCGCCTTGATCAACTCCTCGGGATCAAGCGTATCCACGTAGTCACGATTTACGTTAAAAGCCACCGCATCAAAAAGCTTAACATAACTATAAATGCTCTTCTCTAATTCTTCTTGGGTTACAACCTCCTCGGTTGCCTCCCCTAAACCCACCACCCAAATTATCGCCACTGAAACCAAAGCCAGAGCAACCGCTATCACACCATATTTTCTTTCCCCTTTCATGTTCTACCTCCAAATCTGAAATTACCTTCTAACTTATAATTTAATAAAAAAACTGAGTTTTGTCAACAATAAAACCTTCCTATTCTTTCTACACCCAGGATTAGCAGTACTCCATATTTACTTACAAGCAAAGCAGATGCCACAGGACAGAAATTAAGAAGAGAACTCTGTCAGTGGACTTTTGGAAAGTGTGAGTAATTCAAGACAAACATAACTGCCTTATATGCAATGAATTATTACTGAGATCAATCAACACAACAGCGGTGTAGTCTTTGCGAAAAAGGGAGTTTATTGAAAATTTTCTCCTACCTGCTTAAATCTCTTTCGCATTATGTGCAAATTCTTTCATAGACTGCCCTCACCTAACTCTCTGACTGACAGGTTGCTGATTATGTTTAAAGTTCGTTTGTGCGCTGCTGATTTGCCTTCCTTTGATACACCTCTGTTTTATACAAGGTGCTGTTCGATTTTGTTTCAATTCTAGTTTGAGTATTTTTCGCAATCACCTGATAGAATTGAGAAACGAGAAGGCAGTCAAATACAAAGGTGCGCCCAATTAACTGAATCGCAACGGATTACCAAATTCTCTTAATAATTAGCTCTAAGTCACTCTCCTTTGTGCGAAAAGAAAGAAAAGGCAGATGAAGTTCAGGAGCAGTATCATGATAAGGGTAATTGGGATTCCCAGAAGGGGGATCAAGATGGCTGCAGCCAAAATTGAGCTTAAAGAAGATCCCAAAAGATCGATGGAATAACCGGTCCCGGCTTTCTTGGTGGTCTTTTTTTCCAAGAAAAGATGATTGGCTAATGTGAATTCCATTCCTCCAATTATCCCTGAAAGGGTTATAAACAAAAGTAGAAAGAATTCAACCACAAACTCAGGCGGAGAGACTTTAGAGAAATAAAGAATCAGAGACAAAAGCAAAGATACCAAAATCACCTGAAAGAGCTGAATCCGAATCAAGTTTCCGAAATTGATCCTTTTTTGACTTGCTCTTTTTTGGATCAGAAATGCTCCCAGAGCTAAGCCTAACATAAACAAAGTCAAGATCAATCCTATTTTTGAATAGATATAGCCATAGAAGATCTGAAAGGATAGAACTATGATTATCTCCAGAAATATGCTGGTAAAGCCGGCCATGAATATGGCAGACAGAGCTAAGCTGGATAGTCTCGATCTACCAGCAGAACATAAAAGAAAGCCGAGGATAAAAATTATGGCCATTACCCCTACAAACCAGAAAGGTTTAATCTTAGACAAAAACAAAAAAACAGGTTTTTCTATGGATTGGAACTGTTTGCTCCACAGGATGGTATTGTAGAAGTACGAGATGGGTTTCAAATCGGAGTTTATGCGACTCTTGTCTGAGGTGATGGTTCGACTTGCTCCCTCGGCCTGAGTTCGGGGCCAAGTCTCGCCGTAAATAGAATTCCTGAGATAATCAATCCTTATTGGAGAAAGTCGATCCGGAAGAAAATGTTCGTTTACGAACTTCGTAGAAATTCCTCTTCCCTTGATGCGCTTAACGAATTTTTGCCAACTATCGAAGAGTACATCCTGCTTTGGGGAGGCTAAAAAGATGTTATTGGACCCGGGGAGGACGACCACCTCTGGGAAGGTTAATCTCAAAGTCCGATACAAGGCAGAAAGATAAAGCCCAAGCTCTTCGCTGATATAATTCTCTGCTGAAGTGACCGGGAAGGAAAAAATTCCCCCTTCGTTCAAAATTGATCTTATCATCTTAAAGAATTCAAAAGTGAAGAAACGACAAAGCTGGGCAGTATGGGGATCGGGAAGATTCACGATTATCACATCATAGGGCTTGGATTTTTCTTTCAATCTTTCTTTCACAAAAAGTCTTCCGTCTTTAAAATGGATCCTGACCAAAGGATTTTCTAAGGACCTTACCTCCTCTTCAGGCAAATAGATTTTTCCCATGTTAACCAATCTGGGATCAAGCTCCACCAAGTCAATTCTCAGATTCTTATGTTTCAAAGCCTGGGTTACAGCTCCGCCCAGTCCACCCCCGATCAGAAGAAGTCTCTTGGGGTTAGGATGTTCTAAAAGGACGAAGTGCACCGCTTCCTCAGAAGAATATTCATCCGGATATGAAAAGAGCATAAGTCCATTCTCGTAGAAGGTGATCTGCTCATGCT
Source organism: candidate division Zixibacteria bacterium SM1_73 (assembly GCA_001304225.1). GTDB lineage: Bacteria > Zixibacteria > MSB-5A5 > MSB-5A5 > SM1-73 > SM1-73. The sequence goes on from LJVD01000017.1 coordinate 19,081, forward strand.
TCTTTACCACGGCTACGTTTCCGTATTTTGTATCCTCGGAATGGATCAGAGGCAGGCCTTTCCATATCTTGCCTAAAGAAAAATGATCAAGTTTACTGTCCAATCCGACTCCCTTGAAGCCGATGATCACCAGAATTGCAAGAACCCAGACAGCAGCTTTTATGGCCTTTTTCAAACCTTTGCTTAAAAGGTAAGCAAAGGATAGAAGATTCAAAGAAAACAGAATAACTGTGATTTGAAAATTCGAAAGATGGGGAATTAAAATAAAGGTGGTGAAAAATCCGCCTAAACCCGTTCCCAGAGATTCCCATAAATAAACTCGGTTAACCAAAAATACCAAGCTCTGGTCAAATTCCCAAGATTTTGAATTCAAAACGAAAGTTATTCCCAAAAGGAAACAGAAAAGAGACATCCCCAAAAAAGAGAATAAAAGCATAGGAAAAAATCCGACTATCTCAGCCGGAGCAGTTCCCAAAATCAGCTTAGAATGCCTTACCGCAATGACGGTTAAAAGAGCCAAAGCGGAGATCGAAAGATAGCAAAAGGAAAGACTCTTAGGATTTGATTTAGTAATTTTGTTTCCGCAAAAGGCTCCCACTCCTCCCCAGAAAAGCCACACAAAAAGCATCACTCCAAAGGATAATTCGTTACCATAAAAGGTAATCATCATCTCCCTGAACAGTACAATCTGAGAGGTCATGCAAGTGAAGCCCAAAATGACGGCAGAAAGAAGGAAACGAAGTTTGTCAGCAGACATTTTCAAGTCAGGCTCTTCTTCGCTTCGGTTGCTGAGATTCTTCATAAGGAGTCCAATTCTAAAGAGTTTATGAGGTTTTCATTCTTTAACACCCCCCAGTCTCCCGCTTCATCCCGCCAAAGAGGGAAGAGGGAGAGGAAGAAACACAGCCAGCACCTAACTTAAGTTAGGTGCTGGATTATAAAACATGAGCCCGCGTATTAGCCACAATTTTAAAGAAAATCCTCAAACTAAAAAGAGGATTTCTCTCTTCTATTTTCATGTAAGCATGCATGGGATAAACTTATGCCCAGTCCTTACATTGGCAGAACTGGGCAACTTTGAATCACAGATTATCAACTAAAAACCGTGAACTGATTTAGCTCCAAACTCCAGGTATGGGATTTTGACAGAATTTACACTTTCCATTTTTCAAATTCATCTGGGTGATGGTGTATCCAATCCTTCCCACCACAATCTGTCTGCATTCAGGGCAGTAAGTGTGCTCCCCTAAGTGTCCTGGGACATTTCCCACATAAACGAAATTCATTCCCTCCTCCAAGGCGATCTCCCTGGCTCTTTCCAGGCTGGAGACCGGAGTGGGAGGTAGATTTTTCAAAAGATACATGGGATGGAAGCGGGTGAAATGAAGCGGCACATCCTTACCCAAATCCCCTACCATCCATTTACACATCTCTCTTATATTCTTCATATCGTCATTTAAGGTGGGAACCACCAAGTAAACTAACTCATACCATATTCCGGATTTGCTTAAATCCAACAGAGCATCCATAACCGGCTTGAGTTTCGCATGACAGATATCCTCATAGAATTTTTCAGTAAAAGCCTTGAAATCGACCTTGATGGCATCCACCTCTCTTATCAGCTCCATCCATGGATCGTGATTGATATATCCTGCGGTGATGACCACGCTTTTGATTCCCTTTTTTCGCCCCGCTATTGCTGTATCTAACATATACTCATAAAACACGATTGGCTCAGAGTAGGTATAGGCAATGGATTTGCTTCCGCTTTGCTGGGCGTAGGCTGCCACCTCCTCGGGTGGCAGATATATGTTCCTCACCTGCTCAGGTCTAACCTGTGAGATCTCCCAGTTCTGACAGAATTTGCAATTCATATTGCAGCCGGCAGTGGCAATGGAAAAGGCTTTGGTCCCCGGCAGAAAATGAAAGAGGGGTTTCTTTTCGATGGGATCAACGTTGGCCGAACAGGCGTATGAATGAACCAAGGTGTAATAAACTCCTTCTTGATTTTCGCGGCATCCGCAGTATCCCCTTTCTCTGTCTCCCACCTTGCATTTTCTGGGACAAAGCTCGCATTCGATCTCTTTATGCTCAAGCTTTTTATAATACTTTGCCTCCACCCAGGAAAGACCAGCAGGAGAAGGTAAAGGAGATGCGTCTGCATTTGGACCAAGTAAGGACTCACCTGGTAAAACATTGGGGAGTAATATCCCGCCGGTTGCGGCCAAAGAACACTTTATAAAGCTTCTTCGATTTAATTCCACCATCTTCTTAATCCCTTAATCTGTTGGGAATCCAATCTAAACACACTAAATCTTTTTACATTGTTATTGCGTGGCAATCTCTTTCTGTATTAGATTGCTTCGCTACGCTCGCAATGACAGTTCGTCTAATGCGTTTATATTAACTTGTAAATCTCAGCTCTCACAACACTATCTCAATCAGATCGATCTGTTCTAATTTTGCCTTCCCCAGATTATGTTTTTCATCAGCCGAAGTGAAAATATGTTTCGGTTTTCTGCCTGCTTTCTCTAAGTCAGGCAGGTTATGCTCAGCTCGGATCTTATCTATTATCTGATAACCCACAAAATCGACTGCCACCGGATCGTCACTTATTATTATTCCACCGAAATATTCCGCCCATTGAGGATGATAGGAAGGTCCTCCATTATACTGAACCCTCAAGGCATCACAGATCACCAACTTCTGCTGATTTCTTATCTGAGGTAATGTGTTCAAGTCGGCAATAAAAGGATCGCAGCCATAATCGTGATATTTATTAGGGTTGTGTATTGCTCCGAAGAAATTCTTTAAGGAACATGTTACTCCAGAGAGGTTGTGATCCTTTAAGACTGGAAGATTTAACTGGACATCAGTATACTCGTCCACCACCCGGCTCAAAAGGCTTCCAATGTTCATGTGATTGATTAAATTACGGGAATACCCCACGCCCTTGCTATCAGTGCCAAAACAGCGAAACTCACCTCCATTAAAATTCAATGGAAATCCCACCTCTTTCAACTCCCTTTCCGACCGGTCCCAGATGACGAGATTCTTCCCCTTGATCCCGCTATCTCTTAACAAATCAGCACAGATCAAAGCCACCTGGGGATGAGTGGATGCCATCTTACCGGCCAGACAATTCACCTTCATTCCCACCTGGTCTTGGGGTGAGAAAAAATGTCGGATGGCATCTTCGGCTCTTGATTCGGAGGTTAATTTACAAAGTCCGCTTCTCACCATATCAGACAAAAGAGTTCGGTGTACTTTTCCCGATGGACTTATCACATTCGGGCTTTTGACAATTACTACTTTCGATCTTTTTCGGATTTTTCCTACGGGTGGCATAATTTACTTCTTTATCCTTTAAAAAGACCTTCAAATGGAACTTACTCAGTCTTTTATACGAAATACGGTTTTTGAACTTTAACTATTGGGTAGTGGTTCGACAAGTCCTGAACCATATGGTTCAAGGCAAGCTCACCATCCTGCATTTGTTGAATGGCTCATTTCACTTTGAGTCTTGGGGGCGCAGTTTAGAGGAATAGATTCTTCTATCTTCTTTGGTTATCAAATATCTTTGAATTTCTTCGATTGTTTTTCGATCCCAGTCCTGAGATTTCAGTTTTCGCAAGAGAGCATAACGATCTAATTCGGAGACTTCATTCCATCGCCCAACTCTTCTAATCAGATCCTCCAATTTTGCTCTTACTTCCTGACTCTTATTGGGAACATCTTCTCTCTGTTCGATTTTTATCTTCAATTTGTGGTCACTGCCTCTGATTGTTTGCAGATTCTCCTTAAGAGCGAGAGAAAATATGGCTTCTTTGATCTTTTCTAAATTTGTTTCCGCTTCTCTTTTTCTTTCCGACAATTCGACATATTTGTTCGCCAGTTGGACCCCATCTTCAGCCAAAAACTCATCTTTCGGCAAATCTTCTACTTTTCTGAGATGTTTGAAATTAGGGCACAGTTCGCCGAATTCACACCAATCACATAAGACCGATTCCTTGGCAGGGAAATCATCCTTGTTTTTTGCCCTCTCAATTTCATTTATCAACTCTATTGTTTTTTCTTTAAGCTGTTCCAATTGTTCTTTGGAACGAGAAGATCTTAACTCTTTGTCAAAAACCAAAAAGTGCCAGACTAACTCCACTTCTTTTACATCTTTCCATCTATCCTGTAATCCCAGTTGATACAAGGCCAATTGTCTATCTTTATCCAAGGTGGCTTGATCTGGAAGATGACCTGAGGTCTTGTAATCATGGATTTCGTAAACCCCATCCTCTCTCTGGACCACCCTATCTATCACTCCTTGAATTCTGTAGCCATCCAAATTTATGAAGATTCTCTCTTCCAAACCCAAAATCCGTCCCTGATCGAAAGGATGGTAGCGGTGGTAATAGTCGGTAATACACTTGACACCTAAGTCTCTGTAGTGCTCGGGTCGGTACTCCTTCTTCACCACCATTATGGAATCCAACCAGTTCTTTTCCCAGATAGAGCTATAATACTCCAGAAGCTCGATTAGACTATCCTCCTTGGTGAACTTTAAATCCCGATAAAGCTTTTCCAAAGTCTCGTGGACTCTTGATCCCAAAAAGGTCTCAATGCTCTGAACCAACTTTTCTTTTCTTTCGACATATAAGTATTTAAACCGTAGGGGACAGTTTTGATAGGTTTCTAATCTGGAATGGGAATAGATAGGCATGAGATCACCTCACTTCTTCATTTTTTCCTTCCTCTCCCCACTGGGGAGAGGATTGAGGTGAGGGGCGACATTCCTCCTTAGTATTGGCTTTTCCCCCTCACCCTATCCCTCTCCCCAAAGAGAAGAGGGAGCTTCATTTTCTCTTTGTCCGCCACAGAAGCCCTCGTCCGTAATGTTAAGGAAGATAGAGGACCAGATGTCCCCCACCAACAGAGAAACCTTGAATTTTGAATTTTGAATCTTAGACTTTAAACTTTAAACCTTCTTTGATTCCTTCTTCGGTAATATAAGCGGTGATCAGTTCAGCCGGGGTGACATCAAAGGCTGGAGACCAGACTTTCGTGCCTGAAGGTGCGATTCTCTTTCCAAACCAATTGGTTACCTCATCTTTTGATCTTTCCTCTATCTTTATTTTCTCACCACTCTCAATGGCTGGATCAAAGCTGGAGGTGGGAGCCGCCACGTAAAAAGGAGTATCATGCGCTTTAGCTAAAACTGCTAAGTTGTAGGTCCCAATCTTGTTGGCCACATCGCCATTTTTCGCCACCCGGTCGGCTCCAACGATCACACAATCTATCTTTTTCGTCCTCATCAAGAATGCCGCAGTATTATCGCAGATCAGTGTAACATCCACCCCTTCCTGCTGAAGTTCCCATACAGTCAATCTTGCCCCTTGAAGAACCGGCCTGGTCTCGTCCGCAAAAACCTTGATCCTTTTGCCTTGGTTTTGTGCAGTATAAATTATCCCCAGAGCCGTGCCTATTCCTCCAGTGGCTAATGCTCCCGCATTGCAGTGAGTTAACACCGTATCCCCTTCCTTAAGCAAGCTTGCTCCGTGCTCACCAATCCTCTGGCACATCAACTTATCCTCTTCATGAATCGAAATAGATTCTTTCAGAAGAAGCTCGTTAAGGTCTTTAAAACTCTTTTCTTTGTTGACTTCTACCACGTTTTTCATCCTGTCCAAGGCCCAAAAAAGATTGACCGCAGTAGGACGAGTGTTTCCCAATATGGAAACCACTTCATTCAATCTGATTTGGTATTCTTCCCAACTCTTATAATTTCGATTTTGCATTCCCACTACCACCCCGAATGCTGCTGCAATTCCAATAGCGGGTGCTCCTCTGATGTTCAAATCCTTAATGGCTTCTGCTACCTGTTCGACACTTTTGCAATCCAAATACTCAACCCGGAGAGGCAATTTAGTCTGATCCAAAATCCTAAGTTCGCCATCTGTCCATTCCAAAGTTTTGAAATTCATCTCTTTCATAAATCAAACCTTATGTGGAATAGAAAACAACCAGGCCCTTGCTCTCTATATGGACACTGGCAACTGAAGATTGACCACTGGATACTGCCTGCTGGTACTTTAATTGAACCCTATTCTCCAATCAGCTGCACCACGATTTCCCTTTGTCTTCGCCGATTGTCGAAGTCGATCAGGATGATCTGCTGCCAGGTGCCCAGTATCATCTCCCCATCCACAAAGGGAACGGTAAAAAAGGATTTCAACAAAGCGGCCCGCACATGTGCATATCCGTTTCCGTCTCCCCAGGTTAAGTTATGTTTGTACTCAGCGGTCTTGGGAACCAACTTCTCAAAAGTTGCAGGAAGATCTTGAAGTAAACCTGGTTCGTACTCGGTGGTGGTTATCCCGGCAGTTGATCCTGGCACAAACACGTTCAGAATACCATTCTTCAGTTGCGTCTCTTTTAAGGCTTTCCCCACCTGTTGGGTTATGTCCAAAATATCTGTGTCACCCTTGGTCTTTATGCCGAATGATTTGGTTATGATCGTCATAAAAAACCCTTATGGTTCATCGTTGGTTGAGAAAATCTCAATTTTTTGAATAACTAATCGATGGCCAAGAAAAAGTCAAGTAAAATTCATGTGCTGTAAATTAACCTCAAATGGGTTTTGATTCTATTACAAACTAGGGTTATTCTCTGATTCAGTTACTCGAGTTTTTCGTAAGAACCAGAATTTCTCCGCCGAGTGCGGATTTGCCTCTGGCAGAAACGAGTTTAGGAGGTTACCAGTTTGAGCGATCTCTCCCCACATCCCTCCGTTTTCATTTTTCGAAAAGGCGAGATGGGGGAGGTAGAAACACAGCCAGCAGCTGGCTTAAGTCAGGTGCTGGATTGCAAAACATAAACACATGGAGCAGCAATTACTTTCGAGAAGATCTGGAAATTAAGAGCTCTGAGTATTGATCTTTTCTCTTTGCTTAAACTGGGCTTAGGGTTCAAAGATTTTTATTGATTTTTAAAAACCGAATCCTTATCATAAAAACGAAGCTTGTAATTTTGATTTGACCAGGATAATAAAATTGAATTTTCATAGGGCAAGTGGTGAATTCAAACTATTCCAATTACAAACTTGACCTATTTGTAGGTAGGGAAAAAGAGCTTAAGTTTCTGGGCGAGCTTTTCGATTTGGCCTGGGATAACAAGGGAAGCTTCGTTTTGATTGAAGGGGAAACCGGAATAGGAAAGACTAGATTGACAGAAGAGTTTTTGAAATCGATAAGGTCCCAAGAAGTCACGGTGATCAGAGGTCACGGTTATCATAAGGAAATCTCCCCCTACCGGCTATTTTCGGAGATGTTCCGAAACTACTTCTCCTCTATAAATTATGATACCCGATATTTAGCTCTGCTTTTGGACAATCTGACCATCGTCAATTTGGAAAAAATAGTTCCTGAACTAAGGGAATATATCCCTTTTGACACCTCTCGCATTGCCACCTCTCCCCTACCCCCAAAGGAAGAGAAGCAGAGATTTTATGATACGCTTCTTCTGTTTTTTCTTAAATTATCGCATCGCTCGCCTCTGGTTGTAAACATAGAGGATCTCCACTGGCTGGAGCCTGATACTTTTGAGCTTTTGAGATACTTGGTCCATAACTTCCGGAAGGCTCCAATTTTGGTTATCGCTACGGCCAGAGGGCTGGAACATGACTCCTTTGCAGACAACTGGATTTCTGGCTTGGAGGATCAGAGGTTGGTCCGTCGCATCAAACTCTCCACTCTGATTCCAGAAGAGGTCAAAAGTTTAGTGGAAGCCTTTTTCAATCAGGAACTGTCGGAAAGTTTCCTCAAGTGGCTTTTAGGCTACACCGCCGGTAATCCCCTCTTTATCCATGAAACCTTAAGAGCAGGAATCGAACAGAATGCTTTCTTTTTTGATCCAGTTGAGTCTCGTTGGGAAATCAAAAGAGAATATGTGGAAAACATCTTGGAGCCGGCTACCATCCAGAGCGTGATTCAACGAAGACTGCAAGGCTTGGACAAAGAATCTCGGAAGGTATTGGGCTTAGCAGCAGTGGTGGGAGACAAATTCGACCTTCAAACATTACAAAAAATCTCGAAAATCTCTTCAACTCGTCTGAGAAGGACCAAAGAGGATTTGATCATAAGAAACTTACTTCAGAAACAGTCCGAAAAGGATGCTGAGGAGGAGATTTACCGTTTCACCCATCATATAATTCGTTTGCACCTCTACCAAGAACTTGATCCTGAGTTTAAGCTAAACATGCATCACAGGATCGCTTTGATCCTGGAGAAAGAGTGCGGGAAAAACAAAGAAAAGCTCTTTCAGAGGGTTGAGGATTTAGCCCATCATTATAGCCGCGGCAAGAAAGATGGAATTTCGCTGAAGAAAACAGTGAGTTTTCTGACTCAGGCTGGGTTAAAGGCACAAAAGCAATATTCGGAAAGCAAAGCGGAGCAATATTATGATCAGGCTATCGGATTTTTGGAATCTTGCCCTTCGAGCAAGGATAAAGATCGAAAGCTCTTCCAGGTTTTGGAAAACCTGGGAGAAGTGGAAACCGCACTCGGCAAACAAGATATGGCCATCCGATCTTACCAAAAAGCCTTGAAAATAGGAAGAACCCATAACCTTCTTCCCCGTTTTAAGGAAGCTCAAATCCATCGAAAAATCGGATATGCCTATCCGATTTGGAATATGAGGAATTTATTACCACCTGTAATTGTCTGGGCATGACCCACTTTTTGAAAGGAGACTACGACCAGTGCATCATATGGTCAGAAAAGGGAATCGGGTTATCCAAAAAGAAAAAACATCTTCCTCTTATAGAACAGAGCTATAACAATATGGGGATGGTGGCATGCAACCAAGGTGAATATGAAAAGGCCATCGAGTTTTTCAATAAGTGTTTGGAAATCCAGTTGAAAGTTCAAAATAAATATCGGCTTTCGGCAATATATACCAATCTGGGGGTAATTCATCTGAATTTGGGACTATACGATCAAGCCTCCGATTATTATTACAAGGGTTTGAAGCTAGCCGGAGAGATAGGAAATCTTTGCTGGAAGGGAATCCTTTATAACAATCTGGGTGTGCTGAACAATGATAGGGGAGAATGGGAAGAGGCGCTTGGATTTTTTGAGAAAAGCCTGAAAATCAGAGAACAATATGGAGATCGACGAGGAATGGTCTCAGCTTTGGAGAACTTGGGATCTGCCTCCCTCTCTCAAGGGCAGGTCGAAAAAGCCCTGATCTATTTGGACAAAAGCGTAAAACTCTGTGAGGAGATAGGCGCCAAAGAGGCCCTTCCTTTTGTTCAGGTACGTCTGGGAGAAGCTTATTTTAAACTAAATGATTTCGAGAAAGCCAGTCATTACCTTCAGAGCGCATTGGAAATATCCACTAAGCAATCCTCTAAGCTGGGAATAGGAATGACTAAGAGAACCTTAGCCAGATTCCATACAAGGCTTAAAGATTGGGAAAAAGCAGAAAAACTTTTTGAGGAGAGCAAAAAAATCTTCCAGGATTTAAAATCTCCATTCCAGTTAGCGCAGACTTTAAGCAACTGGGGACTCTGTTTGGCTCAAAAGGCAAGAGAAGTTGGACATCCTGGTAAAAAAGAACAAATCCAAAAAAGCAAAGAGATGTATAAAGAAGCCAGCAAAGTCTTGGCTGATCTCGGATTTAAGAAAAGGCTCAAGCTTTTGGCAGAAGAAATAAAAGAGAATGGGTTGGAAAACGAATTAAAGCAGGTCTTACAAGAGATCACCCAAAAACTAAAGCAGATGGAGGCAAGAAAGGAAGTTGAAGAATATCCCGAAACCAAAGCTTTGGTGGGAGTGACTGGGGACTATATAGATCATCTCCGAATTTATTGCTTCGGAAGACTGAGGATTTATCGTCCTTACGAATCTGAAGAAATTTCCCCTAAAGAATGGGGCTCTGTCAAAGCCAAACAGATTCTGGCTTATTTGGTGGTAAATGATCCCAAAAAGATCGGTGTTACGCGTGACAAGCTGGTAGATGCCATCTGGCCTGAAATAGATCCTCAGACTTTGGGAAACACCTTTCACGTCACCCTCTCACATCTGAGAAAGGCTTTGGAAAAGGATAAGTCTGAATACATAATCTCCCAACGAGGTGTTTACCGCCTGAATTGGGAAGGAAAGGTATGGTCTGATGTCCACGAATTTTTGTCTCATTTAGGCAAAGCCTTTAGTTTCGAGAGAGAAGAAAAATTACATCCAACTGATCTGGAATACCAGAAAGCAGCGGAACTCTTTTCCTCCAATCTGCTGGAGGATTTCTACGAAAGGTGGGCGGAAACAGCCAGGGACGAGTATCGAGAGAGATATAGAACCGTCTTTTGGAAACTGTCACATCTGGCTTTAGAAAAATTTGATTACGAAAAATGCATCCATCATACTCAATCACTTCTTTTATCTGATCCCACCGACGAAGAGGCTCACCGCATGCTCATGGTCTCATACGCACTTTTGGGAAATCGCACCTCGGCTGTCAAACAGTATAAGGTATGTCAGGAAAACCTGAAAAGATATCTGGATATTGAACCGGAGCCAGATACGATGAACTTATATAAAAAGATCAAACAAGGGAACTTGAAAGATATTGGTAGCTTCTTCGGAGTGCTCTGAAGCTTGGTAATTAAATACTACACCTTCGTATCAAAATAGAGCAATCCTTTTCACCTTTTGCGTTGCGGTATAAATCAAATCTTTCAGCCAATCAAGACGATATTAGTTTCTTTCGGTTTGCCTCCAAGATGAAAACCCCTTCCTTGGGGCACTTTATTCTTCTCTATCGAATTCCCTAAACCACCACTTGACTTGAAGTCTTATTAGATATATATTTGGGCGAAGTTTTTGGACTTAGATGAGATAGTTAAGATGGTGAAACCTGTAAGAATTAACCCTTTGGCAAGAAAGATTTTGATCTGGTGGAATAGACTTTTCTTTAAACCACCGGCCCTCTCCTTTGGAGAAAAGATGAATCGGGCGGAAAATGTCCTTATATGTTTTCCCTCCAAAATAGAGAGTTTCGCTTCGGCAAAGGAGCATCTTACTGCTTTCGCTGACCTCTTCCAGAATAAAAAAATCTTCGTGTTTTTGCCGCTTATAGAAGGGAAAACCTTTCTTTCAGATCTCAAAAGATATGCGGTGATCTGCCCTCAAAAAGGGGATCTTTGGATTTTTTCTCTCCCTCGAAGGAAATTCATCCAAAGGATAAAGGACTACGGGTTTGAAATCGCTCTGGACTTGGATTTGGAGGATGGCTTTCTCAACTCTTACCTATGTTTAAAAAGCGGGGCCAAAGTGCGTATCGGACTTGAAGGCAAAACCGGCTCTCCCTTTTACAACCTTCAATTGGCTCTTTCAAAAGAGAGGTTGTATCAAGAACATCTTTATGTGGGAATGGCGGAAACGCTCAAAAGCTTGTCCCAAGGCCTTATCGGCGGCGGAAAGGAAAATCGAAATTCTATTTTGAAAGAATAAGGGGAATGAATGTATCTATCCAAGCTTGAGATTTTGGGGTTTAAGTCTTTTCCTCAGAAAACCGAGTTGATCTTTGACGATAACCTGACCGCCATCGTGGGGCCCAATGGCTGTGGTAAAACCAACATCCTGGATGCGATCAGGTGGGTTTTGGGAGAACAGAGGACCACTCTTCTAAGATCCAACAGGATGGAGGATGTGATCTTTAACGGCACCAAGGATCTAAAACCTCTGGGCATGGCCGAAGTATCCATGACCATCGAAAACAATAAGGGGATTTTGCCCATCGATTATGATCAAGTCCACGTCGCCCGCCGTCTTTTCCGTTCTGGAGAGAGTGAATATCTTTTGAACAAAGTCCCCTGCCGTCTGAAAGATATAACCGAACTCTTCTTGGATACCGGCATGGGGACTCATGCCTATTCGGTGATCCAGCCGGAGATGGTTGAAGCCATACTCTCTGATAAAGCGGAGGAGAGGAGATTTCTCTTTGAGGAAGCTGCCGGGATCACCAAATACAAATTGAGGAAAAAAGAAGCGGAAAGGAAATTGGAATATACCGAAAATGATCTTTTGAGGCTTTCTGACATCCTCTCTGAGGTGGAGAAACAGACAAACTCACTGAGAAGACAGAAAGCAAAGGCTGAGAGATTTAAAAGGCTAACCGACGAGATTAGAAATCTGGAAGTTCGGGTAAGCCAAAACGAATTTGAATCTCTGAAAGCTAAAGGGAGGGAGTTGGAAAAAAGGTTAAAGGATTTTGTCGATCAAAGCCAAAAGGTGAAATCTGACCTGGACAAGGAGGAGGCGGAAATAGAGAGTTTGAAGGTGGAACTTTTGGAAAAAGAAAAGGCGTTATCCCTTTTACAGAAAAAGATGGGAGAGTCCTCAGAGGCCTCTTTTAGAATTGAGCGGGAAACATCTGTTAGCCAAGAGAGAAGGTCGCATCTGGAGGAATTCATTGCCAAGACCAAGAAGGAGAACCAAAGCTTAAGCCAACGCCTGCTTGCTATAAAAAAGGAAAAAGATGAGAAGAAGGAAGATTTAAAAAAGTTAGCTTCGGAAATTAAAGCCAAGGAGCAACTATGTCAAAAAGAGGAAGAAGAACTTTTGGCAAATGATGAAAAACTTCAGAAAATAAAGAATGAATTTGAAGGACTTTCGACAGATCTAAAAGTATTGGAGGAGACTACAAACAGAAACCGAAATGAGCGTGAAAATGTCAAAACACAAATCGAGGAGTTAAAGGAGAGGCAGAAAATCTTTACAGAAGAAGAAGGAGCGATTCTCTCAAGATTGAACCAAATCTCAAAAGAGTTGGAGGATATAACCGCAACTTACGAAAATAAAAAGAAAACATGGGAATACAAAACGGAAGAGAAAAAACTGCTGGAGGAAAAGATTAGACTGAGTCAAATTGCCCTCGAGCAATATTCCTCAGAAGAGGCAAAGATCAAATCCGTCTTAAGCGCAGAAGAGGCCAAGCTTGAGATGTTAAGACAGATATCAGAACACTACGAAGGATATGGAGAGGGTCAAAAAGCAGTGCTTTTGGAAAGGGAGAAACTGGAGGGCATCATTGATACGGTAGCCAATCTGATCACCACAGAGAAGGAATATTTAAAAGCCACAGAATCAGCTTTGGGAGAATCTTTGCAGTTTGTGGTATGTCAGGATATAAGTTCGGCTTTGCAGGCAATCGGCTATCTGAAGGAAAATCAAAAGGGTGGCGCAACTTTTGTGCCGCTGGACAAAATTGAGAAGATAAATACAATTCAAAATAAAATCGACTTGAAGGATTTTGAAGGGATAATAGGTTGGGCATCCGATCTGGTATACTGCAAAGAGGAATTTAAAAAAATTGTGGCCCTCTTCTTGGGAAACGTCATCCTGGTTAAAACTCTGGATCATTGCCTTAAGCTTTCTGAGAAGATACCAGTGGGTTTTCATCTGGTGAGTTTGGACGGAGAAGTAATAAGCTCAAATGGAAGGATAAGCGGTGGTTCTCCAAAGGAAATATCTCTGTTGGGGCGAGAGCTTGAAATCCAACGGATAAAAGACCAGATCTTGAAGTCAAAAGAAAGATGTGATCAACTCCAAAGGGAAAAGAAGATAGAGGAGGATGAAAATCTGAAACTCAAAGACCAGCTTTCGCAGACTTCGCTCGAAGCCGAAAAGTTGTCTTCTGATTTCCAACAAAAAGATTTTCAACTAAAAACCTCTGAGTTCGAAAAAAACAGCTTAGAAAAGCGATCAGAAGAGCTGAAAGAATTAAAGGAACAGGTCGTTCCCAAAATTTCGGAGCTTGACCAAAAGCAAAAATCTCTAAGCCAAAATATAGAGTGTCTTGAGAGCCAAAATGAGAGACAAAGATCGCAGATCGAAGAAAAGAAGAATTCTTTGGAAAAAACCGAAAGCTTTTACAACCAGACCTTCCAGAAGATCAACCAGCTGAAAATCGAGTTGGTCTCGCTTCAGGGAAAAGAGGAACAATTGACCAATGACGATTTAAGACTGAACGAACTGGTCTCTGAAATGGAGGCAACCTTAACTACCAAAGAGGAAGAGATAAAGGAGTCTTTGGCCGAAATAGGTGAGATTGACAAATCCATCCAAGAGAAAAGAGAGAGTCTAAAAGATGCTTTCGAAAAGATAGAACAACAGAAAAAGACTTTGAACGCCTTGCGCGAAGAGCAAACAGATAGGCAAGAAAAGCTGATCAACAAAGAAAAGGATTTAAAACTCTTCCGAGGAACCAAAGAAAAAGTTCAGGATGAATTCCATCAGGTGGAGATGGAAAAGTTAGAGCTTAGCTCCAAAGCGGATGGCATAAAGAACAGAATATGGGAGGAATACAAAGTTGAACTGGAGAAGTCCGAACCCGAAGATCATTCCCCAATTGAAGACCTGGAACCGACAAAAGAAAAACTCGATTCCTTGAAGGAAAAAGCTCAAAGCTTAGGTCCGGTCAATCTTTTGGCTTTAGAGGAATACCAGTCAGCTAAAAAGAGGCTTGAATTTTTGAAAAACCAAATGAAAGATCTCACCGAAGCAAAGCAGACATTAAACTCCACTATTTTAAAAATCAACGAGACCGCCAGGAGGTTGTTTCAGGAGACGTTTGAAAAAATAAAGGGCAACTTCCAAAAAGTATTTGAGGAACTATTTGAAGGTGGTGAAGCCGATCTGACTTTGGTCGAAGGGGAAGATCTGTTGGAGTCTCCCGTGCAAATATCCGCTCGTCCCTATGGGAAAAGGCTTCTGAACATATCTCAGCTTTCCGGTGGAGAAAAAGCTCTGACCGCCATCGCTTTGCTTTTCGCCATTTACTTGGTTAAACCCAGTCCTTTCTGTATCTTAGATGAAGTGGATGCTCCTTTGGATGACGCTAA
>LJVD01000018.1 GCA_001304225.1 candidate division Zixibacteria bacterium SM1_73
GCAGCTTTGTTCGCTGCAGATCTATACAAAATGTATCTAAAACATGCTGAAAAACACGGTTGGAGGGTGGAGATGATGAACTCCAATCCCACCGGAATAGGAGGTTTCAAGGAAATAATTTTTTTGGTTGAAGGAAACGATGTTTACGGCAAGTTAAAATACGAAAGCGGGGTGCATCGAGTGCAGAGGGTGCCGGTTACTGAAGCCTCCGGAAGAATTCACACTTCCGCCGCTTCGGTGGCAGTTTTACCGGAAGCAGAAGATGTGGAAGTACAAATCGACCCTGAGGATTTAAGGATTGACGTCTTCCGATCATCCGGACCTGGAGGGCAGTCGGTGAATACCACCGATTCCGCAGTCAGAATCACCCACCTTCCCACCGATACCGTGGTCACCTGCCAGGATGAAAAATCTCAGCTGAAAAACAAAAATAAAGCCATGAAGGTTCTAAGAGCACGCCTTCTGGATAAAGCTCAAAGAGAACGGAACAAAAAGATTGCTCAAGAGAGAAAAAGCATGGTGGGTTCCGGAGACAGGTCGGAAAAAATCAGGACTTACAATTTTCCGCAAGGGAGGGTCACAGACCACCGAATCAGTATGACCCTGTACAAACTTGATGATATTCTGGCAGGAGAAATTGACAAATTTGTGGAAGCCTTAAAGAAGAAAGAACAAGAGGAGAAATTGGAGAACTCCAAGATAAACTAACGTATTAGTGATGTTTGCGGGGAGATCAGCCTCAAAATATTTCGCAACCTACTCTCCTTCACTCTCGTCTTAATCTGAAAAAATAATTATGAAATTCTGGAAAATCTTAATTGCTCTCATTTTCACAATTGTTCTTCTTGTCTTTGCCAGAAAGACTACCACAGTGAAATCGGTGCACAAAACGGTGGATAGAGGAGGAATCCTCATTGAGCATGACACAGTGCCCAAGAGAAGAGGTGCAGGGGATGTGGTAATACCGGTGAAAGTAAGCGGCGCAGAGGAAGTAAAGCTTTTCTATCGAATTGGAAAAATGGAATTCCGGGCGGTAGATATGAATTTGAAAGAGGGAGAGAGGAATCTTTTTGTGGCTTCCATTCCTCATCACAAAAAAGGAACCCGCGCCTGGTATTATATTGAAGCTCAAAAACAAACTAAAGATGGAAAAATTGCAGTAAGTTTGCCTGACAAAAATTCGCCAAACTTCAAACCGATCTTGCTAAAATTTCAAGGCAACGTACCGCCATATATCATTCTTTCTCACATTTTTTGTTTATTTGGAGCCATTTTCTTTTCGGTCTTAGCCGCATTCTCAGCGGTCGATCTTAAGAAGGGAAAAGGAACCATGAATAAATCGGTTGCTTTTTCTCTTGTTACCTTTATCTTTCTTTTTATGGGATTTTTTCCTTTAGGATGGGCTCTTAACTATTATACTTTCGGCGTGCTGTGGGAGGCGTTTCCCTTCGGTTCCGACGTGACCGATAACAAGGGTCAAATTGCTTTTCTCTCCTGGTTGGTGACTTTATTTTTGGTCAAAGGAACGGTTCTGCGGAAAAACCCCTCCAAAAACTTAGTTTCAGCAAAGGGTTTCTCTATTGCGGTGATAGTCAGCTTTATGATCACCATAGGCATGTATTTGATACCCCATAGTCTGATTTTGTAGGATTTTCGGAAGGACAAAAGAGACAAATGGAAGATTACCAGAGGCTTTCTGAAATCGCATTAAATCTGACCAAGGATAAAGGGGCAACTTACGCAGACATCAGAATTGAAGGAATAGAGGACGAGAATCTAAGTGTAAAAAATGGTTCTCCGGAACTTATCGAGAGATCTTGGGATCACGGTTTTGGCATAAGGGTAATTGTGAACGGTGCCTGGGGATTCGCCGCAAGCGCCGACTTGAATGAAGATAATATCAAAAAGATCAGCCTCCAGGCAACAGATATCGCCAAAGCCAGCTCCCGGCTGAAGGAAAAAGACGTGGTTTTGGCTCCGGTTGAGAAAACTGTCGATTATTACAAAACTCCTATTATTCAAGATCCCTTCACCATCCCCTTGAAAGAAAAATTGGATTATCTTTTGTTCTTAGATAGTTTGATGAGAAAAGTTTCGGGGATTAATTCCACCGAAGCTTGGATGGGCTTCAGAAGATGGAATAAGTTTTTATCCAGCTCCGAAGGTTCTATAATTAATCAGGAAATAATTCAAAGTGGTGCGGGAATTTCAGCCACAGCCATGAAAACCCATAGGGAGATGGGAACCAGGTCATATCCTAATTCCAGCGGGCAATATGAGACCAAAGGCTATGAATTGATCAAAGAGCTGGATTTTGAGGGGAATGCCAGAAAGGTTGCCGAGGAAGCAGCGGCATTGCTTGCGGCTAAAGAATGCCCTTCCAAGATAACCACAGTTGTTTTGGATGGTCCCCAGATGTCTCTCCAGATACACGAATCCATCGGACATCCTTTAGAATTGGATCGTGTATTCGGGGTTGAAAGAAACTTCTCCGGGACCAGTTTTGCCACTACAGATAAAATGGATAGACTCCAATATGCTTCAGAGATAGTGAATGTCACCAACGATCCCACCACTCCTTCTGGTCTGGGAACTTTTGGCTATGATGACGAGGGGGTAAAAGCTCACAAAAGCTATTTGATCAAAGATGGCATTCTGACAGGATATTTAAGTTCCAGAGAAACCGCTGCCAGAATTAAGCTTCAAAGCTCTGCAGCTGCAAGATCAGAGAGTTGGGGTTATCCTCCCATCTGTCGCATGACCAACACTAATCTCCTGCCTGGCGATAAGACCTTAGAAGAGATGATCTCTGAAGTGGACGAGGGCATTTATATGAAAACGGTAAGAACCTGGTCCATAGATGATAACAGGGAAAATTTTCAGATGGGGTGTGAGATTGGGTGGGAAATAAAAAATGGAAAATTAGAAGAGATGATTAAGAATCCGTCCTATTCGGGCAACACAATTGAATTCTGGAACTCTTGTGATGCCATTGCCAATGAGAAATACTGGAAAGTTTGGGGAACTCCCAACTGCGCCAAAGGACAACCAGCTCAAAACGCCCGGGTGGGACAAGGAGCCTCACCGACAAGGTTTAGAAATGTGAAGGTGGGCAGTTAATATCTTTTTTGAAACGCGAAAAAAGTAGATGGAAAAAGACAAGGCTCTTGAAATTTTAGAAAAAGCGTTGACTTATTCTAAAGCGGATCAGGCTGAATTGCTTTTCATGGGTGAGGATTTTTCGCTTACGCGGTTTGCGGAGAATGTAATCAGTCAAAATATGATTCGTGCCGATCATACCTTGATGGCACGGGTGGTGTTGGGGAAAAAAGTTGGAGTGGCTGTGACCAATAGCATACGAGATGAAGATGTAAAGAAGGTAATTAAGGATGCAGAAGAGATCGCCAAATATCAACAGGTCGATTCTGAATTTGCCTCCCTACCCACCTCTCCGCCTGCTCCAGAAGTCAAAGGTTTCTTCCCGAAAACGTCCGAATATTCACCCTCGCAGAGAGCAAAAGGCGTGCAGGCTGCAGTAAGAAGATGCGATAGCCAAAACTCATCTGGCACGGGAGCCTTTCAGACCGAAACCGATATTACCTGTGTGGTCAACTCTTTGGGCACAAGACAATATTTTAAAGAGACCAAAGCTCACTTCTCTTTGACCGCCAGTGCGGGTGATACAGTTTCCGGATGGGCACAGGGCTATGACCGTGACGTGAACAACATCGATATAGAAAATATCGCTCAGCGGGCAGTTTTCAAAGCAATCCTCTCCTCTAATCCGATTGAACTCCCACCTGGAAAATATACCGTAATTTTGGAAGAGGCAGCCGTTGCCTCACTCCTTCTTTTTTTAGGTTTTCTTGGATTCGGAGCAAAGACATTTATCCAAGGTCGAAGCTTTATGGCCGGAAAGATTGGAGAAAAAATAACCGGAGACAATATCACTGTTGTTGAAGATCCTTACCATCCGATGATGAATGCCATGCCTTTTGATTATGAAGGTGTGGTGAAGAAAAAAGTCCCTTTGATTGAAAATGGAGTTGCCAAAGGAGTGGTTTACAACTCCTATTATGCTAACAAAGCGGGAGTGGAGTCGAGCGGTCATGCGCTTCCTCCCAACAATACATTTGGTCCATATCCCAAAAACATGGTTATGTCTCCCGGAAATTCGAACCTGGATGAGATGATCTCTTCTACGGAAAAAGGGATTCTGATTACCCATTTTTGGTATATCAATTACATGAATCCCATGAAAACCATGGTGACCGGAACCACAAGGGACGGAACTTTCCTCATAGAAGATGGAAAGATCAAATCCGCAGTCAAAAACATGCGGATCGGACAAAGCATACTGGAAGCTTTCTCCAACGTGGAGATAATGAGCCAAGAGAGAAAATTGTGCCCCCAATATGGGGTGGTGATGTACGTGCCGGCAATGAAGATAAAGGATTTCACTTTTATAGGAGGTTAAGGAGCTAACATGCTTGATCGCAGAAAATTTCTAAAAGGCTTTAGTTTCATCACGTTAGCTTTCGCTTTTTTGCCCGGCATCTTTTTGAAAAACTCCACTTCTTCTGCAACCACAAAGAGTGAGAGTTTTAAGCCAGCCAAAAATTGGCTTTACGGCTCTTCCCGAAAAGGCTGTTCCACATCCAGGGTTTCCACATCCAGGGTAGCTGTGGATTGTCTTGGATCCTTGGAGGATGGATTGGATGATTTCTTAAATTTCCGTGTCCCTACAGAGTTTAAATAATGCAGAAATAGTTATTTCTGATACGATGCTGCCCCCTCACCCCAACCCTCTCCCACAAGGGGAGAGGGGATTTCATAAATTTTCCCCTCCCTTGATGGGAGGGGGTTAGTGGGAGGGTGATAACGTCAGTTTATTAATTCGTTTGCTATAAATTCCTCATGAGCAATACCTGTCTTGAAATCCTAAATCAAGCCGTCGAAAGGTTAAGGTCTGCCGGAATTGACAGACCTCGCACCAATGCCGAGCTTTTGTTAGGGGCGGTTCTAAATAAAAACAAGGTCGATCTGTATCTGAACAAGGATCAAGTTCTAACCTCTGACGAAATTGAGAGATTTACTCAGTGGATAGAGGAGAGAATTTCTCACAGACCGGTTCAATATATCATCGGCACGGTTGAATTCTTCGGACTGGAATTTAAGGTGGACGAACGGGTACTGATTCCCCGCCCAGAAACTGAGACTTTGGTCGAAGTAGTGATCGAACAACTTGCACACAAAGAGAAACCCAAGATGATAGATTTGGGGACAGGCTCAGGTGCTATTGCCATCAGTTTGGCAGCAAGTCTAAAGAGTCCTTTTATCTATGCAACTGACGTTTCAAAGGAGGCTTTAGAGGTAGCCAAAGAAAATGCGATAAAAAATAAGGTCGAGAATCAAATCGAATTTTTCTCCGGTGATCTGTTTGGTCCTTTGAAAAATGAAAACCTTGAAGGTCAAATAGACTGTGTTGTTTCAAATCCACCCTATGTGAGCAAAGAAGAGCTTGAAACCTTGCCTGAAGAGATCAAAGATTACGAGCCCATAGTAGCTTTGGAAAGCGTAAAAGACGGTCTTTTTTTCCACAAAAAGATAATAGAGGATTCTCTCGATTTCTTGAACAAAGGCGGATTTTTAGCTTTGGAGACAGCTTTTGGTCAAGCCGGAAAACTGGCAGATTTAATCCGCCAGAATGAAAATTATAGTCATATCGGAACAGTAAAAGATTTGGGCGGAATCGATAGAGTGGTGAAGGCGGTAAAGCGGTCAGCGGATTAAACGCATGAAACGGATAAAGCATGGTTCGGCAAGCTCGCCACAAGTCCTTTTAATCTGCTTCATCCGCTGACTAATCCCTTACATCCGTTGGCAGATCCACCCGCCCAATCTCATCCATCGAAATCCAAACCTCTTCTTACTAATTTCCTTGACAAAATTGAAGCCATTTTATATTTTCGATTTTGAAAATTAGCGCAAACCATGCACAGCTGGTGATGGATTTAATGCTCAAAACAAAAAAACAGAGATCATCGAAAAGAATTCTTAATTCTGAAGAGAAGACTACAACTACAATTCAAATTTTTAAAGGCAGAGCTTTAAGGAAAAAGCTCTGCTTTTTTATTTGAAAAAAGGAAGATAGATGTCTGAAAAAATGCTTGCGGTAATAAAGAGGGAGAGGGCACCTGGAGCAGAGTTGGTGGAGGTCGATATTCCTAATATCAAATCGGATGAAGTTTTAGTGAAAGTGAAAGCCACCTCGATTTGCGGAACCGATGCCCATATATATAACTGGGACGAGTGGGCACAAAGTCGAATCAAACCACCCATGATCTTCGGACACGAATGTGCCGGAGAGGTGGTGGAGGTGGGAAATTTGGTCAAAAGAACTAGAACAGGAGACTTCATCTCGGCGGAAACCCACATACCCTGTGGGCATTGTTTTCAATGCTTAACCGGTCAACAGCACATCTGCCAGAATTTAAGAATCTTAGGCGTCGACATAAATGGCTGTTTTGCTGAATATGTGTCGATACCTGAGGTCTGTGCCTGGAAAAACGACACAACTCTGCCTGCGGAGATAGCTTCAGTTCAGGAACCCTTCGGTAATGCCACTTATACGGTTATGGAAAGTCAGGTTCCAGCAAAGATCATCGCCATCATGGGTGATGGTCCCATCGCCTGCTTCGCCGTGGGAATTGCAAAAGCAGTGGGGGCGGCAAAAATCTTTGCGGTAGGAGAATTTCCTTACCGGGTCAAACTCCTGAAGACAATGGGCGCTGATGTAACCTTAAGCATTCTTACTAATGATCCGGTGAAAGAAATCATGGAAGCCACCTCCTACCAAGGGGTGGATGTGGTCTTGGAGATGGCTGGAGCACAAAAGGCAATAGACGATGGGTTTACCATTTTGAAAAAAGGAGGAACTTTCACCGCTTTCGGCATTCCCTCCTCAAAGATTGAGTTTGATCTTAGCAATAACGTTGTTTTCAAGGGTGCAAAGATCATCGGGATAAATGGAAGATTGATGTTTAAAACCTGGTTTGAATTAAACAATCTTTTGAAATATAAGAAGGTCGATATTTCTCCGGTTATTACTCATAAAATGCCTCTTAAAGACTTTCACAAAGGAATGGAGGCAGTGATCTCCAAAAGGAAAGAGGTGGGAAAGGTGGTTTTATTTCCCGAAGCTAAGTAGCTTGAACCTGGAATACAAAAGATTCCTTTTTGCGGGGGCCTTCGATCTCCCTCCTGTTCGTTGACAGATTCATCGTGAGGTAACGGTTCACACCCAACATTTATCCTGATAACACACAACTGGCTCAGTCAAGATTTAGAAAACTTCCAAGAGGAGAAGGAAGCAATGAGGTGCCATTTTGTCGTTGCACGAATTGGACCTATAAGTATTGGTTATGTAATGCAGAATAAAGAAAAAACACTGCGAACAAATCAATTGGTGTGGCAATGATCAATCTGCTATTGTAGAGCTTTCAACTTATAATCTGAAACTGAAGAAAGAAAGATTCGGTGTAAAAGAATTCGGCTATAGAATAAGCCTGGTCTCTAACCTAAACGTCTTTTTCCTCACCCTTTAGAAGATCGATTGAACAATAAGATAGAGCAGGGCTGCAACTGCCCCTGCAGCAGGGATGGTAACAATCCAGGCGATGACGATATTCTTGACTATTCCCCACCTGACAGCAGAGAGACGGGCAGAGGAGCCTGATCCCATAATTGCCGTGGAGATGACATGGGTGGTGCTGATGGGAGTTCCGAGGAGTGACATCCCCGCAATAACAGCAGCCGCAGAGGTCTCGGCTGAAAATCCATGTACCGGTTGCAACTTGAAGACTTTACTGCCCATGGTTTTGATCACCTTCCATCCTCCCATACTGGTGCCCAACCCCATGGCGGTAGCACAGGCGATCATGACCCAGAGAGGGACTCTAAAAGTGGCAAGGGCCCCATAACTTACCAGAGCCATGGTGATAATTCCCATGGCATTTTGTGCATCATTCATCCCGTGAGAAAAAGACATCCAGGCGGCGGAGAGTATCTGTAATCGTTTGAAATGTTGGTTCAATTTTCTGGGAGCGGAGTTTTTGAAAAACCAAGAGAGAAGAACTATCAAGAGCAGGCCGCCCAGAAACCCCAAGATGGGCGAGACCAACATAGCTATCGTGATTTTTTTGATGCCTTGCATCACCAGAATCTTAAAACCAGCTGCCACGACCCCAGCTCCCAAGAGTCCACCTACCAGAGAGTGGGAAACACTTACCGGAATTCCAGAGAAGCTGGCGAAGGCAGTCCAGGCACTGGCTCCAATCAAAGCCACGAGCACTAAAGGCAAATCCACGTACTTTGGGTCAATAACCCCTTTTCCGATGGTGGCAGCCACTGCGGTATGGCTCAAAGCTCCGAGAAAATTGAGAGTGCGAGCCAGAATTATGGCATGCCGGGGTGAGAGCGCCCGGGTAGAAATGGTAGTGGCTATGGCATTGGCGCAATCGTTGAAGCCATTGAAAAAATCATAGACCAAAGCTGCTAAGATTATAGCCAGTAGTAGAACTAGATCAGACACTTTTTACAACCACCGACTCAATGGCATTGGCGATATTCTCGCAGTGATCCGCTGCGGTCTCCAAACGCCCGTAGATTTCCTTCCATTTGATGGCAACTCTCCAGTCCGGTTCCTGATCCAGAAGTTGGCCCACCATCTCCTGGGAAATCTCATCAGCTTCATTTTCCAAGCGATTGATCTCTATGCAGAACCGGGGTAAATTATCGAAATCTTGCAGATTGGAGATAGCCTTCTCAATCTGCTGTACTGCCTCATAAACGATGTCAACTAAACGAATACACTCAGGGGTGGGCTTCCTTATTCTGAAATTAAGAAGTCTAGATGAGATTCCTTCGATGGCATCCAGAACATCATCCAGCTCCGAGGCTAAAATATGAATATCCTCTCGGTCTATGGGGGTAATGAAAGTTTTATTCAACTTGTCAATTATCTCATGAATTATGGTATCTCCTTTGCTTTCTATCTCTTTTATGTGTCTCACTTTTTTTTCCACATCCGTGTAATTATGCACCAAATCTCTTAAAGCCTCAGCTCCTTCTTTTAGATTCTTAGCTGAGCTCTCTAAAAGATTAAAAAATTTCTCCTCCTTGGGGATAAGCCGGGGTAACTTTAGAGCCATTTTTTTCCTCCGGAATTAAGGCTTCATATTCTATCAAGGTCCTGCCCTAAAAAGCACTCATGTTTCATCGGGCAGATATTATAATCAATTGTGGAGAAAAGTCAAAAACTTTTTAAAATCGGTCTCCAAAAAAATGACTTTAGGAAAAGACTTGCAAAGAAAGAGGACAATTATTATTTTCAAATCGTATGTTCTGATTTTTCATTCTCTGTCCGTCACGGACACGTCCTGAAGAGTTTATCCTGAACAGACTCACCGTGAACGGACGCCTTGCTCGTGAGGTCAATGATAATGGTATCTGATGTGCGCATCCGACACTAACAGGAGAAAGCGATAGCAATAAACAGAAGTCCCAAGATGGGTAGAGGCAACACAGCTATGATTCTCAACCCCTTCATTGAAAGGAGCTGTTACCTGAAACACACATTGAGCCTGGGCATAGCCGCAGTGCTTTTGGCTGGGGCGTTGAGTTGCGGACCCAAGGTGATGGTGCCCCCCAAGATTGACCTTAAGCAACACGAAGTCTTCGGGATCATCGAATTCGAGTCCTCTAACGAAGGCGAACTCGGACCTCTGGCAACAAGGAAGTTCACCGAGGCGGCCCGGCGAGACCAGGGAATGGTGCGGATTGTCGAGCTGGGGTCTGAGGCTGAAGTCCTCACGGAAGTTGGTCGCGACCGGTTGGATCAGTCCACATTCAAGGCTCTCGGTCAACAACGCGACGTCAGCACCATCATCACCGGCGAACTGGTGATCTCAGACGTCAAGCCGGACATCACAATCACGCCGGGGCTTGGCTACTTGAGCTTCGCGGCTGAGGTGAACGCGACACTTGCCGCGCAGATGGTCGAGACCGCAACCGGCGCATCAATCTGGAGTGGC
This sequence comes from candidate division Zixibacteria bacterium SM1_73, assembly GCA_001304225.1. Taxonomy (GTDB): domain Bacteria; phylum Zixibacteria; class MSB-5A5; order MSB-5A5; family SM1-73; genus SM1-73. Next base: position 10,095 of record LJVD01000018.1, read on the forward strand.
TCCGCGAACACGACAAAACGGGTCGGGCAAGTCAGTCTCTTCGGCGGGAAGAACTTCGCCTTTGATGCGGAAGACCCGGAGAAGGCCTACGGCAAACTTGTCGATGACTTGGTCGAGAAGGTGACCAAAGACTTCAGGGTGACCTGGGAACGCAGGTAGGAACCAGCAGAACTGCCTCCCGTTAGTCACAGACATGTCCTGATGAGTCTATCCTGAAGGATTCGTTCTGAACAGACTCACCGTGTAAGTGCGCTCACAGGCAACTCTTATCCGAATATTACGTATAGAGGCCTTGGTCAAGATTTGTAAGATTTTTGAAGAAAGGAGGACTTAATGAAGGTCCGTTTTGTTATTGCAGGAATAACTTGTATTTTGGCTCTCGTATTCATAACAGGGTGTGCGAAAAACGAGGCTGATAGAGTTTCTATTCAAATCAAGGGTTCTGACACTGAGGTTAATTTAGTTCAGAGGCTTGCAGAAGCTTTTATGGGAAAAAATCAAGAGATGTCTATCGCAGTTACAGGAGGTGGCTCTGGTGTGGGAATCGCTGCTCTCATTAATAGGCAGACAGACATAGCAAACTCCTCTAGGGCAATGAAGGATGAAGAGATAAAGCAGGCAGAAGATAAAGGCGTCGATCCGGTAGCGATCGTTTTTGCCTTAGATGGATTAGCTCTAATCACTCACCAAAACCTTCCCATTGATTCTTTGACTCTCGGTGAAGTTGCCGAAGTTTTTAAGGGAGAGATTGCCAACTGGAGAGAGATTGGTGGACCGGATCTGGCTGTTTCGCTCTATGGCAGACAGAGCAATTCGGGAACTTATGTCTATTTCAGGGATAACGTGCTTAAAGGGGATTACTCTCCTCAAGCCCGAAGGATGAACGGAAGTGCTCAGATCGTGGAAGCAGTTAAAACTGATAAAGCAGGGGTTGGATACGTAGGTATTGGATATGTGGTAGATGATAAAGGCGAGGTAATATCGGGCATAAAAGTTTTAAACATTGCAAAAGAAGCAAATTTACCTGCTGTTACACCCTTAAAAAAGGAAAATGTGAGGTCCGGTCTATATCCCCTGACCCGTCCCCTCTATCAATATACCGATGGCAAGCCTAAGGGAAAGCTATTGGAGTTCATTCAATTTGAATTGAGCCAGGAAGGACAAGAGTTGGTAACAATGGAGGGCTATTATCCGGTGACCGCTGAATATATGGACTACAATCGGAGGTTAGGCATAATCAAATAACAAGAAGGAGGCAGGGTTGAATGGCTTGCTCAAAACAGCATTCATCGTTTGTTTGGCAGTGTTCGTAGCATCAGAGTCCCTTGCTAAGGATGGTGATTGGCAACTCTGGAATACGGAAAGTGTCGAAGGAAATTTCGCGAAAAACTGGAAGGTGAAATTAGAGGAGGAATTCCGCATTGGTGACAATATGGAGGAACTGTATTATCACCATACGGATGGCGGTATAACCTACAAATTGAATGATCTGGTCAGTCTGGGTCTCAACTATCGCCAAATTTTCGAAAAGACGAAAGAGGAATGGAAAGAGGAAAACAGACCCCTTATCAACGGGACAATAAACGGGAAATGGCGAGATTTTGTATTCAGCGACAGAAATAGGTTTGAGTACCGTATACGTGCGGGAAAGCAAAATGTCTGGAGATACAGGAACAAGTTGGCCATGACTTTTCCTGCAAGGTGGGCTAAGTTTGATATTAAACCTTACCTGGCCGATGAAGTCTTTGCGGATTTAGATAAAGGGGAATTTAGCCGTAACCGACTGTATGCGGGCTTCGAGGCTAAGCTGATGAAACATCTTGGGGCTGATATTTTCTATCTCTGGCAGACCAGCAAGAAGGACAAAAGCTGGATCGACTTCAATATACTCGGTTTTAAACTCAAAGTGAAACTATGAGAAGAAATGAATTTGGTAAGAATTAAAGAGAAAGCAATACATTTCTTTTTCTTTACCACAGGCATCTCGGCAGTTATCATTCTTTTAGGAATTTTTTTGATGCTTCTCATTAGAGGGGTGCAGACCTTCAAAGATGTTCCGTTCTTTGACTTCCTGCTCGGGATCGCATGGAACCCTTCCGCTTATGGAGAACCTTCATATGGAATTTTATCTATGGTGGTTAGCACTGTTATGGTGACTCTGGGTGCCATAATTATTGCTGTGCCGTTGGGTATCGGAACCGCAGGCTACATTGCTGAAATTGCCAGTCCTAAAAAAAGAGAGACGCTTAAACCTGTTATAGAAATTCTGGCAGGAATTCCATCCGTGGTTATGGGTTTCATTGGAATTGTGTTGGTCGGACCTGTTATTGCCAAAATATTTGGCCTTACCAGCGGACTAAACGCACTAAATGGTTCTATCCTTCTGGCAGTTATGTCCTTGCCCACCATTATCAGTGTCTCGGAGGATGCAATAAGAGCAGTTCCCAAGGATTACAACGAGGCTTCTTATGCCCTCGGAGCAAGCCGATGGACCACGTTAATTCGGGTAACCCTTCCAGCCTGCCTTTCAGGGATTGTAGCCTCCGTTATGCTGGGAATTGGCAGAGCAATTGGAGAAACAATGACCGTTCTGATGGTTACGGGAAATACTCCGGCAATGCCCCATAGCTTTTTTGACTCCGTAAAAACAATGACCGCTACCATAGCCATTGAACTGGGAGAAGTCCCTTATGGCACGACCCATTATTATGCCCTGTTCGCTGTCGGCGCAATTCTTTTTCTTACGAGCTTTGGAGTAAATCTGGTTGCCGAGTTGGTAACTGTCAAACATCGAAGGGGGAGGGCATGAAGCTCAAGAGATTTGAGGAGGCAGTAGGCTTTGGTATCCTTGGGCTGTCTGCCATTACTGTTTTATTGATTTTGTGTATCATTGTCTTTGATATCACCAAAAAGGGAGCGGGTGCAATCAGTTGGCAGTTTTTAGTGGATTTCCCACGTGAAGGGATGACACAAGGGGGGATATTTCCAGCGATTATAGGGACTATCTTCGTGACCTTCATAACGGCACTCTTTTCAATACCACTTGGTGTATCTGCCGCCATATACTTGAGTGAATACGCAAAAGAGGGGAGGTTCACTCGGTTTATCCGAGTGTCTATAAGAAATCTTGCCGGGGTGCCTTCCATTGTTTATGGTCTGTTCGGCGTGGCTCTCTTTGTAGAAGGTTTACGATTTGGCACCTCTGTGCTTTCTTCAGGGCTGACGCTGGGACTTCTGACTTTGCCCTGGATTATTGCGACCTCAGAAGAGGCTTTTAAAACCGTACCCCAATCTTACCGCGAAGGGGCTCTGGCTTTAGGTGCAACCAAATGGCAGAGTATTCGTTCTAACGTGTTGCCTTCTGCTTTTCCAGGAATACTGACTGGGGGTATCTTGGGGCTTTCACGGGCTGCTGGAGAGACCGCGCCCATCCTCTTCACTGGAGTTGCCTTTTATCTTCCCAGATTGCCTGATTCGGTTTTCGATCAGTTTATGGCTCTTCCTTACCATCTATACATTTTATCAACACAACATCACGCCATCGAACAGGTAAGACCTCTGGCCTATGGCACAGCTTTGGTATTAATTGCTTTAGTCTTCATGGTGAACCTGACAGCAATCATCCTACGATACAGGTATAGAAAAAAATTTAGTATGTAACCTAATGTGGCTTTGTATTATATGGATAAGATTGTAACAAAAGCACTAAGCTTATTCTATGGGGAAAAACGAATATTAAAAGAGATAGATTTGAAAATTCCCCAAAACAACATAACTGCAATTATTGGTCCTTCAGGGTGTGGGAAGTCCAGTTTGTTAAGGTGTATGAACAGACTAAACGATCTAATTCCTGAATCAAGAATTGAGGGCCAAATCCTGTTTGATGGAAAAGACCTTTATGCAGAAAATACCGATGTGGTAGAGATCAGGCGTAGAATAGGAATGGTCTTCCAGAGACCAAACCCATTTCCAAAATCGGTATACGATAATATTGCCTATGGCTTGCGAATAAACGGTATTAAGAATAAAAAGAAACTCTCTGAGATTGTGGAAAAAAGCTTAAAGGATAGTGGTCTCTGGGAAGAAGTTAAACATCAGCTTAATACTTCTGCTATGGAACTCTCAGGTGGTCAACAACAAAGATTATGCATTGCCAGAGCATTAGCTATAGAGCCGGAAGTCATCCTAATGGATGAACCTTGTTCTGCTTTGGACCCTGCTGGTACATTCAAGATAGAAGAACTGATGATAAAATTGAAACAGCAATATACCATCATCATAGTTACTCACAATATGCAGCAGGCCGCCCGGGTCTCCGACTTTACAGGGTTTCTTTATTTGGGACAACTTATCGAGTTTGGCCACACAAACCAGATCTTCACTATACCTGAACACAAACTAACCGAAAATTATATAACCGGCCGTTTTGGATAAAATGGGGGGAGGTGAATAAGTATGGTGAGAGAAGCTTTTAGGGAAAACGTAAAAGAACTAGAACAGGAATTGCTCAGTATGGGCGAGATGGTCACAAGAGCTGTGACTCGTTCGGTTGAGGCATTGAAATCCCGCGATATGGACGAGGCTAAGAGAATCATATCTGAAGACCTTCTCATCAATAAGAAACGATGGGATATTGAGGAAAAATGCATCAACCTGATCGCCACTCAACAACCTGTGGCTACTGACCTACGGGAGATCATCGCACTCCTTAACATCAGTACCGATTTAGAGCGTATGGGCGATCATGCTGAGGGCATTGCCAAGATCGTCATTATGCTGGGAGACGAGCCGCTGGTTAAACCCTTGATTGATATTCCTCAAATGGCCGGCAAAGCATTTGGTATGATCAAAAGGAGTCTTGAGGCATTTGTAAAAAGGGACGCAAAAACCGCCAGGGAGATTTGCCATGAAGATGATGAAGTGGATAGGCTTTACGATCAAGTTTATCGTGAACTTCTATCATTCATGCTTGAAGATCCGAAGACTATTACCCGAGCCACGTATCTGATGTGGGCGGCTCACAACTTGGAAAGGATTGCTGATCGTGTAACCAACATCTGCGAGCGTATCGTTTTTCTCGTTACAGGTACGATGGAAGAGATCAGTGTGTCAAAATATTAGGAATGACTTTGCGAAAAGAGTTGCAAAGAACACGGCAATTCTTATAATTTGATTGTATCTTTAATTTTTCATTTTAATTTTGGTTTTGCCCATGGAACCGCATGGTCACAGGAGGTCTGAAAATGTATACTAAACTGAAAGATTCTTTAGCCAAAGAATTACAAAACATGAAGGAGGGGGGCTTCTTAAAGACGAAAGAATCATCGTCACCCCTCAGGTCGCGGATATAAGGGTGCAGGATGGCAAGGAAGTAATAAGTCTCTGCGCAGACAAAATGAAGAATGAAGGAGTGGCTTGAAATGAGCAACATCGGTTCTTACGAGGAGAGGTGCAAAGATTCTAATTGGTCCATTGCCAAAAGGGAGCTTTCGTACAAAGAAGGTGGTCGTCTCAATATTGGCTACTATTGTTCAGACCGAAATTGTGAATTGGGCTTGGGCAATAAGATTGCCTTGATCTGGGAGAGCTTCTCAGGCGAAGTGAAGAAATATACTTTCCAAGACTTAAAGATCTATTCAAATTCATTTGCTCACCTGTTGAAAGAGAAGTTAGGACTAAAAAACGGCGAGCGTATCGTCATCTTCATGGACAAAATCCCTGAACTTTATTTTTCGTTTTTAGGAATTTTGAAAATGGGGGGAATTGTGGTGCCTCTCTTTTCGGCTTTCGGAGAAGAATCCCTGCTTACCAGACTCCAGGACTGCAAAGCCTCAGCTGTTTTGACCACCAGAAAGCTTGTGCCCAGAATAAGAAAGATCAAGGATAAACTTCCAGACCTAAGACACGTTGTGGTGATGTCAGAAGACGAGGATATCCCAGTTAAAGAGAGGGAAATGGCATTTTCGTTTGGCCAGGCTCCCAGGATAAAATCTTTTGAGTGCTATCCTTCGACTCCGGAAACGCCCTCGGTTCTCCACTACACTTCTGGAACCACCGGACAACCCAAAGGAGCACTGCACGTCCATTCCTCCATTCTATCTCAATATTTAACCACAAAGTGGGTGTTGGATTTAAGACCGGACGATATCTACTGGTGCACCGCTGATCCGGGATGGGTTACAGGCACATCTTACGGGATCATCGGTCCTTGGAGCCTGGGCATAACCCAGGTGGTGCTGGATGGCGGCTTTATTCCAGAGAAATGGTATGGATTGATTCAAAAGCACAAGATAACGGTCTGGTATTCCGCCCCTACAGCAATTCGAATGTTGATGAAAGCAGGAAAGGAAATTGTCAAAAAATATGACCTTTCATCCCTCAGGCATCTATGCTCTGTGGGTGAACCACTGAATCCCGAAGCTGTTATCTGGTCTGAGGAAGCTTATGGCTTGCCCTTCCATGACACTTGGTGGCAGACAGAAACCGGATGCATTTTGATTTCAAATTATCCCGGAATGGAAATCAAGCCGGGATCAATGGGCAAACCCTTTCCCGGCATAAAAGCTGCAGTTCTGAGTCACGACTTCGAACCTATTACGAAAGAAAATAAACCTGGACTTCTGGCCTTAAGACCGCCTTGGCCTTCGATGTTCAGAACATACTGGAACAATCCCACAGGGTACGAGAGCAAATTCAAAAATGGGTGGTACATAACCGGTGACAGATCAAGCATTGATGAGGATGGATATTTCTGGTTCATGGGACGGGATGATGACGTGATCAATGTCGCCGGACACCTGGTTGGTCCCTTTGAGATAGAGTCCGTACTTTTGGAACATCAAGCTGTAGCTGAATCTGCCGCCATAGGGAAACCAGATCCGATAAACATGGAGGTGGTTAAAGCTTTTGTGGCTTTAAAGCCTGGATTTGAGTCAAGTGACGAGCTTGAGCTGGAGATCATGAACTTCATTCGTAAGAAGTTATCGTCTATCGCCATGCCCCAGGAGATCGAATTCGTCGACTCTCTGCCCAAGACCCGAAGCGGCAAGATCATGAGAAGGGTCTTGCGCGCCCAGGAGAGGGGAGAACCCATAGGCGACATTTCGACCCTGGAGAATGACTGACCTTTGATGTCAGACGCAAATGAGATTACGGCAAATAGAAGGATTCAAAAAACTGTACCTAAATCTTCCAGTGTTTACTGGTGATTTTGAAAGAAATCCTAATTTTTTGAAAACTTTCAAGGAGAATCTAAATGAAAGAAGAGCTGATTGCATACATAAAAAAGGAATTTGTGGAGGATCCGGATGAAGAGATCGATGAGACTACTCCCCTGATGTCCTCGGGATTGATCGATTCGCTCTCCATCGTCTCTTTGGTGGCATTCATCGATAAGAAATTTGGCGTAAGAATCCCGGATGAGAAAGGAACAGTTGAGAATTTTGAGACGGTAAACAAAATTATCGAAATAATCAACGAATTCAAAAAATGAGTACTTGGCCTGTTTGTCACAGATTCATCCTGAACAGACTCGCCGTGAACGGATGTCTCGTCCGTGACGCCACGTTTGCTGGTATCGGACGCCCCGTCCGCTACCAACCAGAGGTGAGGTAACGATCAATTAGGAGGTAGTCATGGCTTACGGTAAAGCTAAAGAGTTCTATCAAAATGAATTAGAAAGCATCAAAGAAGGAGGGCTGTATAAGGAGGAACGCTATATCCATACTCCCCAAGGTGCGGATGTAAAAGTGGAATATCCTGAAGGATCCCCGCCCAAGGAGGTAATCAATTTCTGCGCCAATAACTACCTGGGACTCTCCAGTCATCCTGATGTCATGGAAGCGGCTCGAAGAGGGCTGGATGACCGGGGGTATGGCATGTCCTCAGTAAGGTTCATTTGCGGCACCCAGGACATACACAAGGAGTTGGAACAGAAGTTGACCAAATTTTTGGGGACCGAGGATACTATACTCTTCGCCTCCTGCATGGATGCCAACGCCGCTGTTTTTGAGGTGCTTTTAAACAAGGAGGATGCGGTCATCGCCGACAGACTGGTGCACGCCTCCGTCGTGGACGGAATGAAGCTCTGCAATGCTCAACAGTACAACTACAAGCACTCCGACATGGCCCATCTGGAGGAGAAGCTGCAGGAAGCACAAGGTGCCCGTTTTCGAATGATCGCCACCGATGGGGTCTTCTCCATGGATGGCGACATAGCTAAGCTCGACGAGATTTGTGCCCTTGCGGAAAAATACGATGCCATGGTGTTAGTAGACGATTCTCATGCCACCGGATTTATCGGAAAAACGGGTAGGGGAACGCATGAGCTGTGCGAAGTGATCGGCAAAGTGGACATCATAACTACTACACTAGGTAAGGCCCTGGGAGGAGCTTCGGGTGGCTGCGTAAGTGGTCGGAAGGAGATTGTAGAGATGCTCAGGCAGCGGGGCAGACCATATCTTTTCTCCAATACCGTGGCACCGGTCATAGTTGCCGCCGCCAACACGGTCTTGGACCTCATCTCAAAAACCACGGACAGGCGGGATAAGCTCGAAAAAAATACCCTGTATTTCAGAAATAAGATGACCGAGGCAGGTTTCGATATCAAGGAAGGTATTCATCCCATCGTCCCCATCATGCTTTATAACGCCAAATTGGCTCAGGATTTTGCCAAGGACCTTTATTACGAGGGCATATTCGTTATTGGATTCTTCTATCCGGTGGTAGCCCGAGGTCAAGCCCGCATACGAGTGCAAATCTCAGCAGATCACGAAATGGAGCATCTGGACAAAGCTATCCAAGCCTTTGCTAAAATCGGCACGAAATATGACATATTGGGAAAGAAAAAGAAGGAGATAGTCGCAAAGTATGGACTTTGAGTCCACAAGAGGATTCAAATCTCCGCTGCGCAAGAAAAACATCATCCGGACAAAGCCATCGAAGCTTTCAATAAGATTGGGAAAAAATACAGAGTTTTTTAAAAGGGTTCCTGAAAAAGTTAAGTTTGAATGAATAAATCTGGAGTGTCCCCGCCTTTGGCGAGGATCTTAAAGTCCTTCAAAGACAAAGAATTTCTTTTGGGTCCACCTTTAGGTGGACACTCCAATTTTAATTCTCCAAAGGGTTTTTTAGTAGTCTTTTAAAATCTTGGCGAAATTAAAAGATAACTTCTTCCACCATCAAGTTCACATAAGAGGAGAAAATGCAGGATTTTTTAGAAAAATGTTTTGAATCGATTTTACAAGGCGACAAGGAGGGAGCCGTCAAACTTGCTAAAGAATCTATCGAACTTCAATATGATCCTCTCAAGGTCATTGATGAAGGATTTGTAAAAGGAGTAAAGAGGGTGGGAGAGTTATGGGAAGAGGGGACCTATTTTCTCCCGGAGCTAGTTTTAGGTGCTGAGGCCATGAAGGCTGCCCTTTCGGTCTTGCAGCCCATTCTTCTTAAGAAAAACATTCAAAGGGAAAAAACAAGCAAGTTGCTCATAGGGACGGTCCAGGGAGACATACATGACATTGGCAAGACTATCGTTGCCACCATGCTTCAAGCTCATGGGTTTGAAGTAATAGATCTGGGGGTGGATGTTCCCAACCATGCCTTCGTACAAAAAGCAAAGGAACAAAAAGTCGATTTTGTGTGCATGTCTTCCCTTTTGACCACCACCATGCAAAATCAAGCCAAAGTGATTGAGGAATTAGCTAAGGCGAAAATAAGAGAAAATCTTAAGGTGATGGTGGGAGGAGCGCCCACCAGCCAAGATTGGGCTAAGCAAATCGGTGCGGATTTGTATGCGGAAAACGCAGTAGAGGCGGTAAATGTTGCCAAAAGCGCTCTCCAGCATTAGCAATCAATTAGTCGAAGCCATAAGATAAAAACCAAAAGATAAAAATGAGAACACAACTCAAAACCTAAAACCGAGACTAAGAAGAGGCTAACATAGGATTGTAGTTGCCCAATCCATTGGGCTCTGGTCTTGTCAAAATACTACGAAAATCGAGCAACCACATTCCTGCCTAGATTTCAAGTTTTTATCTTTAGATTATGGTTTTTAGTTTTTCTCTTTAAGTTTTTAGTTCGAAAGGCAATAGCGACATACTCTCGGGTTTTCTTTGCGTATGAACAAAGAATCAATTCTGAATTTAGCGAAAAAGAGGGTGGTGGTATTCGATGGTGGGATGGGTTCCACCGTTGTCTCTTTGGGTTTGCCTGAGGGGGAATGTCCCGAAAGCTGGAATCTAAACCATTCGGAGGTAATCGAAAACATTCACCAAAAGTATCTTGAGGTTGGCGCCGACGTGACCGAAACCAATACTTTTGGAGCAAGTCGGTTGAGACTTGCCTCCTTTGGCTATGAAGATCAAGTAGAAAAGATAAATGTGCGGGCGGTGGAGATTGCTAAAAAGGTGTGTCCAGAAGAAAAGTTCGTAGCTGGCGATATCGGTCCCTGCGGCGGCTTTTTGAAACCGGTTGGAAAATTCTCCCTTGAGGAATTGGAGGAATCCTTCTTGGAGCAGGCAAAAGCTTTAACCCAAGCCAAAGTGGATTTCTTCTCCATTGAAACCATGTATGATCTCAGAGAAGCTCTGGCTGTTATTAAAGCCGTAAAGACGGTCTCTGATCTTCCCATTTTTGCTTCCATGACCTTTGATAAAAAACCCAAGGGATATTCAACCATGATGGGCAATACCATTTCCGAATGTGCGACAGAACTCAAAAAGGCTGGAGCAGATGTGATTGGTGCCAATTGCACGTTGGGAAGCGAGGGGATGATTGGGCTGGCTGAGGAACTAAGAAAAAGCACTGATCTGCCCATAATCATTCAGCCTAACGCAGGAAAGCCAGAGCTCGTTCAGGGGAAGCTGGTCTACCCCCAAGATGTTCGGGGTTTCGCAGAAGACATAAAAATAATGGTAGAAGCAGGCGCCAACTTCGTGGGGGGATGCTGTGGCACTACTCCTGAATTTATCCGTGAGATTCACAAGAGGCTGTTTGGGTAAACATTCTCCAAGATTGAAACTTTTGCGCTCCGCTTTCTCACCAGAAAGGACTCGTTAATACTTAGTACTTCCATTTCTCTGTTCGAGAAAATCACAATGTTAAAGATCCTTAAAAAAATTGACCTAACCATAGATGAGGAAGAGATACTGAGGCTTTTAGCTCACCATAAGAGAAAAGAAGAAACCATTAAAACCAAATTGCTAAATCTCATTAAAGAGACCAAGGCGCTGTCGAAAGATATGCTTCATCCACAGGGGATGTTCAAAATTGTGGACAAGATGGCTTTGAAAGAGGGACCATATTTTAGAGGAGAAGATATGATTGCCTTGGGGCTCTGCACCATCGGTGATGAATTGGAAAATAAGGTTAGTCAACTTAACCAACAGGGAAAACTTGCTCAGGCGGTCATGTTAGATGCCATGGGCTCGGTGGCGGCAGAAAGTACGGCGGACTTTCTCAACTTGCAGGTTTGTCAGTGGTGCCAAAAAAAAGGCTTGGGTAGCAGTCAAAGATTCAGTCCTGGCTATGGGGATTGGTCTCTGGAAGGACAGAGATTCATCTTCTCCCTTCTTCCTGCGGAAAGAATAAGGGTTAAGCTGAACCCATCATGTATGATGATTCCAAGAAAGTCCGTCTCTTTTGCAATCAAGATCGGAGAAGAATTCAAGAGTCTCAAGACAAAGAAAATATGTGAAACATGTAATCTGAAGAATTGTCCTTATAGAAAGTAAAAGAACGTGATATATGCACTCTTTTTTGGAAAGTAAATGAGGGCTACTTTCCACGCCAGAGATCCTCACAAATCAAAATTGAATTGACAATAACTGTGGTCTATGCTATTTTCTTTCTGGGCTTTTTTTGAAAAATCAGATGGGCGAAATAAAGCTAAAATTGGAGCGGATCACCAAGAGAAGACTAATTCGGCAAAACGAAGATATGGAAGAGATCACGGTCTTGAAGGACATCAGCGTTGAGATAAAGCCAAAGGAAGTCTTTGCTGTGGTGGGACCCTCCGGCAGCGGAAAATCAACTCTTTTGAGGCTTTTGAATCGATTGGAAGATCTCTCAGATGGTTCTATTTTTTTGGATGGTCAAAATATAAAAGATATGGATGTGATAGCCTTGAGAAGAAAGGTGGCGCTGGTTTTTCAGGTGCCGATTTTGTTCGATGGCACGGTAGAAAGAAATATACTCTTTAGCCTTAAAATAAGAGAGGAGCCAAATCTCGAAGGGGTAGCGGAGAAATATATAAACTTGGTGGGTCTGAAAAGAAATCTATTGAGCCGTAATTCAAATGAGCTTTCAGTGGGGCAAAAGCAGAGAATATCTATAGCCAGAGCTTTGACCTCGGAGCCCGAGGTTCTCCTTATGGATGAGCCCACGTCCGCTTTAGACCCCACCGCCACACACAATATCGAAAGTCTTATTTTAGATCTAAAATCTAAGATCGGTCTTACCATCGTCTTCGTGACGCACGACATAGAACAAGCCAAAAGGGTGGGGGAGAGGGGAATGGTTTTGGTGAATGGGGAAAAAATCGAGGAGGGAGAGATTCCTTATCTGCTTGAAAACCCCCAAAATTCGATAACTCAAGAGTTTATTAAAGGGATTTTGACTTAACGACATGACTTGGCGATTTATTAATACCTGGTGGGGGTGGAGCTTTAGGTTCACCCCTACATTTAAGTAAAAACACAAACTTTTCAAAAATTTGTGAATATGACTCAGAATTTTTATCATGTGCTGATCTCTCTGGCTTTGGTGGCGGTGGCTCTGGGAATCTCCTGGTATGAGAAGATCAGGGTGGAAAAAGATATTGCCATCGGGACCCTTAGGGCTTTCATTCAGCTGGTTGCCATTGGATATGCTCTGGAATTCATTTTTGATTTGAATAAACTGTGGCTGATTTTGTTGACCATTTTAGTGATGGTGATGGCGGGTGCCCATACTGCAGGTAGTAGAACCAAGACCCTTGTTCCGGGGGTGCGAATCTCCGCTTTTTCCATCGGCGTGGGAACTTTTTTCACCTTAGGAAGCATGCTCATCTTGGGGATAATCACCATCGATCCCAAATATGTGATCCCTTTAGGGGGGATGATCATCGGAAATTCGATGAACGCATCGGCTTTGGCTTTGGAGAGGATCGACTCGGAGGTGAAAAACAAGAAGGCTGAAATAGAACAGGCATTGGCTTTGGGCGCGACTGCCTGTCAGGCTTTGTCAAGATCTTATAAGATCACCGTTAGGGCGTCTATGATTCCCACTTTAAATTTGATGAAGGTGGTAGGATTGGTGCAGCTTCCCGGAGCAATGACCGGAATGATCTTGGCTGGTGCCTCCCCACTTTCGGCAGTGTTGATCCAAATCATCGTGATTTATATGTTGATCTCGGCGGTGACCATAACTGCGGTGATAACCACCCGCATAGCCCAAAGAGGATATTTCACCAAGGCGCACCAGTTGGTGGAGAGAATGGTATGATGTCCCATAGCGTAGCAGAGGCTTCATGCCTCTGCGATTAGACGACCGCGCACATGGATGGGCGAAGCCATAAAGGCTTCGCTACGCGATAGTAAAAATCATTTTCTTCTTATGAACAAAAAGATAAAAAGATTGTCTGATCTCTTACAGAAAGAGTATGGCAAGAAGGCTTGGAGGGTGCATGGTGATCCCCTTTCGGTGCTGATCGGTACAATACTATCTCAGAACACGTCGGATAACAACAGCCATAAGGCATTTTCCAATTTGAAATCTAAATTCAAAAATTGGGACGAAGTGAGAAAGGCAAGGGTTAAAAAAGTAGCAGACACTATAAGGTCGGGAGGATTGGCGGACATCAAGGCTCTGAGGATAAAAAATATTTTAAGCCAGATATATGAAGAAAACGGCAGTCTAAATTTGTCCTTCTTAAGAAGATGGCAAACTAACAAAATCAAAAGCTGGTTGCGAAGATTCAAGGGAGTGGGGGAAAAGACCATCGCTTGCGTTTTGCTCTTTTCCTTGAATAAACCAGCTATGCCGGTGGACACCCATGTATTACGGGTCTCCAAGAGAACAGGCTTAGTTCCCCAAAATTCAAATGCTGCCCAAGCTGAAGTCTTATTAGAAAGGCTGGTTCCCAAGGATTGGATTTATCAGTTTCATCTGAATTTAATCGCTCATGGCAGAATGATTTGCAAACCCGCAAATCCCTTATGCCAGGATTGCGTATTGCTTGAAAATTGTGAATTTGGCAAAAGTTACTCACGC
>LJVD01000019.1 GCA_001304225.1 candidate division Zixibacteria bacterium SM1_73
GGCACTATTGAGCTTTGCATAAGTAAAGGAACAACTTACCTCTCCCTTGACACTCCGTCCTGAGAAATCTACGCCCGACACAAAGGCACCACTTCTGTGTTTTGAGATCGGGCGCTCAAAGGCTTGAAAATGAAGATGTTCCATTGTTTATGCAAAAATCAATAAAGCCCGGGTCTGGTTCAAACTCAAAGGCTACACTATCTTTGTCGAATGAGGCAAAAAACCATAGCGAAACATAAACTAATTTCCTGAGATTGCTGTTTCGATTGAAATGTTAATAAATGTCTCAACTGAAACGTCAGACAACATTATAAATTTCTCTTGACAAATTGACAAGAGGAGGTTATAAATTGTTAATTCTATTTGGGCATGCATGAATGTGACACAGGTTTTTTGATAAATTACTGAGGAATGTTAAAGGTTGGAATAATTCGATGAGGGAGGTGTTCTATGACCAAATTTTATTTTGATATCCGGGACGTTTTTCGTGCCCCCCGACTGGCACTATCCGGCAAGAAGATTCTGGTCCAATTCATGGGGTTTTTGGTCGGGTATTTGGGATTTTTGCTACTCTCTTATATCGCCTTTCTTTCCGCGGGATCCAGTTTTAAAGAGACATGGGAATATCATGGACTCTTTCCTATGAGCGATTTCCCCTTTACCGAATGGTACAGCTGGGTGATTTTCGCATTGGGTTGCCTCTTTTTCCTCGTATGCTGGCTTTTGGCAGCAACCATGGTGGGAAAGGTCACTTACGAGCAGCTCAAAGGAGACGATTTCTATTCCTCTAAAGAAGCTTTAAGGTTTTTAAAAAAGAACTTCTCGCCGGTCATCCTAACGCCCTTCTCCTTGTTGGCTTTTATAGTATTCCTAATCATATGTGGCATCATCATTGGACTTTTGGGAAAGATCCCTTATGTGGGAGAAATCGGCTTGGGCATTTTCTTTCTTGTTCCTTTGTTTGCTGCGGCCCTGTTTTTGGCCTATGTGATTTTCATTTTCTTCTTCTCCTTACTTTTAGTTCCGGCCATAGTTGCCACCACCAAGGAGGACACCTTCGAGGTCATCGTCCAGACCTTTTCTGTGATCTGGAATCAAGCCTGGCGTTATTTTCTGTATACCGGTCTTCTGGGGGTTATGGCTAAGGTGGGGATCTTTATTTTTGGCTATTTCTCTTTCCGTGCGGTTCAGCTAATTCATTTCTCCTGCGGTGTCTTGATGAAAGAGAAATTAATTGATATTTTCGATGAGGCACTCTCCTACATCACCATTCCGCCCCATCTCCTGGATTATTTTTCCAATATCTTTCCGGGAATAAATTTCAGATTTCATCTGCCAGAGATCGGTCCAGGCATTTATCTTAATTGGTCCGGAAATATCTCCGCCTTTTTGATCGCCATCTCACTTATATTCGTCATTTTTATGGTAATTTCCTACGGCTTAGCCATATTAAGTACAGGACAGACGTTGACCTACGTGATCTTAAGAAAGAAAAAGGATGATGAAAATCTATTAGAGAGGAAAACCGAGATGGAAGAAGAGGAGGAAAGAAGGGAAGCCGAAGAAGAGGCAAAGGAGAAACCAGAAGAAGCGCCCAAGCCTGAAGAGAAAGAGATAGAGAAAACAGCTAAATCCGAAGAAAAAGCCGGAGAAGAGACTGCTACCTAAGCTTCCTCTCCCTTCTGGGAAGAGGGGATCCGTACGGATGCATGCGCAAGGATGAGGGGCAATCAGGAGTATGTAGGAAACTCTCTTCCCATCTGCATGATCCCTACGCAAATCTACCTACAGCAGACCGATTCTCTTACACTTTTTCAACAGAGAACCGAAACTCATGACCAGGCAATTCATCCTTTGTGGTTCTATTTGTGTTCTTTTTGCAGTAATTGTAGCCGAACCATTTTTCCAGATTGTTGATGCCGGAGGTGGTCGAACCATCCGCATCCCCCAAGATCATTCCTCCATTCAAGAGGGAATCGATCACGCAGTCGATGGGGATACTATTTTGGTTGCTCCGGGAACCTATCACGAAAATATAAATTTCCTGGGAAAAAAAATCGTTTTAGCCAGCCACTTTATTCTCAAAGAAGATACCACCAAAATCTCCAGAACCATCTTAGATGGAAGCAAGCCAGATAATAAAGATTCCGCCAGTGTAGTCAGTTTCGTTTCCGGCGAGGATTCGTCTTCGGTCATAATTGGATTTACCATTCAAAATGGGGAAGCAACTTTGATTCTTGAACCGAAAGGTTATGGGGGAGGCGGAATCCTATGTAAATCCTCCTCCCCCAAAATAATCCGAAACATAATCCAGAACAACTCAGCCTACGCTTATGGAGGAGGGATTTATTGTCAGCATGGATCTCCCCAGATTATACAGAATACGGTTATGTTAAATAACACTAATACCTTCGGCGGCGGGATCTTCTGTAATAAAGCTTCTCCGAAAATAGAGGAGAATATCCTACAATATAACTCTGTCACGTATGGCAGAGGTGGCGGTATTCACTGTTATTCCTCTGTTGCGTTAATCAAACGGAACCTCATTGTTGGCAATACTTGCTATCTGGAAGGGGGCGGAGTGTGTTGCGAATCATTGTCTGCGGCTTTGATAATCAATAATACCTTTGTGAGGAATCAAGGTGTCGGTGGGAGTGGAATCGGATGTATAAAATCGTCCTCGCCTGAGATCGTCAACAATATCATAAGCTTTGGTGGTGGAGTATCTGTATGGTGCGACAAAAGCTCCAACCCGGTCATGACTCATAACGATTTCTGGAAAAACCAGGGTGAACATTATGGCAATTGCAAGCCACCTTCAGATAACCTCTTTGTCGATCCTCTCTTCGTCGATATAAGGAAGGGCGCTTATCATCTGAAAAAGGACTCACCTTGCATTGACGCTGGCGATACCACTTTGGTTAAAAAAGATCCCGACGGAACCAAACCCGATCTGGGCGCATTTTATTTCCATGAATAGGATTCGCCCTGAAGGATAAAAACTTCCTCTGCAGTTGCTCAATTCATCGAGTGTTACAGAATGCTCAATTGTGTGAGTCACTACGTATGTAACTATAATCAATGACCGGGGATTATTTTTTCCTTTCTTAGTGTGTGAGATTACTGTTCTGCTCCCTTGTTGGTGTGGCAAGCCACCTTTACCATATAAAGGAACAAAAATGGTAGTTTGGTTTAATATTATTGTGTAAAGTGGAGAATTTTTTACTTGACGAACTTCTCTTCCCAGGGTAAAATTAACACCGAAGTGAAATTGATATCTCTCTTAACGGTAAAAGGTAAATCTGCTACACCATTATCTTTAGTGTGGCAGCACATGACTGAAATGGTAACTCTTAGATGAGCAAAGATGGACATAAATCGAGGGTAATCCCAAGAAGTTCGGGCAAAGCAACTAACCAATCCTTGGTATCGGTTGAACAGATCGAGCGTTCTATTCTGTTCATCCGAGGAGAAAAGGTCATGTTGGACGCTGATTTGGCCTTCCTCTATGGTGTTAAGACAAAGGTATTGGTTCAAGCTGTAAAGCGGAATATAAAGCGATTCCCATCGGACTTCATGTTCCAGCTCACCAAAAAGGAATTTGACCTTTTGAGGTCACAAATTGTGACCTCAAACCGGCGAGGTGGTCGTCGGTACCTCCCATATGCGTTCACTGAGCAGGGCGTAGCCATGCTTTCCAGTGTTTTAAACGGCAATAGGGCAATTCAGGTGAACATCGAAATCATGCGTGTGTTCGTTCGCATGCGCCAGATGCTCGCGTCATATACAACCTTGGCTCGCAAACTTGAGCTTCTGGAGAAGAAGTATGACAAACGATTCAGGATCATATTCGAAGCTATTCGTCAATTGATGGCGCCACTTGAACCGAGGCGTCGTCCTATTGGTTTCCGTAAACAAGAGAAGGACAAACAGACTTAACAGAATCTTTCAAAAAACCTCTCCCCTGTGTCCCCCTCTCCACAAAGCGGAGAGAGGGACTAAGGGGGTGAGGTCTAAAGCCTTATGAATCTAAGTTACCACACAATCGATCTCGAATTGGAACATCCCTTCCGAATCTCCCGTTCGGTAACCAAGATAAAGAAGAATGTTATTGTGAACATTGATGAGGGAATCGGCGAAGCCGCACCCTCAGCATATTACAATGAAACCTCTGATACGGTGATCGAGTCTTTAGAAAAATCAAAAGACGAACTTGGAGATGATCCGTTTCAGATAGAATCTGTTCTTTCAAACCTGAATAAAAAAATCAGGGGAAGTTTTTCTGCCAAGGCAGGCATCGATATTGCGCTTCATGATTTAGCGGGGAAAAGACTCGGAGTTCCACTTTATAAGCTTTTTGGATTGAATGGAAAAATTCCTTTAGTTACGTCCTACACCATAGGAATTGACACGCCGGAGAAGATGAAAGAGAAGACCAGAGAGGCAAAGGATTTTTTGATCTACAAAGTTAAAGTGGGCGTGGAAAACGACACAGAGATGGTCAAGGCGGTAAGAGAGGCAACCGATGCTAAGATCAGGGTGGATGCAAATGCAGGTTGGGCAGCAGATGAAGCCATAGAAAGAATCCACCGGCTGAAGGAATACGACATCGAATTTGTGGAACAGCCAATCGATCCAGAGGACAAAGAGGGATTGAGAAAAGTCAAAAAGAATGTGGACGTTCCGATTATCATAGATGAGCATCTCATGACCTCCAAAGATATTCCGAAGTTTCTGGGGGTGTGTGATGGCATAAACATCAAGCTGGCCAAATGTGGAGGAGTCAGGGAAGCCTTAAGGATGATTCATGTGGCGAGGGCACATAATCTTTTGATTATGATAGGATGTATGATCGAAAGTTCAGTGAGTATCACCGCTGCCGCTCATATCGCTTCTTTAGTGGACTTCCTTGATTTAGATGGAAATCTTCTGTTGGCTAATGACCCATATGTTGGGGTAAAGCTGGAAAAAGGGAAACTTTATCTTTCAGACTTGCCTGGATTGGGTGTTATGCCTAAGGAAGTTTGATAGATTTGCGGATAGTGTATGGCGGCAAGACGGATACATAGGATAAATCCGCGTAGGCGGGGCTCCCAGCCCCGCATCCATGGCTTTTTCAGGCTTTCGATGACGTAGTCAACACTGACCTCAAAGAGGAAAAGAATGAAAAGCCGAAAGGTAACTTTTGTTTTCTTTATTCTCACTATTATTTTCTTCTCTTTTGAATCAGGCGAATATACAAGAATTGACGCTGCTACCGAAGAGGATTCTCTTCCTAAAATCTCGGTAATTTATCCTACAGAGGGTGCCCAAATTGGCGCCTCAGATTCCACTTTCGTTTTTGGCTCTGTCACTCCCAAATCCAAATTGACCATAAACGGATTCAAGGTGAAGGTCCATCCAAACGGAGCTTTCTTAGCCTTCCTTCCACTCAAGCCGGCTGAAAGTCCCGGCGAAGCGGGGGGCGACTTCGTTTTTGAGCTAATTGCTTCAAATAGGGCTGGCACCTCCACCAAACGAGTGAAAGTAAAAGTACCCGAACCCGTTTTGTCTGTGCCCGAAGATAGTTTTTGCATTGTCCAGGGAAGTTTATCGCCCAAAAAAGATATGATTTTGACTGCGGGCGATGTATTGGAGGTCAGTTTCAGGGGAACCCCCAATTGCCAGGCTTCTTTTTCCATTGAGGGTTTAGTTTCTGATATTCCCATGATCGAAGTACCTCCCAAAACCCAGCCCTACTGGGGAAGAGAGGTCTTCGGAAAAGGTCTGGTGCCGGACAGGTTCTTGGTCAAGGGAGTATATACCGGTTCTTATGTAATAAAGAGTCCAGATAAAGTCGATAGTGCCCGGATTATTTTCAGATTATCCAAGAAGGGTGGCGAAAACATTCCCACCGTTACGGACTCGTCTCAAGGCAGAATCACCATAAGACAGGATGGAATTCCGCAAATAGTGGAGTTTACAGGTTCCTCTATCATTGCCAGGTCCGGTCCCAGATTAGGTTATCTTCTCTTATATCAGCCACCGGGAATAAGAGCGGTGGCTACCGGAAAGATCGGGGAATGGGTAAGGTTGAAGTTAGCCGAGGGAGAAAACGCATGGGTGCGTGAGGATAGCATAAAGTATCTGCCTTTGGGCACACCTATTCCCAAAAGCTTTTTAGCTGCCATGCGAACACAAACAGAAGATAAAAAAACACAGCTCAGGATTTTCCTTCAGGAAAAGCTGCCCTTTAGGGTGGAGCAACAATTATATCCTTCCGCCTTGTTTTTGACCATGTATGGAGTCACCTCCAACACGGATTGGATAAGATACGATTATAAGGACAAAGTTATCAGAGAAATGCAATGGACTCAGCCAAAAGAGGGGGCATATCAGCTTAAAGTCTATTTGAACTTAGGACAGCAATGGGGGTATGATGTTTTTTATGAAGGGAGCGCTTTGATCCTGGAGATAAAGGATCAGCCCAAGCTGAAGAGAAAACTCCAAGGTCTAAAAATTGCGCTCGATCCGGGGCATTCTCCTGATCCGGGGGCTGTTGGTCCTACCGGCTTGGAGGAAAAGGTGGTCAATTTAGAGATAGCTTACGAGCTTAAGAAAATCTTGGAAAAAAATGACGCGGAGGTGATTCTGACCCGCAGCGGAATGGACAGCTTGGCTCTTTATGATCGCCCCAAAATTGCTATAGAAGAAAACTGTGACATTCTGATCAGCGTTCATAACAATGCCCTTCCGGACGGGATAAATCCATTCTATAATAACGGAACCAGCACCTATTATTATCATCCTCAGGCATTTGCGTTAGCCAAAGAGATTCAAAAGGAATTGGTGGAGAAATTGGAATTGCCTGATTATGGCATCTATTATGGAAACTTGGTCTTGACCAGACCCAGCCAGCTTTTAGCCGTATTAGTTGAATGTGCCTTCATGATGATCCCCGAACAGGAAGAACTTCTCCGAACTGAAAAATTCCAAAAGAAATGCGCCGAAGCCATCTGTGACGGAATTTTAGAGTTCATCGAAAAATCAAAGCAATAGTCAGTTTTATTGTCGAGCATCTCCCCCTTCGGCGGGGTCAGAATGACACAGTGGCGTTGGGCAACAGTCCCATATATAAAGTAAAATTTTGCCTTAGAACAGGAGGAACATATTTATGGAAAAGCTCATTGTATACTTTGGCATTCTCTTGCTTTGCTTTTTTCAGATGATTCCAAACGGATATGCACAAGAGAGTAAAAAGGAAAGTTTTTCGCTTCAGGGATTGGAAGATTCTATTGTACGTTTTTATCTTTCAGATGAAGCCAAAGAGTATCTGAAACGAAACGGCTTTGTTGTTACGCCAGGACGGGAAAAAGAAATATACGATATATATACTGAGTGTAAAGAACGCAGCCAGCCAATATTCGTCACCACCGATGCTATTCTGCACACCTCCCATATATTTTTTGACTATCTTCTGCGAATCCTTGAGATAGAAGAGCTTTATGACAAGGCTTCAGAACTTTCCGACAGGATGATCGATTTGTCCATCCAGCAGTATGACCAGGCACAAAATACGGATGTCAAGGAGGCGGCAAGATTAAACATCGGTTTCTTTGCGGTTGCCAAGAAGCAGTTCGATCCCGCCTATCAAGTCGGTTTTGATTTAGAAGAGATCGTCGAAAAGGAAATTGACAACGTGGAAGCTCATAAGGGATTGCAATATCGAAATCTTTTAACCTATGTAGAAAATCCAAGCCCTTTTAGAACTCCTTATGCTTACGAAGATTATAGCCAGTACGTTCCCAGAGGTCATTACACCAGGAATGAGAAATTTGAAAAGTATTTCAAAGCTATGATGTGGTATGGAAGAATTGATTTTAAGCTCAGGCCGGGTAAAACTGAACCTGCAATAACCCATGGCCAGATGATGACCCTTCAAGCCCTTCTGATGACCGATGCCCTCATGAAAGACCCTAAAGCTCACCAGCTGTGGAAGCAGATTTATGAACCCACTGTATACTTTGTCGGAAAAACGGACGATCTGCATGCGGATGATTACATAAAGCTCATCAAAGAGATATTTCCTGCTGGTGGCGTGGTAGATGAGTATAGGGATAAAGGTAAATTGTCAGAATTCATTGATGAGGCAATTAAATTAAGACCCCCAAAAATTCTCTCGGGTGCAGCTTTTGTTGAACACGGGGAATTTGGAGTTACAACAAAAGGCTTCAGATTCATGGGACAGAGATTTCTGCCCGATTCCTATATGTTTCAGGAGCTTGTTTATGGAGTGAAAGACGAGACAGAGATTTTGAAATATAAGGGTAATGCAAAACCATTTACCATGGAACTCAATGCTCTGGGAGAACCAGTCAGAGCATTTCCTCGCGGTTTGGATATATTGGCTGTTCTGGGATCAAAAAGAGCTCTGGAGATCTTAGAAAAAGACGGTGACACTGAATATGAATATTATTATGATCAGCTAAATAAATTGAAAGAAGAATTTTCCTTTAAAGGCACTGAGGAATGGAAACAGAATCTTTATTGGAGATGGTTATATTCTTTACTGCCGCTTCTGGAAGAGAGGAAGACAGATAATCTGCCAGAATTCATGCAAAGCACAGACTGGATAGACAAAGAACTTCAGAGCACACTTGGTTCCTGGGCGGAATTAAGGCATGACGTCATTTTGTATGCAAAACAAAGCTATACGCCATTGATAACGGCTGCAATGCCTCCAGAACCTCAATTCACCTACGGCTATGTTGAACCCTATCCAGAAGTTTATGTCAGATTGGAAGAAATGATGAGAGACTTAAGAAAGAATCTTGACGAGCTTGGCATTGCACCCGAAGGAGTGCCGGAGAAGTTACAATCTTTTGAAAATCTTTTAGCCAAGCTCAAAACAATATCCGAGAAAGAGCTCGAGGGTAAGATTTTAACCGATGAAGAGTATCAGCTTATTTGGCATATCGGGAGCTGGCTTGCTTCTCTAAAACAGTTCCCGCCTGAAATTATGGAAAAGATAACCTCCGGCACCGATGAGAGAATAGACCTTATAGCTGACGTTCATACTGACTTAAGTACAGGACAGGTTCTTGAGGAAGGTGTTGGCTCCCCATTCAATATTTTTGTAATAGTTGAGGATGGCAAAGGCAAAAGGCTGTGCCAGGGAGGTGTCTTTTCATATTATGAATTCAAGCATCCTCTGGACGATCGCCTGACAGATGAAAAATGGCAGGAGATGGGCGCCAAGAGGCAAAGACCTCCTCAGCCAGATTGGGTAGAAAGTTTTACCGTTAAATAGTTGCTGATTTGTCTCAATCTTAGTAGAACCAGGGTTGAATACCCCCTCCAACGCTTGTCCGAACATGAAGTAGGGACAATTCATAAATTGCCCCAACTGCCGCTGGTTGCCAATTCTCCTATTTTTTTACAAAATTTTCCTTGACTTATTCTGAGTGGTATATTATATTTTAATTGGATTCTAAAAATATGTTTTTTCAGGTTCCGGAGTGGTTAACCTTCCGGGCCCGTTTGTGTTTTATGAATTTTCTTTTTATGGGTAAAAACGACGCCTATGTTGACGGGAAAGGATTATGGCTCTTTATGATATATAAAAAAAGTAGTTAACCGGATAATTTTTCATTTATAGGAGGAACAAAATGAAAAAGTATCTATTTCTTTTAGCGACAGGGATCTTCCTTCTCGGATTTGTAGGTCTTTCCTGGGCTCAGTGTCCTGAAGATACAGTTGACAGTGGAATCTGTGACACCCTTTACGTTGATTATTATCAAAACCCGGAAAATCCCATACCGCCCACGGAAGTCTATTTCACCCTGCAGGTTACTCACGATCTGCCAAATCCTGCCCTGGATTCAATTTCTGCGTTTGTGGTTCCCCTTAAGTTCACCCACACCAATCCAGCTGCCTATTGTAGCATACCGGAGTGGAGAAATAAGGCTAATTTCTATCCTAATCCTGATACGGCGAACAACATCTTCCGTCATTTCAGAGGAATAGAGAACCGAATGATGAGCCTATACGAGCAAGGTAATGAGGCGGAGTGGGATCACACGGGTCTGGTGATAGAATACGATACCTCTGGTGCTGCATACCTTTTCCTTTCCTTAGTGGCTATGGGATCTGAGGATCACAGATGGTGGGAAGGAAGCAAAACTCTTCTGGCTACCGTCACCCTTCTTGTAGAGGACACCATGACAATTTGCGTTGACTCCTGCCAGTGGCCGACAACCGGCCATCTTTCTTTTACCCGAGGGGATGCCAAGCAATATATTCCCAGGCATTTCATGCCGGTATGCAAGGTGGCTGGTCCCGGTTCACCTCCATCAGTCATGTGTCCCCCTGAAGAATGGCGGCATACCAATGGGACGTTTCAAACAGGCCCGTTTGTGGCATGGTCTGAACAGGGGCAAATAACTTCGGTATACACAGACTTTTCCGGGTCGGGAATAACTGATATAGAGGTGGTCTACATGGAGCCTCCGCCAGCATCATACGTGGAAGGATATGTGGCCTATAGAGTCACCGACCATTGCATGGCGGGTGGCACAATAAGTCTTCTAACTTTTGACGATATTGGAATGTCTGATGAATGCTTGTTCCCGATTTTCGTTTTAAACAACCCTCCTGCTTTGGACTTGACAGACATTGTGCACATTTGTGCTGAGGACACCCTACAGCTGGAGGTTTCTGTCTCCGATCCGGATAACGACTCGGTGGAAATCGCGTGGGATGCATTCTGGTTTGAGCCGGATTCTCTGCAGGTTCCGACCAATCCTCCCTCCTATGATGGTGGAAATCCCGGAATTCTCAGCTGGACCACCACTGAAGCTGACACCGGAACCTGGATCTCCTCATTTTCAGCCACCGATACTTGTGGTGCGGTGGACACTCAGCAAGTTACAATATTGGTGCTAATCCCGCAATGTGGAGACTGCAATGCAGATGGAGTGATCAATTCAGCCGACGTGGTATATCTGATAGATTACCTTTTCAGAAATGGACCGGCTCCAGATCCTTTATGGCTCGGCGATTGCAATTGTGATCAGGTGATCAATAGTTCTGATGTGGTCTATCTGATCAACTATCTGTTTAAAGGAGGACCTCCGCCAGGTTGCGAGTAGAAATTAGAAATAAAAAATCCCTCCAAGAAGCCTCGCTCTCTCTATCGAGATCGAGGCTTCTTTTTTTTCAAAAAATGTATGATATCTATTTGGTGTCTTAAACATTTACAGAGATAATGTTTGAACTTTCAAAAATGTGCGAGTTGGGCAACAGCCCCAATTTATGTGTGAATTTGACTTGACGATTTTCCACAGGATCCATTGGACAGGTGTTCCTTCCGCCTTTCGGCAAGCTCAGGGCGGTGAACTTGTCGAACCGTATTAGCTCTAAGCCGCTTTTTTTGACGTATTGGGCTATGGGTAGAATTCTTTTCATTCCTTCGGTGCCATTTGTATTGACCGAGCAACACAGGCTGAAGATCATTTGGTCACAACTTTTTGTGTTTTGGAAATATTCCATTACCTCAGACGCCTACTGAGCTCTCCGAGGCTCTCTCACTGATCAGTCCTCAAGAAGTAAAAAAATACTTTTCATTTAACACGAGAATAAGTATATTATTAAGGATGGAAGTGATCGACGGAAAAAGATCGCTTTCGGGTGAGCGTAACCAAACGCCAAGAGCAAAATATGCCTTTAGGATTAAAATTTTTCATTGCGCTGTTTTTGGTGATGTTTGTGGGCTTGGCAACTTTTACTTTCATAAACGTCAGAAACGAGGCCAGAGATCTCTTAGAGCAGGTTGAATTAGCCGCCCTCCGAACCACTGATCTTATTAAGGAGTCCATCCACTATAGCATGCTCATCAACCGTAAGGAGGATATTCATCAGATATTTCAGAGTTTCAGCGGGATGCCGGGATTTGACGTAATTAGAATTTATGATAAAAGTGGTGAGGTTATTTTCACCACCCGTCCTGAGGAGAAATTGGGCAAGGTTTCCGTTGCTTCGGAAGGCTGTCAGGTATGCCACCGCTCTCCCGAACCGCTTAAAGCTCTGGCCACTGAGCAACGCCACCGGATTATAAAGTCTCCAGATGGGCATAGAGTCTTAGCATTGATCAATCCGATAGAGAACGAAATCGCTTGCTATGGTTCTGGGTGTCACCTGCATCCGAATGAGAAGTTCATTCTGGGGGTGTTGGACGTGCAAATGTCTTTGGCTACAGTGGATGCCGACATTGCCCGCAGCCGCCGTCAGACCATATTGGCATCCGTCATCTTGGTGGTTAGCGTTCTTTCCGTGACTGGGTTTTTAATCTGGACTTTGATTCGGGCCCCGGTTCGCAAGCTGACCGAGGGCACCAGAGCCATTGCTAAGGGCAACCTTGACTATACTATTCCCCTCCAACGAAGGGACGAAATCGGGGAGCTGGCGAATTCTTTCAATAGCATGACGCTCGAATTGAAAAGAACACGTGAAGAGTTGGGACGCATTCAAGATCATTTGATCCAGATGGAGAAGATGGCTTCTTTAGGAAAACTCTGTGCGACGGTGGCACACGAACTGAACAACCCGCTGGGCGGAATCTTGACCTACGCCCGGCTCAGCCAGAGGAAGTTGGCTTC
Source organism: candidate division Zixibacteria bacterium SM1_73 (assembly GCA_001304225.1). Taxonomy (GTDB): domain Bacteria; phylum Zixibacteria; class MSB-5A5; order MSB-5A5; family SM1-73; genus SM1-73. The sequence goes on from LJVD01000019.1 coordinate 12,636, forward strand.
ACCAAATTTGACTGCCGAACGGATCTCCTCCATCCAACAAGACCTCTCCATAGTGGCTGATGAGACCAGCCGCTGTGGAAGCGTAGTGAAGAACCTCTTGCTTTTTTCCAAAAGGCAGATAGGAGAGTTCGCGGTGGTGGATTTGCATGAGATTTTAGACCGCTGCACCCAGTTGGTGGAGCATCACTTAAAATTGAACAACATAGAATTAGTCAAAACTTATCAGAAAGGGAAGGTAGAAGTCATTTGCGACAGGGATCAGATCCAACAGGCACTTCTGGCGATTTTGGATAACGCGGTAGAGGCCATGCCTCATGGGGGTACCTTAAGTATAATAACTAACTCCAATTTGCGTAAAAGGAAATTGAAAATTCAGATACAAGATACCGGTTCAGGCATCTCTCCGGAAGATCTTGTGCATATCTTCGAACCTTTCTATACCACCAAGAAGGAGGGCAAAGGAGTGGGATTAGGCTTATCCGTGTGCTATGGGATTATAGAAAGACACGGTGGAAAAATCGATGTTAACTCTGTGGTGGGACAAGGTTCTACTTTTATTATCGAACTTCCTCTCCATTCAATTGAGAATAAGCGACCCTTCGAAAAATCACAAATTTCCACAAAGGGACATGATAGGAGGTGACACTAATGAATCTCACCAAGAATGACAAACCGGCTAGCATTTTGGTTGTGGACGATGAGCTTTCAGTGCGAGATTCGTTGACCAAATGGTTCACTGAGGATGGCTATAAAGCCGATGCAGCTTCTGATGCGACAGAGGCTCTGAAAAAACTAAAACCGGGAAAATTCGACATCATTTTCCTGGATATTAAACTACCGGGCATGGATGGAATGGAGTTACAACACAGAATCAAAAGTGTTGATCCCAATGCCACCATTATTATGATAACAGCTTACGCTTCCGTGGATACGGCGGTTAAATCCCTTAAGGAAGGAGCCTACGACTACGTGACCAAGCCCGTCGATCCAGACTACCTTTCCCACCTGGTTTCTAATGTGATCAAGCAGAGGCGTCTTGCTTCTGAGAACATTCAGCTTAGGGAACAAATTCAGGAGCTTTACGAAATAGATCAGATCATTGGGGAGAGTCCAGCCATGTTGAAGGTATTCGATCTGATAAAAACCGTGGCGCCTACAGACACGACCGTAATGATAAAAGGCGAAAGCGGGACCGGGAAGGAACTCATCGCCCGAGCAATCCACTCCAACAGTCCCAGGCGATTCTTTCCGATTATTACCGTGAACTGTGGGGGGTTGACTGAGGGGCTAACCGAAAGCGAGTTCTTCGGACACGAAAAGGGTGCTTTCACCGGCGCCCAGTATCGGCGCAAAGGAAAATTTGAGATGGCCAATGGAGGGACCATCTTTTTGGACGAAGTGGGAAACATCGATCCAAAATCCCAGACCGACCTTTTGCGTGTGATCGAAACCAAACAGTTCACCCGGGTGGGTGGAGATGAGATCATCACGGTTGATTTTCGTCTGATATGTGCCACCAACCGCGATTTGGAGCTGGCTGTTAAAGAGGGAAAATTCCGAGAGGATCTTTATTATCGGCTGAATGTCTTCTCTATCTCCATTCCGCCTTTAAGGGAAAGACGCTCTGATATACCACTCTTATGCAATTACTTTCTCAAGAAGTTGGCTGCCGGCATAAACAAACCAGTAACTGGGTTTTCTTCAGAAGCCATGGAGCAGTTAAAAGCATATCCTTGGCCGGGCAATGTACGCGAGATGAGGAATGCCATCGAAAGGGCTGTGGTTGTATCCAAAGGCTCTGCCATTACGGTGGAAGACCTTCCCATCCCTCCTTCCTCAAAAGCCGTTCCCGAGGACCAAAGCTTGGAGTCGGTTGAAAGGGTTCACATAAAAAGCATCTTGGACCAGATGGGATGGAATATAACCCGATCTGCAGAAATCCTAGGAATTGACAGAGCTACCCTTTATCACAAGATTGAAAAATATGGTTTGCGAAAATAGACGTGATCCTATATATACTCCCACTCCGTTTTCAAGATAACGCCTTGTTAGTGGATCTCTCTTCCACCCTCTCCGAAGTTTTTAAACTTCCGGTCTCTATTTTGCAAAGAACTCTTCCCTTAGACGAAGGATATGATCCGGTTCGGAATCAATTCAACTCCTCTTGGATTTTATCTCGGCTTTTGAAATTGACCCCGGAGGAAAGTTGCAAGATCATTGGGGTTACTGAGGTGGATTTATACGTTCCGGTCTTAACCTTCGTCTTTGGTGAAGCTCAAGTAGAAGGTCAGGTGGCGGTGGTTTCCAGCTATCGTTTAAGGGACGAGCTATATGGATTGCCTAAAAATCCGGAGCGACTCAAAGAACGTTTGGAGAAGGAAGCAATTCACGAGTTGGGACATACTTTTGGTTTGATTCACTGTCGTGACCCCGAGTGCGTGATGCATTCATATACTTACGCAGAAGAGATTGATTTTAAATCCAAAAATTTCTGCACCTCCTGTGCTGCTCTTTTGAAGAGCAAAAAGAACAAATTCAATGACATGATTTAGCCTGATTTCTTCATGATTGTGTAACCCCTTTAGGGTGCTTACCTGCCCAATCTGAAAAGAATTTAGGCTATAAGACGAGTTTCGCAACTTCTTAATCAGAGAATGCTTGACTTCTTCCCGGTCTTTGAAGAAATTGAGGAAACTATCAGCTGGATGCGGGTATAGCCAATGGGTCGGTTCTTGGACGATTTTAGAATCTTTTATTGTTGACACAAATGGCTGAGACTATTCGACAAGCTCGTAGTCCTGTAGCTTATTAAGGCGGGGTCAGACGAGGACAGCAGTTGCGGTTATGCTTTCACCCAATAAAAACGAAGGGATAAACAACCTTCTGCTGTTGCAAATTGAGGTTTTATCTATCCTGGTCCGAGATTTCTGCTCCTAACCACAGGTGCACCAATTTCTCGGGGGAATACGGAGTTAATCACTCGTAGAATGACCGGTTCGCAAGAAGCAGAGAAAGTTTTTCCCTTGGTAGGCAAGGACAGCTTTTCCGTGGTCGGTGCTTAGGGTATCGGTTACTTCTCCAGAATAATTCTCACAGATCCTTCTTTGCCTGCTTCCTGAGACGAGCGCTTCTCTTGAGGAAATAGAGTATGCCGAGCACAACTGCTACTATTATCAGGATGACTTCCGTTGACATTCTAACTCACCTCCTTATCCATTTTTATCCTGCCATCTGTGCAAGCGCCTTGACAAGGTTAATTATCGCTGGGCCCACAAGTATTACTAACAATTCTGGAAAAATCAATAAGACCAAGGGGAAAACCAGCTTAAAAGATGTCTTATGAGCCGCCTCTTCAGCCCTCTGCCGGCGTTTGACTCTCAGAGAGTCAGCCAGAACTCTCAAGGAACTGGCAATGCTGGTTCCCAATTTATCTGCTTGGATCAGCATTACTGCCAAGGACCTGAGCTCGTCAACACCAGTTCTTCGGGCTAAGTTACGTAGAGCCTCTGATCTGGTTTTCCCAATCAGGATCTCTTGGTTTACCAGGTGTAGCTCCTCGCTCAGGGCCCTATAGGTGTTCTTGGTTTCCTCTGTGATCTTTTGAATAGCCGCATTCAGGCTTAATCCTGCCTCGACGCATACCACTATCAGGTCCAACACACCGGGAACAGACCGCCTGATCTCATCTCTTCTTCGGCCGATCTTTAGAGTTACCCAGAGCTTGGGGACGTAGCTTCCGATCAGAATCCCGACAACGACAAGCAAAAGGATCAGGGGAGGCTCGAGATGGAAATATAGAGTCAATAGAATGCTCAGGATACCTAAGAACAGAGCGCCAAAAAGCCTGGCCCCATAGTAATTGGAGACACTTTGAAGTCTGCGGTATCCGGCTTGAGCCAGCCAGATCCTAGTGCCTTTGGCCTGCTCGGAACTCAATCCTATAAGATCCCCAGCCCCCTTAAGGGGAAGAATTGCCTTCTCCTCTTCCGCTTCTCCTTCTTTTCCTCCACCAAGCTCTTTGAGACGAAGCTCGGTCGGGTCTTTTCTTCTGGAGAGGAGCGACAAAACTCCAAAGAAAATCAGGAAGAATGTGATGAAAACAAAAGCGATGATAAGATATACAATCATGGCATCATCCTAGATTCGAATGTTGACTATTCGACTTATTACCCATATCCCAACGATCTGCATAATCACGGCTGCGCCCAAAAGATAGTTCCCCATCTTTTCCGTCAGGAGGACCTTCAGATATTCTGGATTGAGTATGAAGATGATGACTGCCATAAGGATAGGAAGCAAAACTAAAGTAAACCCAGAGAGCCTTCCGTGGGCAGTGAATATCTTTACCTCCCTTCTTAACGTGAATCTCTCCCTTATGGTGTTTCCGATTTTCTCCAGAATCTCAGCTAAGTTGCCTCCAGTTTTCTTTTGAATTAAAAGCGCGGTTACGAAAAGACCAAGATCCTCGCTCTGCACTCTTTTTTCCATATTGGACAAAGCCTCGGAAAGGCCCACGCCCAGGTTCTGTTCCTCAGAAGCAACCGCGAACTCTATCCCGAGCGGATCGGGAATCTCCCTTGCCACCATGTTCAGGGACGACTCCAGGGAAAATCCAGACTTGAGAGCGTTAGTCATCAACTCTATGGCCTCGGGCAAAAGAGATTCAAACTCCTCTCTTCTTTTCGTCCTTTTTCTCCGCACATAAATATAGGGCAGGCTTCCCGCTATAGGTGCAGCCACAAAAGCAAAAAGCAGATTATTCAAAAAATTCGCCACCAGAAGAAACACCAATCCTCCGAGGGACAACATGCCCAAGACCAAAGCCCCTGCTTTTGCAGGAATCCCTGCCTGATCTAGAAGACGCTGAAGATTCTGGGAAAATCTGAACTTGGAGAGGAGGCGATTCATGGCGGGAATCTCGCTCAGCTTGTCATCCCGCAAGAGGGGGTAGACAATTTCTTCCTCCGTGGCAGTCTCGGAAGCCAAGAGCTCGAGCCTCCTTCTGACCCTTCTATTCCTCATCCCCACCTTCTCGCTTAGTACCAAAAAGACCGCCACTGCACTTAAGAAAGCTGCGGAAAAAACCGCGAAAGCTATATGGTAGAGCATAGAATTCTCACCTCTTAGGGACTGAAAAGTTCCGCTGGTAAACGCACACCCGACCTTAAAAGTCTATCCATAAATTTGGGGCGAATACCGGTGGGGCGATAGTTACCCAGGATCTGACCCTCATTTCCCACACCGGTCTTCTCAAAGCGAAAGATCTCCTGCATGGTGATGGTCTCCACCTCCATCCCCACGATCTCGGATATACTGGAGACTTTACGGGTGCCATCGGCGTATCGGGTAATCTGTATGATCACATTGATGGCGGAGCTAATTAGCTCCCGAATTCCCCTCTCCGGTATATCTATTCCGGACAAAAGCATCAAGGTCTCCAGTCTCAAAAGAACATCCCGGGTGCTGTTGGCATGAATGGTGGTTAAAGAGCCGTCGTGCCCGGTGTTCATTGCCTGAAGCATATCATATATCTCCGGCCCTCTCACCTCGCCGATTATTATTCGGTCCGGTCTCATTCTCAATGAATTCCTAACCAAATCCCTCTGGGTAATGGTTCCCATACCCTCGATATTAGGTGGTCTTGTCTCCAATCTGACTGTGTGGGGCTGCTGGAGCTGAAGCTCAGCTGAATCCTCAATGGTCACTATTCTTTCTTCCGCAGGGATATAGGCGGAGAGAATATTCAAAAGGGTGGTCTTTCCGGCCCCCGTTCCACCGGAGATTACAACGTTGAGCCGTGCCTTTACCATGCCCTTTAAAACCTCCACAATAGGAGGAGTGAGCGATTTGTTCCCCAGGAGATCATCCATGCTCAGCACATTCACCCGGAACCTGCGGATGGACAGACTTGGCCCATCTAAAGCCAAAGGGGGGATTATGGCATTAACTCGGGAACCATCGGCCAGTCTGGCATCCACCATTGGAGAAGACTCGTCTATCCTCCTCCCTACCTGGGATACGATCCGGTCAATGATCTGCATAAGATGGTTGTCATCCTTAAACTTAGTATCGGTCAACTCCAGTTTTCCGTGCCTTTCGATATATACCTGATTGTAAGTATTAACCAGAACATCAGAAATATCCGGGTCATGCATGTACTGCTCAATCGGTCCTAAACCTAAAGTCTCGCTCTGTATCTCGCCTATCAAACGTTCCTTATTCTCCGGACTCAAGAAAAGCTCTTCCTCCAAAAGCAGTTTTTCCAGCACCTCTTTTATTTGATCACGAAGCACGCTCCGATCCAAAGTAGTCAAGATGGAGAAATCCAATCTGTCGATCAGTTTTTTGTGCAGACGTATCTTTAGCTCTTGAAAGCTGTCTCGTCTCAGTTGAACGCTTGCCGGATTGTCTTTGCCAGCTGGTTTTGCATTCTGTTTTTTACTGCCGCTAAACCGCTGTCTGAAATTCATCCCCATCTCCTCCTTCATTAACTAATCTTTTTCTTTTATCTCCACATAGAGACTTCGGCTCCATTCAGGGATATCATTAGTCAAATCCAAGATGCTTTTGGCCACATTGGAGTCTCCTTTATGGTTGACCAGAGGAACCCCCGAGTTTATTGCATCTATCACCACTGGGTAGTTATTGGGAATAACCCAGGTGATTGGATAGTGGAGAGCCTCTTCGATCTTGTCAACTTTTATCGGGTCTTTTTTGCTTGACCGGTTGACTATCACTCTTACCTTATCCCGAACGTAGCCTAAGTCCCTGAATACACCCAAGGTTTTCTTTGTTGCCCGGACAGAAGAGATGTTAG
>LJVD01000117.1 GCA_001304225.1 candidate division Zixibacteria bacterium SM1_73
TTTATGCATATTTCTTAGCCATAGTCTATAAAATCTTCGGGCATAATTATATCATACCCAGATTAATTCAACATCTAATCGGATCATTCTCCTGTATCCTGGTTTATCTTTTGGCAAAGAGGCTTTTCGATCGAAAGGTGGCAGCCGTTGCAGCTCTCATAGCTGCCACTTATGGAATGTTTTTTTATTTTGAAAACGAGCTTCTGCTCGACTCATTTTTGGTTTTTTTTGATCTCCTTTTGCTTTTGTCGCTCCTTAGGGCCAGAGATAACCCTAAATTGTGGAGCTGGTTGTTGTGCGGAATAATCTTAGGATTCTCGGCCATTACCAGACCGAATATTCTTATCTTTATCCCATTCGTCTGGCTTTGGATTCTTCTTTTCTTTCTTAAAGTAAAAAGATTGAAAGAGGTTTTGGTTTTTTGTGTGATGTTTCTCATTGGAGCAACGCTGGTGATTTCTCCTGTCACCTTAAGAAACTATCTGGTGGGGAAAGATATCGTCTTGATCGCCTCTCAGGGGGGGATAAATTTTTACATAGGAAAGCGGATTGGCAATATCGCGATTTTCAAAATATGGCGGAAAAGGAATCTGAAAGAGGCTTGAAGCCTTCGGAGATATCGGATTTCTACTACAAGAAAGGAATCGATTTCATGCTGAATGAACCGCAAAAGGCTTTCAAGCTCCTGGTCAAGAAGCTGTATCTTTTCTGGAACAGATTCGAGATAAGCAATAACCAGGACATTTATTTCTTTAAAAGATACTCTTCCTTGACAAGGATTTTGCCTTTAGGATTCTGGCTGATCGGTCCTTTGGGTCTGGTGGGAATGGTTCTATCTATCAGGAAATGGAAGAGCACGCTGTTGCCAATGTTATTTGTCTTCTCCTACATGCTCACTGTGGTCATGTTTTTTGTCACCGCCAGATTCCGGCTTCCGGTGATCCCTTTTTTGATCATCTTCTCTGCCTTTGCCCTGGTATGGCTCTGGGAAAGACTCTCCAGAAGAGAACTAAGAAGTTTGACTTTGTTCTTTTTGCTCCTATTCCCTTTTTTGATCTTGACCAATTCTAATGCTTATCATCTTAGTGTGGGAGATTTTTCTCAAGCTCATTTCAGTCTGGGAAATATTCATCTGAAGGCGGGTGAACTCGATCAGGCTTTGAAGGAATACGATGTCGCGCTCAAAAGAAACCCCCATTTGCCTCGTGCCCATCTGAACAAGGGGATCATTTTCTTAAGAAAAAAGGGATATGCTAAGGCTGAAGAGGAATTCCATCAGGAACTGAAGATAAATCCAGGCGAAGATAAAGCCTATAACAATCTTTCTGCTATATACCGTCTCCTGGGACTTTATGATCAAGCCATCGACGCGGCTACAAAAGCAATAGAGCTTAAAAGCTATTACCCGGATGCTTACATGAACTTGGCTTTGGCCTACCAAAATAAAGGAGATTATGAAAAAGCAAAAGAGGTGCTAAGGGTGGGGATAAAAAACATACCACTCTTCCTTGAAGCCAATTTGCTCTTAGGTGAAATCCTTCAAGAGGAAGGCAAACTGGATTCGGCAATGTTGAAATACCGAATAATTTTGGATCAATCCTCAGCCAAAAAGGACGTCATCTATGATCTGGAGACGCTTTTTTCCAAAGGTGATCCGTACAATTTGGAGAATTTAATAATCAGAGCTAAAGCCCATTTCAATTTGGGAACGATATATGTGCAACAAGGAAGGATAGATCTGGCGGAGTCTCATCTTAAAAAGGCAATATACTTAAAACCAGATTTCGCTGAGGCTCTTGCCAATTTAGGAATTCTATACGATAATACCAGACGCAACTATCAAGCCATAACCCACTTGGAAAAAGCGGTCAGCTTGGATCCACAAAATGCTGTCTATCATTATAATCTGGGCTTGGCTTACGCTAAAAGTAACCGATTAGAAAAGGCAAGAGAAGAGTTTGAGCAAAGCTTAAAGATAGAGCCAGATTTCAAAGACGCTCAAGAAAAGCTGTTTTTAGTAGACTCCTTGCTTGAGGCAAAAAGCAGAATACAATGAGAAAGTCCGATTTAAGAGAAATAGCTTTATCCCCCCCCGAAAACAGAATTACACAGATTTAAGCCTTAAAGATTGCTTTCCTACCCCTAAGGGTCGGATTTTTAAGCTAAAGTTTGCCTCCCTCCCCCTTAAGTGTGCCAGCCGTGATCGGGATCCTACAGCCTCACGCTTGGGAAAATACAGATATACAGAAATTATTTAGAAAGGAGAATACAATATCCCTCCCTGTAAGATCAAAAGTCGAGTCTCATCTGAGATCTTAGTGGAATAGCCACTGTCGAAACGGAAAGTCAAGTTCTTATTAGCAAACGTCATGAAAAGTGTCTGGAAATTAAGAGAAATCCTTTCTGTAAATTTCGATTCCACTCCAACTCCCATACCCATACCTATCCTAGTCCTTGTTTTGCCCTTTTCTTCTTCTTCGCCATAAGGAAGGTCAAGGTACGAAATGTGATGGGTGGGGCGGAATTGATAAAAGCTGACCTCTACCAGAGCAAAAAAAGGCAGTTCTTCTGAATAGCCAGGAAAGATTTTTCCGTAAATGCTCTCACCCATGGTTCGCCAGTCAATCCAGCGTTCCACACCCCCCTCTGTTCGTTTCACACCTTTATGATAAGAATATCTGAATCCCACTCCTATTTTTGCCAAAGAAGAAAGTTGATATTCCGCCCCTAATCCGAATCCTGGACCGGGATTGTCACGAGTCTCAAGATAAGGATCCAATGGGATAGAAACCTGACCATGACCTCCGAAAGATAGTTTTGAAAGCTTTAGAGCAAACTTTTCTTCGATAGCCTTTTCTTCCGGTTCTTCTTCCTGTGCTAAAGAAAGTGGGTTAGCTAAAAGGATAAGCCCCAAGGTCACCAATAGCACTCTATACGAAGCATGCGCCCTTTTCACTCCAAACCTCCTTTTTCGAGAAATGTTTCTTTTTCACCTACGCCAAAACTTTAAACCGCCGTCCTGTAAATTTTAGTTCAATTTCTCAGTTCTCTTCAAATCACTTTGGTTACACCTCTGCTTCTTTTTAAGACTTTTCAGTCTCGACTTGATCTATATTATGGTTTCCACGCTCGCTTTTGTCAAGGATTTTTTATTCTCCTTATAAAAAAAATTCTGAGACTTCTTCTTTAGGATCAATGCAAGTGAGTTGCAAAAGGAAAGTTAAAATAGTGGACACCTTTACTTTTCTGGATAGGTGTTTTGACGGGAAAAAACATATTCAAAGGCAAGAAACATATGGTTCATAGCAGATGAGGCAGGATGTCCAAGATACAGATTAATGCATTTCTTCTGGTCTAAGGGGGAAAAAATTACCCTTCCTCTGAATAAACCAGAGGAAGGGTAATAAGAACACCTTCGGACAAATTAAATATCTAACTACCTTACACCATTCACAAAAAATTAGCCTCCAATTATTTTCAAAGATCGGTTAGGGTTGAGGCAAATCGTCGAAAAACCACTCTACCATCTTTCTGAACGCTTCAAAAGCGCCAGGATTTTGCTCATCTCCATCCTTCATCACATTCAGGGGAAAGGTGAATTCAGCTGTTCTGTAGGTTGGTCCGATATAAGTCACGGCGCAAGGCATCTGATGCGCTTCTGAATTCTGTCCGTAACGCGAAATAAAACTGTAGAGTCTACGGTAAAAAGGAGATCTCCCAGCGTAATCATAGACATTTGACAGAACCTCAAAACTCACATGGGGAATTCCATTCACGGGGAAATTCGCACCTTCCCTCTCTGGGTCATAACCAACCAATTTTTCTGCTCTAACCGGGTCGAATTCCAAAGAAGGAAGTTCCGAGGAACCGAAAGGCTCAGCTCCAATAAATTCTAACGAAGGCCCCACCCCTGGAGCCCAAGCAGGATAAAATGCGCCCTCTATCGCCAAGTAATTGAGCGGAAAGGACTTTCTCAGAGCATGTACCTTCCTCGCACCGAGCACCCCCCAATTATTCATCCCGATAATCCATAGGCGTCCACCCACGTTAAGATAATCCTTATACTTGTCATAGCTATCGTCGGAGATACCCGGGTTTCTACCCAAATTGAGCGTAATCACCAAATCATATCGCGATAACGAATGCTCGTTCGGCGTCTCCCCGCCTAACGAATCTATATCGAACTCGTCGCAAATTAGCTCCCCTTTGAGCTCTAAGAGGGCAGTTTCGTAGAATTCCCGTGCCTGTGAATGGTTCTTGGGTCTTCCGTCCCCTGAATAATCAGTGTGATCCAAGACCAAAACGGTCTTTCTGACAGAATCTTCATACCGGAAGAGAGGTTTAAGTATGCGGAAAAACGTGGAGTCGGGGTCTTCGCTGCTCACAAAAGCATCGTCTCTTGACCATGCTCTGAGCAGATACCAGCCGTAGCCGTAATCAGAATCATTCTCAGAATAATTCTCCAAGTTCTTAAAGATATGAGATTTTTCCAATACCCACTCATCGGGAAACCAATCTCCCTCAATCTCGATGCTGTCTAAAGAAAAAGCGACCATTTTTGTGGAATCTGCGTAATCAGCTTCCAAAGTATCATAAGGACCCCACAGCTCCCACCTGAAGTAAAAATCAGGCTGCCTTCGTAAATCCGGATAGTCTATGGTATCCAAACCATGCCAGGCGATCTCTATTCCTTTCCAAGTGGCGGTGGTATCCGGCAGACAATAAAGATTCTCTTCCACGAAGTCCTCCTCTACATCTATGAAAACTTCCGGTGGATGATTGTTACGCCAGTACATTCGAGTTTTTATCTCCGATATTCCGCCTACGTTATCCACCGCTCGTAAGAAGAGATGCTGAGCGGTGGAATCTTTGGGATCCATTTCCGCATACATCCTCACGTCTCTCTGATGTCCCCTATCAGATGTTACGTGAACTCCAAAGATACCCAATTGCGCAGTGCCGTTTGTCCAGCTGAGGCTGTCAGCCCTGATTCCTTTAAGTGAGTCCTTGGTCGCCTCTAAACCTCCCCACAGCTCCGATACGTTGTCCCTGATCACAACATATTGATAAGCTATTATGTAACCGTCCTTGTCTGTGCCATACCAATAAATCCGGGGATTAATCGAAAACTTAATGCTCTCCGGAGGAACGTTGGTAAAAAAGACTTGGGGGGATATATTGACGGGTTCTGGTCCTTTCCTATCCAACTTTCCGCAGCCAGACAAAATCAAGGCAAAAAGAAGAATCCCCCAACCTAAATAGCAAATCCTTCGCATGATTTAAATCTCCTTGTTTAAGATCTTAAATAATTCATATCTCAGTTAAAAGGAAAGTCCCACTGAGAATCGGTGAAAACCTTCTAAAATCTCCATATCATGATACCCATAGTCAAATTTGAGTTGTCTTTCAGATACGTACAACTTCAGCCCGCAACCAGCCGAGATCCCGCCAGTATCATATTCAAAGTGATTACCGAATCTCAATGAAAACATATCCCTGAACCAATATTCCACACCCGCATTGAACTTTTCCAAATTATCGTTGGGATGACTACCTTCTACGGAGAAAGTGGCCATATGATTCTCGGCTCGGTAAATATCGAACACCCCTCCAAATTTGAAATTCATAGGAAGGGGACACTCTTCCTCGATGAACTTGATATCGGGTCCGAAGTTACTAACCACCATGGCTATCTTGAATCCTTTGAAGCCGGTGTCATACAAGGTCCCCATATCAGCAGCCCAACCAATCGCCCTCTCGGTATCTAAAAGCTCTTCGATAAGTTTCAAGGTCATTCCGACACTGAAACGGTCGGTCAGGCTTCGGGCATAGCTTAAAGATAGAGCATAATCCTTGGCTGTGAAAGTCTGTCCCGTGCTATAATTATCCTCGTAACCCTCATAGTGGGTAACATCCATATCCCCGGCATTCAACATGTAGAAGCCCACCCCCCATACTCCACCGAACTTGGCGGTAGGATAGGCCAATCCAGCGAAATCGTAATTTATATCCGCCAGATAACTGACATGGGTAAACACCGCCTCCCTTTCAGCTATTTGAGTTAACCCTGCCGGATTGTAATATACCGCTGAAGCATCGTCAGAGATAGCCAAGAATGCGTCACCCATCCCGATGGCACGGGCAGACACCCCTAACTCTAAGAACTGAGCACCAGCTGTTCCCACCTTGGCTTGAGCCCAAATTAGCTGGGGAATCAAAAGAACGGCAATTCCCACCATCAAAATCAACCATTTCCTCATAGCTCTCTCCTTTCCTCAAAAGTACAAGTATCTCTCCTATTCTATCTTATGACCACGAATTTACCCACTTGGGTATCACCGGTATTTTTCTCCTCTACAGTGAAAAGATATATCCCAGATACCACCGCCTGAGTGTTGCGGGAGATTAAGTCCCAATAATGATAGGTGGCATCCAGATCCCCCTCATCTGTGTCATGATCCAAAGTCCTCACCAAATC
>LJVD01000020.1 GCA_001304225.1 candidate division Zixibacteria bacterium SM1_73
TATCCTTATGGGTACTATTATGGGTTTTATCCAAACTACTACTGGAGCTACCCCAGCTGGGGACACTATTATGCTTATCCCTGGTGGTGGGATAGATATTGGTGGGATTACGACGACGATGCCGAATATATTCCCGTAAGCGAAGAAAAGGCGGAAAGGAGAAGAGGTTTAGAACCTCCTTACGTTCCTGCGGGCGGAATCCCAGCATCCTTTATAAGCACACCCCCTTCAATAAGTGGGGATCAACCACTCCAGATAAGAGAGGAGGTAACGCCCCCACCGCCTAAAGAGCAAAAAAAGCAGGAGAAACCTGAAGACAAAAAAGCCGAAAGGCGAAGGAGATAATAGATATAACTTGACTGGCAGAACCTTGCTCCAATTGAGGTGATTTGTATGACCAGAAGATTGATTTCAATAATCGCAGTTGCCTTTTACTTTATACTTCTCTCTTCTTCCGCGGCTAACTCTCAGAGTTTGGGAGTGGTGGATGAAGCTACCGCAGGTAATTTCTTCGGAGTGGGAGCAAGAGCCATGGGGATGGGTGGAGCGCATATCGCCGTGGCCAATGACGCCACCGCTTTGTTCTACAACCCTGCCGGACTGGCGCGAGTAAAAAGAATCGAATTTTCCGGTGGACTCACGCATCAAAGACTAAGGAGCGAAACTGGATACCTCCACGGCATTCTCCCTGCAGTAGAGAGGCCGCAGATCACGTACACCGGCGGCCGAATCCAATCCAACACTCGTTTTGGTTCGGGGACACTCGTCTTCCCGGTTCCCACCTATCGAGGAAGTTTAGTCTTTGCCTTTGGAGTCAATCGTGTAAAAAGTTTTGATAAAACCATGAGTTTTACACGCACCGACGGCTCCTATGGTATCGAATCCGAATCGGGTGGAATTTATCTCTGGTCTTTTGGAGGAGCTATAGATATCTCTCCAAACGTCTCTGTAGGTGGTGCATTGAACTTCTGGAGTGGAAAGGACAATTATTCTTGGCTCTATGAAGCCTATTATAGCAACCTAGACACTCTTTATCGATATAAGTATGATGACACCATAAAAGACAGATATTCTGGGTTCAACCTTAAGCTGGGAGTTAGGGTCCAACCTAACAGATTCCTAATTGTAGGGGGTGTCATAGAATCCCCAGTTACTTACACCATCAGAGAAGACTGGACTCAAACCTCAGATATAGAATTCTATGAACCTTTTACAGACTCTTATTATGACTACGATTATGATAGCCCCGAATATAAAATCTCGCTACCTTTCTCATTGGGGGTTGGGATCGCTCTGAACTTCGATAATCTTCTATTGGCCGGTGATCTAAATTACACTGATTGGACTCAGATGGAGTACAAAAGATTATGGAATATGGCAGAAGCCAACCGAAATATCAAGGATAGCTATACCGATGTTCTCCGGTGGCATGTGGGAGCGGAGTATCTTTTTCCTGGAGTTGGAACCAGATTAAGAGCAGGGTATTACCAGAATTCACTTCCCTATAAATCCACGTGGATAAAAAAAGACAGAGATTATATCACTTTCGGGATCGGATTCTTAATAGATCAGGTGATGACCGTGGATTTGGCCTGGGTCCATGGAGGTTGGGAGTTGAATGATTTTGATATTGAGCTTGCTGAAAAATATACCACCAATCAGATCTTTTTGACCACGGCATATCATTTTTAACTTCGATTGCTTCGCCAATAATCCATTCTGAATCAGATACTGGAGTGTCCGCCTTCAGGCGGACCAATTCTCGCTACTGGCAGGTGTTGTCATTCCCAAGAATTTGTAGAGATTCTGCGTAGGACCCCGTTTTGGCGGGATTCTAACTATAAAGCGGACAGCCACAAGGGCTGTCCCTACATTGATCGTTTTCAACTGTTGAAGCTTTTGTTAGACCTTTTCAACAGGCCCTAAGGTTCGACTCTCCCATTTCTCCTGAGTCTCGGTTGACAAATCCTCTTCATTTGCTTTATTTAGGCTAAAGAAAGTTAAGCGATGTTCTTGCAGGTGCTTTCTTAGGATATGATCGAACTGTTGAAATTAAGCCTGGTTCTTTTCCTCCTGGTATTTCTGATCAAGAGGAAAATCCCGGTGGGGATTTCTCTTTTTTCTGGGGGAATTCTTGTGGGGTTTCTTTTTGGGATGCCAGCTCCTGTAATTCTGAGGCAAACTGTCTCTGCAGTTGTGGACGGGGAGACTTTACATCTTTTGAGTTTGGTGATCTTAATAGTGTTCTTCGGCAATCTGCTCAGATTGATCGAGAATCTGAGGGACCTTACAAGAGCCTTGGAGAATTTGGTAAAGAATACAAAAGCTGTGCTAATGATGCTTCCTGCAGTAATCGGGCTTTTGCCCATGCCGGGTGGGGCACTGCTGTCTGCTCCTATGGTGGAGGAGGTAGGAGCAAGAAGAGGTCTTTTGCCAGAGATAAAAACCGCCATGAACTATTGGTTCAGACATGTGTGGGAATATTGTTTTCCTTTATATCCCGGCATAATCCTTTCAGCCGCTCTTTTGGGAGCGGTGTTGTGGAGGATCGTAGCAGCGCAGGTGGTTTTGACTCTTGCCATGATTGGTTTGGGTGTTGCTTTCTGTACCAGCAAAGTGAAACTATCGGGCAGGGACACAAGTTTCGAAGATGAACCAAAAAAGCCATTTTTGCTTCTCGTCAAAAGCATCTGGCCGGTCATCTCAGTGGTGATGCTGAATCTATTTTTCAAAGTTGATCTGGTGATTGCACTGAGTTTGGTTATAGCGCTTCTGATTTTCTTAAGAAAAGTAAAACTAAAAGATGTCCTAAGAATTCTAAAACAAACGGTAACCTTTGATGTGGTGGCGTTGATTTTGGGAATAATGATCTTCAAAAACCTTCTTCAAACCTCAGGGGCGGTAGAAGTTATGCCAGAACAGATGATGCTTCTGGGTATTCCAAAGGTGGCAGTTACCGGAATTATCCCCTTGACCGTTGGTCTGCTGACCGGAGTAACCACCGCTTTCGTAGGAGTAAGCTATCCCATACTTTTGCCTTTCCTGGTCCCGGATCAGGTGGATTGGGGCTTGGTTATGCTCCTCTACGCCTGTGGATTTATGGGGGTGATGCTATCGCCAGTACACTTCTGCTTGATATTAACCAAGGATTACTTCAGGGCTGATCTGTTAAAGGTATATAAGTTGGTCCTTCCTCCTGCACTTCTTTTGATTTTATTTGCACTTCTTCTCGTCATTTTAGGATATCCCTGGGCATTAATAAAATAATCTCAGGTGGCAAAAATTTTCAAAAAACGCCTTGCAGCTTGCAGCGTAGACGTATAATAAGTGACGACATCGTTGCGCTGCGTGGCCAAACGAAATCTTGGTCAGCATCAATTGCGGTTTTCAAATCTTTGGAACATTTGGAAGCCTGGATTGTATACTCTTTTTGAAAAGGGAGAGAGATGACGCCCGGTGATCAGTTTGAATCAAGGTTAAATGGGCAGGTCTCCGATAAGGAGTTGATGGAGAAGGTGAATTCTGATGATACCTCCGCCTTCAGCATTCTGGTAGATCGGTATAAGGTGCGGCTTTTTAATCTGGTCTATCGCTTGCTCCAAAACAGAGAGGAAGCCGAGGACATCCTTCAGGAGACCTTTCTGAGAGTTTACAGGGAGAGAGAAAGTTATGATCCAGCATACGCTTTTTCCACCTGGATTTACACTATAACTTTAAATCTTTGTAGAAACGAATTGAAGAGAAGAAAGAAATTCAAGTTTTTTGGGATAGATTTGATCAAGAATAGTCGAGAACACACAACTCAAGAGGCAAAGAATTGTAACCCTTTAAGCTCGACATTGGAGAGAGCAATCCATTCTTTGCCGGTGAAATATCGCACGGTCTTCTTATTAAGGGATGTCAATCAGCTCTCTTATGACCACATCTCGCAGTCCTTAAGGATACCTATGGGAACTGTGAAGTCCAGGGTAAACAGAGCCCGGCTCATGCTGAGAGATAAACTCAAACCCAAAATGAAGGAGTATCATGAACTGTCGAAAAGCTCGCCGCTGCCTATTCAGCTACTTTAAGAATGAACTCTCGGAGGAGGAGAAAGCGGAAGTCAAGCTTCATCTGGAGGGTTGTCCCGAGTGTGCCCGGGAAGCTCTCGAGGTGGAGAGAATAGCTTCTCTGGTTGAGGAGAGTTTGGAAACTCTAACTCCATCACCCGATTTTAATCAAAAACTTTTGTCCCAAGTTCAAAGGCTTCCTTCAGAGGAAGTTAAGGAAATCAGAAGAACCCCCTTTTCTCTGACTCGAATTCTTGGTCTTGAGACCAAAATCAAATGGGCTTTTGCTGGCTCCTTTATAGTGATCATTTTGGCTTCGGTTCTTTGGCTTACTCACAAACGTGCCCCGATCAGACCAGAACCGATCTCCAGAGAAGGCCAAACGGCGGAAGATCTTCAGCTGGTCAACCAGGAGGAGAGGACCGATTCCTTGTATCGGGAGTTTCTTAGAAGATTGATGGAGGAGTCACAATTTAAACCCAAAACTTACGTAATAGAAAATCTTAAACTGGCGGGCAGTCGGGGAGTCGATGGGATGGAAAAACTTGAGGATATTCGTAGGAGGTTTATCATTGAAACTGCTGGCTATGGAGTTGACGAGAGAAGAATGAGAAGCAACTACGTACTTCCCGTGGTCTCAACTCAGAAAGCATCAGCAAAAGTAAACTATTAACGCAGAGTCCCTGTCCCCTCAGGGGAGAGGGTATGGGTGAGGGGAGATTGAGTAGAAGATGACAGACTTTCGTCCGTTTATATGATTAACGGTCTTTGAAGTTTGAGGTCTGTCAGTTTTTGAGAAAAATTCGAACTTCAAACTTACAAACTCACAAACTGGTTTCAAAAAGGAGTTAGAAGATGAGAATGAGATATTTGATTTTGTCCGTCACAGTAATGGCTTTTCTGTTTTTTGGGAACCCGATAGTGTCAGCTTTGGCCCAGCAAAAGGTATTATCCTCTCTGGAGGAGGACATCACCAGCCTGGTAGAGTCCATTAAGCCCTCTTTAGTGACCATCGAGACGGAAAGTCATAGCCTCTCTTTGAAAAAGGCAAAGCGGCTGGATGTTTCACCTACCCTTGTGGGGTCCGGAGTGATCTATACTCCGGATGGCTACATTCTTACCACCGCAAGTGTGGTTGGAGGCATGAAGAAATTCAAAGTGACTCTGCCCAATGGAAAGATCCTTGGAGGCGAGTTGGTGGGCACGGATGACCAATCCAACGTGGCAGTGCTCAAGGTGGAGATAAGCGACTTGCCACCTGCCAAATTCGGCAATTCCGATAAGGTGAGAGTTGGTTCGTGGCTCACGGTGGTGGGAAATTCCTTTGGACTTCCCAATGCAGTAGCACTGGGATTGGTCAATGGCTTAAGAGAGGATGGTTTTATCCAGATGAGCGCCAATGTCAGTCCCGGAAATAGCGGAGGGCCTGTATTAGATACCTATGGCAACGTGATCGCATTGGTCTCAGCCAAACTTTCAGAGCCTTCTTATATTAATGCTATTAGAATTCTCGAAGACGAATCGGGTAAAACGGTCTTCACTATCCCTCCTCGCCAAATAGAGTTGCCCTCGTCAGGAGTAAGCTTGGCCCTACCTATAAATAAAGTAAGGAGCATCGCCAATGATATCATTAAACATGGAAGCGTGGAGAGAGGCTATCTGGGAATCTATCCAGAGGATTTGGATGAGGAAATCATAGAAGAATATGATATCAAAAGGGGCATATTGGTAAGTGAGGTAGTGGAACATAGTCCGGCCGAAGATGCGGGTTTTATTGAAGATGACATCATACTTGAATTTGGGGGAGAAGAGGTTGACGATGTGAGTGAGCTTCGATACCTTATCTTGAATGCCAGACCGAAAGAGAAAGTCAGAATAGAGGTTCTGAGGGACGGCAAAAGAATGGAACTGACACCGGTTTTGGGAAAAGCAAAACCTCAATATGGATACTACCCAGATTATATGATACCACAAATACCAGAAGTCCCTGAGGCCGCAATTGAGATCCCGGAGATGGAGAAATGGAGTGAGAAAAGGGTTGAATCTTATGATCAGCTGAAACGGGAACTCAAAAGATTAGAGCAAGAGATGAGAAAACTTAGCCAGGAGTTGGAAAGACTTGCTCGAGAAAAGTCTAAAGAATAGTCAGAACCCTCCACCACGAATCAGCTGAGTCCAGAGGGTCAACCTTAGGTTTGGTAGCTCTCTATTTTACTAAGTTCACCTAAATAGACTGTTGAAAAAGTAACTTATACGCTTTAATCGGGAGAACAGATCATGGTAGGGATCCCGCCAACGGCTGGATGGCTGTCCACCTTTGAGTCAGCACAGGGACAAGCCCTGTCCCTACGCGAAACTTCTCCACAACAGGACTTTTTCAACACGTCCTGAAGGCGAACACTCCCAATTCGGCTCCCCTTTGCTTCCGTTAGATGTTATCATCCAACGAAAATTGTGAAAACGATAATATAAAAGCTCCATAAGAAAACCTGCCTGAAAGCAGATATTTTGTAGTTTCACAGCCTCTTCCGTTTAATCGGTTGACTCCACTTTTTCCCCTTGACCCGCTGAATCTTATTTCATATTATCGTATAAAATAAGGAATTCGGGATAGAGATGAACTTAGAACCTATAGGTTATAAAATCTAAGCTCTTTACGTCTGAGCGATGAAGAAAAGACATAAAATTCCATTAATTTTGATTTCCTTCTTGGCCTTGGCATGCCTCATTTTCTGGGTCATTTTGACACAGACGAAGTTTCTTGAGAGTCAGGTCAATCGATCTCTTAGGGTATTTCTGGAAACTCGCTATCCTATCAGAGTTACGGTGGGAGACATAAGCGGCTCATTTTGGAAAAATGCAGTGATCAAAGACATAACCGTCGATTTTACTCAAGAAGGTGAAGAATACAGGATGGCCACTATTCCCCATCTAAGGGTAGATTATAGAATTTCCAATCTGTGGAGAAAGAAATGGATTTTAGATTCTTTAAGGATTGATCGTCCTCAATTCGCAATCAAAAGGACAAAAGAGGGTCAACTTCTTATTCCCCTGCCCAAAGGGGAAGGAGTAATTTCGAAGACCGGTTTGTTCAACTTTAAAGTGGGCAATTTCAAAATAGAGAAGGGTTCTTTAAAATATCTCACCGACGAAGGCCGAACTGTTTTGGACAGTTTGAATTTCGAACTTTCTCTATCCAAAGATGGAGAGGGTACCAAGATAGAGGTTTTGCAGGGCAGGTTTATCTGTCCCCAAAAGGAATTTTTGATGAGAAACTTGGAAGGCTCTTTTGCGACTAAAAAGGACACTTTATTCATTCATGGCTTAAAAATTCAAACGGGCAACTCAAAAGTTGAGATATCGGGAGACATTCGTGATATCAAAAATCCTCAATTCTCCTTTTCAGTTAAAACAGACCCGATTAACTTAGAGGAGATAAGGAAACTGACCGGAGTTAAGTTGGAAGGCCGGTTGGAGGTTGAAGGAACCTGTATAGGAGATTTCAAGAGATTTGAAGGAAAAGCAACCCTGGATGGGAAATTCTTTGAAAGGGAATTTGACCGAGTTAAGTTAAGTTATATTTACCAAAATAAGAGACTTTTGTTCCCCAGTTTGAGTGGCAAAATCTTCGACTCACCTTTAAATGGAAAAGGGGAGATTGATTTTGGCAAAAGACCCGAAGAATACAGGTTTGCGGGAAAGATAACTAACCTGGACTTGGATAACGTAGTCTTTAATTCCTTCCCTACCGATTTGACCGGGGATGTCTCCATGACCGGGAACTCCTTTTCGGAAAAGGATCTAATCATGAGTATGGAGGTCAATCTGGTGACCGGACGACTTGACCAATATTCCTTCACTGCGGTCAAAGGAAGCCTGACTGTGACTTCTTCCGCAATCGCCTTCCATAAAGGTTTTCAAATGGACTATAAGAATACTCAGGTTATCCTAAAAGGTGACTTGCAATATGAGGGAGAAGTCGATATGGATGCGGATGTTAATTTCGGAGATCTAAGAGATTTCGAAAATCAGATATTCATAAAACAGATGGCGGGGAGAGGAAAGGCGAATTTAATTGTCAGCGGAGCAACTTCGGATTTTGATGTGCAGGGAAGATTCACTTCGGACTCATGTTTCATTTATCAGTTTTTTAGCCCTGAGGTGAAAACTGAATTTGAGGTAGTAAATTTTTTAAGCAGAAGAATAGGCACTTTTGACCTTTCCTTTTTTGATGGATTCGCTTGGGGCATTTCCTACGATAGTCTGGTCTCCAAGATAGAGATAGATGGCGATTTTGCCAGGATAGACTCGAGCTTGTTTGCAAACCAATATATGAATCTGGCTTTCTGGGGAGATTTGGATTTTTCACAGACCCCTCAATCCTTGAGGTTGGATAAGATAGTCATAGATTACAGAGGGAATTGTCTCGAGTCATTTTCGCCCGTACAAATCAGCATAGACACTCAAGAGGTTAGGATCAGGAGAGCAGTTCTTTCCTCAGAAGAAGGGAAAATTGAGGTTTCAGGCCTAATCGACTATGAAGAGAGGATGAATCTCTCTTTGAACTTTTCTGACGTTGATATGGCTTCTTGGTTTAATCTTTTGACTGAAAAGAAGATCGAAGGTCGACTCTCCCTGCAGGGAAAAGTGAGCGGTAACTTTATCCAACCACAATTTGAACTGAATGGCAAAATTGTCGATCTGAAATTCGAGGGAATGAACTTGGGAGAGTTAAAAACGATTTTATCTTACGAAGATAAGGGTTTGGAATTTAAACAATTCGACATAACCAGCCCAGAGGGTACCTACACTTTGAATGGAGTAATACCCATCGATTTATCCTTCTCTTCCGTTGAAAAAAGATTTTTAGAGAAGCCTCAGAATTTGAGTTTTAAAGCCAGGGGGAAAAGATTGGATCTGGTTCGTCTTCTCATTCCGGAGATAGAATATCTAAAAGGACCGTTTGAAGGTGATTTGAAGATATCTGGAGATTTCTTACGTCCTCAATTTGATGGCAAATTGAATTTGAAAGATGGGACATTAAAGTTTGTCCAGCTCTCGGATCCGGTGAATGAATTAGTGGTAGAGATGAGAATGGAAAATGCAAATTTCTTCCTGGATAACGTGAGTGGAATTATGGAGCATGAGGAAAAACAGGGGGGTAACTTCCTCAAAGACCTGTGGGGATTTTTTTCTCCCAAACGAAAGATAAGAGGAGAGATAAACGGTTTCGGCAGGATAAGCATAGAGGATGTTGATCAGCCAGACTATGAGCTTTATTTCGTCGGGCAGGATATTCCCATAAATTATGAATATGCTGATCTTTCGGCTGTAGCCGATGTAAATGTGGAGATTACCGGAAAGGTTCCTCCTTTGGTTTCCGCAGAAATACTTCTCTCTCAACTTTATTATCGGGAGCCCTTTGCCTCTTCTGGAGCTTCAGCATCTTTGACCCCCAATTCGGGTGAGGAGAATTTATGGGATTGGAATTTGGATGTCTCCGCAGTCAACAATTGCTGGGTTATCAATGACGATGTGAACTTGGAGTTCAAAGGAGATGTGTTGGTGGTGAGGGAAAATGGGGAGCTGAGGATTCTGGGAAATCTGGTGACGATCCGCGGCAAATATTTTCTTTATGGAACCAAGTTCAAAATCGATGAAGGGTCGTTTCTCTTTGATAATATAGAAAAAATCGATCCTAAAATCGATTTTTTGGTTTCCACCAACCTGAGGGGAGGAACATCCACGAGTTCAAAAGGTTTGGGTATTTTAAGCACGGAATCGACTGACCAGATCGAGCTTTCCATCAAAGGAACCATCTCAGCACCTGAGGTGGAGCCTGCTTCCGACTCCCCCTATTCTAAGGAGGATATAGTTGAGCTTTTAACCTTCCAGCAAGGTTTCGCTGCAGTTGATACTGAGGGGGTAGGAACTTTATTCCAAGAGAGGGTAGTAAAAAGTTTGGGAGGTGCTTACGGTAGCAGATTTCTTGAGAATATAGCTGGAAGATCGTTGGGGGTGGAGACTTTTGAGATCGTTCCTGCCTGGAGCGAGAAATTCACTCTATTGGATGCAGAGATAACCGTGGGAAAATACATCTCCGACAAAATCTATCTCCGCTATACCCGCCGCCTCTCCCAGTCAAGCGGGCAGGAGACAGGAGTGGAATATAGACTAAACAAACATCTTCTTTTGGAAGGACGCAAAGACAAATTCGGGCTTTTCCATTTGGGCTTAAACTTAAATTGGGAATACTAAAATTTCGATTAGGGTAGATTCTATTCGGCTTTTTCGAAATCGAGTTGAAGTTGAACGCTCCAATTTTCGATCACATGGGGAATAGAAAATATGCGATGAAAGGTCATTTCATCCACATAATTTTCCCTCTCGCCTTCATTGCTTTTCAATCTGTTATTTTCCCTTCCCGAGCTTTAGGCTATGATCCTGCCAAAGGCGGGATTATTGACAAAATTGAAGTCCAGGGCAATCGCTTCTTTTCTACGGGTAAGATAAAAGATCAAATGAGGCTCAAGGAGAACAGATGGTTCAATATGTTCAAGAAGAGAAGATTCAACCTGAAAAAAGCCGAAATGGATCAATTCGCCATCGATTCTTTATATCATGTGAACGGATTCTTGGAAGCGGAGTCCAAAATCGAAGGAGTGGAAAAGGAGAACAGCCGAGTTATAGTGAGGGTGATCATAAAGGAAGGGATTCAGACCAAAATTAGTAAGATATCCCTCAGCGGTGGGTTGGCTGAATTTGAAGGAAAAGTCAGAAAGGAGATGAAAGTCTTAAAAGCAGGAGATCCCTTAAATAGGGTGAAACTCAATGAGGTCGCCTTTGACATCAAGACCGTGTATGCGAATAATGGTTACCCTTACGCTGATATTCAGACTTTGATCACCATGAGCAAAGATAAAAGACAAGCAGAGGTGATCTTCAATGTAAGTGAAGATAAAAAGGTGTTTTTCGGAGAGGTATCTTGCAAGGGTTTGAAGCGGACCAAAGAAAACGTGGCCAAAAGGGAGCTGACCATAAAAAAGGGAGAAGTATATTCCCGGGCGAAGATCATCGACAGTGAGCAGAGGGTCTTCTCCACCGAACTTTTCAATTACATCAGTTTAGATGCTAAGGATCCAGAGATAAAACCACAAAATCCGGATTTCATTTTGAAGTTAGTTGAGAAGAAGCCAAACTATATTGGAGTCAAAGCGGAACTGGCCCAGAATCGTCCCCAAACTCCCGATCAGCAGGAATATCTGACGGTCGATTTCACTGGTAAATGGGGAAACAGAAATTTAGCGGGAACTTCCAGAAAGATAGGATTCTCTGCCTATCACAGCTACAAGATTATCCCCAAAATAGAGAGGCTTTCCAATCGATTCGCCGTCGGATATGTAGAACCCTGGTTTTTGGGGACGCGAACCGTTTTGAACTTAGACTTCTATTATGAGCCAGGGGTCAAAAGCGCCGTGCAGCCGTATCGCATCGAGTCGTTTGGAGGAAATATCAACTTCAGCCGGGAATTCAAAAGCTATACCAAAATATGGCTCACCCACAGCTATCAGCAAGTAAATATTTACAACATACCTCCAGAGGAACTGGAAAGCTACAAAGAGGAACAGGGGATAAACATCCGCCGCAAGATAATTCTTTCCGGAGAAAGAGATAGTCGAGACAATATCTTTATCCCCTTAAAAGGTTCTTTTAGCCAAGTGCACACAGAATACGTAGGAGGATTTTTGGGAGGAGATAACAATTTTTATAAACTCATTCTTTCCTGGTCCAAATATAATCGTCTGACCAAACGAAATATCATAAACGTTCTTGCCACTCGATTGAAATTCGGCTATATGGATGGACTTAGCCGCAAGGACCGTGTCCCCACATTCGATCGATTCTATATGGGCGGTGCATCGACAATGCGGGGTTATAAGGAAAATAGCATGGGTCCAAAGGACGAAGGTGGTGACGCCACCGGAGGCAAGATTATGTTGTTGGGGAACCTCGAGTATCGCAGAGCCCTTTTCTGGAAATTCGGTTATACCGTCTTTGTGGATGCAGGGAATATCTGGTTTAGAACCAAGCACGTGAATTTTAAGGAGATAAAAGTGACATCCGGAATCGGAATTCAATTTTTCACACCGGTTGGCCCTCTGAGGATAGATTACGGCAGACAACTTCCCATCAAAGAGAGCCCAGATACGGGAAGGTTTCATTTGAGCATCCTGTATGCATTTTAAATATAGAGCCAAAAGCCAAGACCAAAACCTAACTTAAATTAGGTTCTGGTTTCCAAAAAAGGAAAAAAATAATGGCAAAACCAATAATCGGAATCACCTGCTCCATGGACTATGACAATAAAAAAAGAAAATATCCAACCGCTTATGCCTTCGATTATCTGAAAAGAAGCTATTATGAGGCGGTGGAAAGATCTGGCGGAGTTCCTTTAGCCCTGCCAAATACAAAAAAGTTGAATTTGATGGATGAAATGTTAAAAGTAATGGATGGATTGCTCATAACCGGAGGGGGAGATGTCGATCCCCAATTTTATAAGGAAAAAAAGAAGGCAAAGAAGCTGTGGCTGACCAAGGAGAGAGACCTTTTTGAAATGGCTTTGGTGAGAAAAGCAAGAAGAAAAAAAATTCCCATCTTAGCCATATGTCGGGGCATGCAACTGGTGAATGTTGCCTTCGGCGGCACTCTTTACCAGGACTTTTCTTTTGAGAAAAAGTTTCTTGACCATACTCTGGAGGGCTCACTTCTTTATCATAAAAAGCATCCTGTAGTTATTAAAGAGAAAACTAAACTGTCTGCTATAGTTAGGAAAAAGAAGATAGACGTAAACACCAGCCATCATCAGATGGTTAAAAAAATAGCGCCCGGATTTATCGCAAGTTCTTGGTCTGAAAAAGATGAAGTCATCGAGGGAATCGAAACAAAGGATGATAAATATCTTATTTGCGTCCAATGGCATCCGGAGCTGACGAAAGATAAAAGCTCCAGGCTTTTGTTTGATTCATTGATAGCAGCCGCAAATAAGCGACAATCCAAGAGATGGGAAGCTAAAGCTTTCCGCTACATTTCACGTCATGGAAATTGGTAGCCGCAGGCTTCAGCCTGCGAGGTCGGGCTTACGCAACCTAAAGGTTGCGGCTACCGCTTCAAAAATTGCTTTTGTAAAACTCCTGGTATCATAGCACAATCAGGTGGCCTATGAACAAAAAGCAAACTCTGGCAAAAGTCAATTTATACCTTATAGCAGATAAGAAAATCTGTGGAGATAGAAATATCGAAGACGTGGTCATCCAAGCCATCGAGGGCGGGGCACAAATGATTCAATATAGAGACAAGGAATCGAGCGACAGGGAGTTTCTTGAACTCGCCTCAGTGCTTCAAAATATCTGCGAAAGAAGAAAAATACCGTTTATCGTAAATGATCGGGTCGATATTGCCGCTTATCTCAAAGTTGACGGAGTCCATCTGGGTCAAGATGATTTGCCTCCAGGAATTGCCCGAAAGATTTTAGGTTCGAGCAAAATAATCGGAATATCTGCCCAAAACATAGAACGGGCCAAAGAGGCAGAAAAACATGGGGCAGATTATGTGGGCATCGGTCCAATATTCGATACCGCCACGAAAAAAATAAAAAAGCCTATCGGCTTAGAAATAATAAAGCAGGCAGGAGAATCCCTGAAAATCCCCTTTTTCCCCATTGGCGGAATCAATCTGGAAAACCTTGGTCAAGTTATCGAGGCTGGCTCAAAAAGAATAGCAGTTGGCTCCGCAGTGATCTGTGCAGCTAACGTAAAAACTGCCACACAGAATCTTTTAAAGAAAATCCAGCACCTAAGTTAATTCAAAATTCCGGATTCAAGATTTTGAATCTTGAACTTTGAATTTTGAATGTTTAATTTTTTAAATCTTGACAAATTTAGTAAACATTATTATTTTTTTATCGTAATTGTATAGTAAAGAGAGGCGAGAAGATGAACATATCCACCAGAGGCAGATACGGATTGAGGGCACTCTTGGAGATTGCCATCCAACCTAAGGGAAGACCGTTAGCTATCAGGGATATATCTAAGAAGCAGCAGATGTCGGTTACTTACTTGGAGCAGATTCTTCACAAGCTGAAGAACGCAGGAATTGTGAGGAGCGTAAGGGGTGCAAAGGGTGGATATGTCTTAGCCAGAGAAGGAGATAAAATAACGGTAAGCCAGATCATTAACGCCTTGGACGGGCCAATTTCGATCGCCTATTGTGACACACCTGAGCTCAGGGAAAAAAGCTGTGTGGGGCCTGAAGCTTGCGTCTCCCGCATTTTATGGAAAAAATTGGAGGATTTAATAGATGACGCCCTTTCCAGCGTGACTTTAGCGGATCTACAAAAGGATGCTTCAGGCTTAAAAGCGATAAGGAGGAAATTTGTATGAATGATTCGCAAATGAGAAGGGTATATCTGGATCATAATGCCACCACCCCGGTTCATCCGGAGGTTCTGGGGGCGATGCTGCCATACTACAAAGAGAAATTCGGCAATGCCTCCAGCATCCATGGTTTCGGGAAGGAAATCAAGGTGGCATTGGAGGAGTCGAGAGAGAAGGTGGCGAAGTCGATCAATGCTACGTCTAATGAGATTTATTTCACCGGTGGCGGGACTGAATCGGATAACCTGGCCATTAAAGGGACCGCCTTTGCCAACAGAAAAAAGGGAAAACATATAATCACTTCCAAGATCGAACATCATGCCATTCTGGAAAGCTGTAAATTTCTGGAGAAAGAGGGATTTGAGATTGCGTATCTGCCCGTAGATAAATCTGGTTTTGTGGACCCGGATGATTTAAAGAAAGCTTTGCGAAAAGATACCATCCTGGTTTCCATAATGTATGCGAACAATGAGGTCGGCACCATTGAACCAGTTGAAGAGCTTGCAAAAATTGCCAAGGATAATGGCGTTTATTTTCATACCGACGCAGTTCAAGCTATGGGAAAAATTCCTGCGGATGTGCAGAAGTTAAACGTGGATATGCTTTCTGTGTCTGGTCACAAGATCTACGGTCCCAAGGGGGTGGGGGCAATCTATATAAGAAAGGGGACTCGGATAATTCCCTGGTCACACGGCGGTAGTCACGAAAGATCAAGAAGGGCAGGCACCGAAAACGTCCCGGGCATCGTGGGGTTGGCTAAAGCTTTAGAAATTGTCCATAAAGAGATGGAAGAACAATCCAAGCATCTGAGGAATCTTACGGAAACATTTTATCGGAAATTGACTCAAGCGATTCCCGATGTATTTTTGAATGGGCATTTAGAAAAAAGAATTCCCAATACTTTAAGTTTATCATTTAAGGCAGTCGAAGGAGAATCCATAATCTTGAGTTTGGATCTAAAAGGGGTAGCAGTGTCAACCGGGTCAGCCTGCGCCTCAGGAAGTTTGGAACCATCCCATGTTCTTTCTGCCATGGGAATAGCTCCGGAGCTTGCTCAGGCTGCCATCAGGTTCAGCTTTGGCAGGGATAACACCATGGAGGATGTAGATTATGTGGTCAAGATTTTGCCTGAGATAGTGAGTAGGCTAAGGTCTATGTCACCTCTTTATGCGAATAAGTAAATGAGTTTGTCAGTTTGTTCGTTTGGAGTTTGAGTTTCTTTTTACAACCTAACAAACTTCAAACCCCAAACTGATTTTAAGTGCGTAGCCAAGCCTTCATGGCTTGGGAATGAAATCATTTGAGAAAAGGAATTTAAGATGTATTCAGCAAAGGTAATGGATCACTTTCAGAATCCCCGTAACGTGGGGCAGATCGAAAATCCTGACGGGGTGGGGCATGTTGGAAATCCGGTATGCGGGGATATAATGGAGCTCTATATTAAGGTCGAAGATAATCACATCATAGAGGCGAAATTCAAAACTTTCGGCTGTGGGGCAGCTATCGCCACCTCCAGCATGATCACCGAACTGGTTAAAGGCAAGAGCTTAGAGGATGCAGAAAAAATTTCTAAGAGGACAGTGGCTGAGGCGCTGGATGGTTTACCCCCAAACAAGATGCACTGCTCCAATCTGGCCGCTGATGCTTTACAAAAAGCCATAGAAGATTACAGGAGCAGAAAGAAAAATATTTAATGGATAGGCAAAAAAAGAATAGACCGCTGGCAGTGGTGGCCATGAGTGGCGGGGTGGACAGCTCGCTGGCGGCTTTTTTGTTGAAAGAACAAGGCTATCAGGTAGTGGGAATCTCAATGAAGCTCTGGGATTTCAAAGAGGTGGGAGGGGATCCTCACCCAGACGGCAGATGTTGCTCCGTAGAAGCTTTGAATGATGCCCGGGCAATTTGCGAAAAGATGGGAATACCACACTACGTGATTGATTTTAAAGATGATTTCAAAAAGACAGTTATCTTAAACTTCGTGGAAGAATATGAAAAAGGTCGGACGCCGAATCCTTGCATAGTATGCAATACGGAGATCAAATGGCGGTGTCTATGGGAGAAAGCCAAGGCTCTGGGAGCAGAGTTTCTTGCAACAGGTCATTATGCTCGAATCAAATATGATGAAAAGGCCAAAAAGTTTTTGCTTCGGAAAGGAGTTGATCCCACTCGGGATCAGTCCTATGCCCTTTGGGGGCTTTCCCAGGAGAACTTGTCCAGAACCATATTCCCCTTAGGAGAGCTTACTAAAAGAGAGGTCAGAGCAAAAGCAAAAGAACACAAGTTGAAGGTGGCAGAAAAGATGGAAAGTCAGGAGATCTGCTTTGTGGCTGATGACGATTACCCCAGATTCATAAAAGAATGGCTTGATAAACAGGGCCAAGGGCTTGCCCTGAGCGAAGTCGAAGGGCTTGTCCTGAGCGAAGTCGAAGGGTCAAGGGCCTGCCCTGAGCGGAGTCGAAGGGCCAGGGGACAAGGAGGAAAGATTCGGCGAGGCCCCATATTCAACTTGAAAGGAGAAAAAATTGGTGAGCATAAGGGGATTCCTTTCTATACTATAGGACAAAGGCGCGGGCTTTCCATCGCTTTGGGGAAACCCTTGTACGTGATTAGAATTGAGCCAGATAAAAATGCTATATATGTGGGCGAAGACAATGACCTGTTCAGGTCGACTTTTACCGTTTCCCATTTAAACTGGATAGCTTTTGATGATTTGGAAAAAGAGAGAGAATGTAGGATAAAGATCAGGTATCAACACCAACCGCAGGAAGGAAGAATTTCCTCGTTGACAAAAAATGAGGTTATGGTTAAATTCAAAAAATCTGAACGAGCGATAACTCCGGGACAGTCTGCGGTATTTTATCAAGATGATGTGGTCTTGGGAGGTGGAATAATAAACAGAGTGGTCAATGATTGGTCAGCGGATTAAGCGGATGAAGCTTACCATCAAGGAGGCTTTGTGAAATCGAAAAAAGGTCTAAAGATACTGATAGGCATTGTTGTAGCAATCGTTGTTCTGCTGGTTCTGGTCTCTGTGGTGGCAAAGATCATCTTTACCAAGGAGAAGCTCTTATCTTTGTTAGTGCCGAGAATCGAGAAGGCTCTGGATAGAGAAGTGAAGATAGAGGATATTTCCGTCTCCATCTGGGGTGGCTTAGGGGTAGATGTAAAAGGGATGAGGATTCTTAACCCTTCCGGTTTCACCCAAGAGGAACTTTTCAAATTTGACCAGCTTTTGGTGCGGGTGAAGTTTTGGCCACTTCTTCGGAAAAGAGTCGAGGTCAAAAAGCTTATCCTGAAAAGTCCTATGATTAATTTAGAGAAAAACAAAGAAGGTGTCTCCAACTTCGGTGATCTGTTGGCAGGAGAAGGTGGTTTTGTCCTGCCGGCTGCCTTTGACCAGATGGAGATAAAAGATGGTAAAATCCTTTATCTGGATGATCGGGATAAAAAAAGGATCGTCTTAGATGGATTCGAGGAGACAGCAAAGCTTTCTTTAGATGAAAGAGTGGAGAATGTGAGAGCAACAGGTAAAATCTCCGTAGATCAGATTGAATTGGATTTGCCTGAATATAAAGGAAAACTTCCACCACTTACCTTCTCGTTGGAACATGATCTAAATATGAATGTGCCTGGAGATTCTTTAATTATAAATTTGCTGACAATGAGGATCGCAAAAGTCTCTCTGGACTTGCAAGGCAAAGTTGATAAAGTAAGTACGATTCCGCAGATGAATTTAAAAGTATCATCTGATGAAATACTTTTGGAGGATGTTTTAGCTTCCTTACCCAGGGAGGAATCTTCACCCTTGGATCAACTCAAAACCTCAGGAAAGATAAAAGTTGAGGCATCTTTGGAAGGAGAGATGAGGGAAGCCACCATACCGGAAATACAGGGGAAGTTTTTGTTTAAGGATGTTAAGATAGATTTTACTCAGGTACCTCAATCTTTTGAAATGCCATATGGAGAGATCAATTTCAACAATAGAAGCGCGAGTATCTTTTCAACTGGAGCGAAATTGGGCAAAGCGCCTTTGGAAATTAAGGCAGTGCTGGAGAATTTTAAAGACCCTCATCTAAATTCTGAATTGAAGATGAAGTTTGATTTAGCGCTTTTAGGCGAGTTTAAGAAAATGCCCCCAGGAACTAATCTAAAGGGAGAAACGGAAATCGATGCAAAAGCATATGGCAGAATCAAAAAACTACCAGAGATGAATTTATCCGGCACTGTCAATCTAAGAGATGTCGAAGCTGCCACTCCAGCTTTAGGAGTTCCCGTGAAGAAATTGAATGGGAATTTGTCCTTCAAAGGCGACGACGTGAATATCACCAAATTGTCTTTGTCTTTGGGGGAATCCTCATTTGGTCTGCAAGGCAGATTTTATCAAGCTATTCCCTACTTTTTGTTCAAGGGTGAAGAAAAGCCAGTTTTGAATTTCAGCCTTAATTCACCCTTCATGGATTTGGATAAGATATTTCCTGCTGGCAGAGAAACCAAGGCTGAAGAAAGAGCAGCTGCTTCAGATACCGTACTGCTGCCAGACATCAAGGTTAAGGGGCAACTTTCTATTGACCGGCTTGTCTTTAGAAAAGTCGAATTCACTAATCTCTCTGGCAGTTTGGATGTTACTGACGGAATTCTAAAGATAGAGAATGTCGCCTCCCACGTTTACACCGGCACCGTGGGAGGAAAAGTCCGCTGCGATCTGAATGATATTAACCACCTGAAGTTTAACCTGGATTTCAGCGCCAGTCAGATCGAGGCTAACGACTTTCTGTCAAGATTCACCGCTATCCACGATCATCTGTTTGGAAAACTGAATCTCACTGCCTCTTTTTCTGGAAAGGGAAATAAAGTGGAGGATATTCAGAAGTCGCTTACCGCTTCTGGAACAGCGCTTTTAAATACACTCGCCTCTTACTTGAAACTCAAAACTTTCAAAGAAGAACAAATAAGGACTTTACGAAACTCTTTCAAGATACAAAATGGAAGAGTCTGGTTTGACCATTTAACTGCTTCCGCAAAAAGCGGCGATTTTGAACTCTCCGGATTCGTGGGACTGGATGGCTCTTTGGATTATAAATTAACCGCGGTCCTTTCTTCGGAGCTTTCCTCCAGCTTTGATGCTTTAGGCGATCTCTCAGCTTATCTGAAAAATGATCAGGGAAGGGTAGTCTTGGATATTAATGTAAGAGGGACTGCCAAGAATCCAGAGTTTTCTTTAGACACTTCCAAGGCTGAGGAGAGGTTCAAAAAACGAATGACGCAAAAACTTAAACAAGAAGGGGAGAAGGTGACGGAGGAGTTAAAGAAAAAGGGGGAGGATTTATTGAAAGATCTTTTTAAAAAGAAGTAGAAAGAATAGGGAGATGTCAACGGATTAAACGGATCGAGCAGAAGATAATTCGTGAGAAAAAAGAAACAAGGGCCAAAAGAATTCCAAAATAGACATAGATTTTCCATAGCGAGTGTAGCCCGACCGCGCTGTGAATTCTCTCTTTTAACAGTAGCCCCAAAAAAGACTTTTGAATGAATGGATCAGTTGAAAAAAATTGTCACGATTTCAATCTGTTTATTTTTATGTGTAAATATTTCATTTGCCGGGCCCACCGTAAGTACCCCTCATTTTAATATCCACGCTCACGACCAGAACCTTGCCAAGGAGGTAAACATATACCTGGAATCCTCATACCGAGAGATTTCGTCCTTTCTGGGTGATACTTTGACCGATGTGGTTAGCGTCTACGTAGTGGATAGCGATGAGGAGTTCAGGTCAATGGTAGGTGGGGGTTTTCCAGATTGGGGCATCGGCTGTGCCATCCCCAGCCGCAATGTGATAGTTTTGAAATCTCCTCTTCATTTTAACTATCATCGTCCCCTATCAGAGCTGGTTGCCCACGAATTGGCTCACATCTTTTTGGGAAATCTGGCTAAGGGAGCCTCACTCCCAAGATGGTTGGATGAGGGATTCGCCATGCACCAGTCTAAGGAATGGGAGATCGGACAGGATATTAGGGTAGCTCGCGCAGTCCTGACCGGTTCGCTCCTGAAATTATCTGAGATAGAATCGGTAAACGCTTTTCGTGAAAAAAAAGCCCAGCTGGCTTATACCGAAAGCTTCTTGGCTGTCTCCTATCTTGCCTACGAATATGGCGAGGATGTGATAAGAGAATTGGTTGATCATTTAGCTTCCGGCACCAGCATAGATTTGGCATTCTTGAAGACGATCGGCTCAAATTATCTTACCTTTCAGATGGAGTTTGAGTCATATATAAAAAGCAAATACAACTGGATCAGCTTTCTTGGTGACACCTTTCTTTTATGGGTGGGGCTTGCCTTTCTGATTATATTGTTTTATCTTGCCAAAAAACGCCATACTAAGAAGGTCCTTAAGAAATGGGAATTGGAGGAACGGGGAATAAAAGGAATACCTAAAGGAGAGACCTTGGATGACTACTCCGAAGACAAAGCACAAAGTTGAATATTGGATCACCTACCTTTTGGGCACGATATTGAGAATTCTTCCTTACGGATTGGCTTTATCTTTTGGATCCTTTTTGGGCTTTTTGGCCTTCGATGTATTCAGAGTGAGACGAAAGGTCACTCTTATTAATCTGAAAAATTCCTTGGGTGGTCAAAAAAACATTAAGGAATTGAAGAAGATTGGACGAAGCGCTTATAGGAACATAGGAAAATCTTTGGTGGAATACTCTTTATTCCCTTCTCTAAATAAGGAAAGAATCTCGAGAATGGTGGAATTTGAAGGGACGGAGAATTTCGATGAGGCTTTAAGGGGAGGAAAGGGGGCAATTGTGGTAGCAGGTCATTTCGGTAGCTGGGAATTGATGGGAGCAGCCACCTGCCAGAAGGGGTATCCTGTAGATTTTTTAGTGGGGGAACAACATAACATTTTAGTGGATAATTTGATGAACGATTACAGAAAATCCGTGGGGATCGGCATCATCAAAATGGGAGCAGCGGCAAAGGGAGTGATCAAAGCTTTAAAGAATAATCGGTTCGTTGCCATGCTGTCTGATCAGGATGCGGGAAATGATGGCACTATTGTCGACTTTTTTAATCGACCGGCTTCAACTCCTAAAGGTCCGGCTGCCTTTGCCCTAAGGATGAATGCACCAATCATCTTAGGATTCATAATAAGAGGAAACAGCCGAAGACAGAAGATTATTATAGAGAAACCACTATTTATGGAGAAGGGCAAGAATAAAGAAGACGACATCCGAAATCTGACTCAGGCTTATACCACCGTGCTCGAGGAGTATGTGCGCCGATATCCGGATCATTGGTTCTGGCCACATCGCCGCTGGAAAAGCACCACCGACGAGTATTGAAATAGCTGTCAACGGATTGAGCGGATAAAACGGATCTCGAGGAGAATGACTGGAGTGTCTGCCTTCAGGCAGACCATTTTCGTACGCTTTGTATAAAAGTCACTATAACGAGCTGTCAGATCCCTCGATCTGACAGCGAGGATATAGTTATGGGTAGAAGACTCCGAAATCTACTAAAGGACGAAACCACATTTTTTGTCACCTCAACTATCGTGGATTTCTTTTCGGTTTTCAAAAATCACAGCGATTATCTGATTTTAATTGACAATCTAAATTTTTATAGAGTCAAATTTGATGTGAAACTTTTTGGTTTTGTTCTAATGCCGAATCATTATCATCTATTGGTTCAATTAGACAATAGCAAAGGTCAGTTATCCAAATTTCAACAGGATTTCAAAAAATTTACCGCAAAGAAGATTTTGGAAAAGCTATATGGAGAAAATAGGTTTCGTGAGATAAAAATTTTAGAAGATGCGGCACGAGACTTGCCCAAGCAGAGACATAAAGTTTGGATGGACAGATTTGATGATGAAGTAATTAAATCAGAAAAATGGTTTTTTCAAAAGTTGAACTATATTCATAATAATCCAGTAAAAAAGGGATTGGTTGAGGCTCCAGAAGATTGGCTATATTCAAGTGCCAGAAATTATTCTAAGGGTGATCATTCTATCATAAAAATTGATATTTTTGAGTTTTAGTCAGGTGCCAGAACTGGGGTTCTGACACCTCAGGGATAGCTAATGAATCTCAAATGATGATCAACAGAATTTTGATCATTCAGACCGCTTTTTTAGGGGATGTGATTCTTTGTACTCCCTTGTTAAAAGCCACCAGAAAACTTTTTCCCCACTCTTTCATTTCTTTTTTATTGATTCCCGAGACCAAGAACGTCGTAGAGAACAATCCTCACTTGGATGAGATTATGGTTTATGACAAAAAAGGAAAAGAGAAAGGATTGAGAAATTTTTTTAAAATGATTGAAAAAATAAAAACGAGAAACTTTGATCTTGCTTTAATTCCGCATCGATATTTGCGTAGCGCACTTTTAGCCCGTTTTGCAAAGATTTCTCAAAGGATTGGTTTTGACAAAAGCACAGGTTCTTTTCTATTCACTAAAAAGGTGACTTATCAAAACAATTCACATGAAGTTGACCGAAATCTTTCGCTTCTCAACGATTTCAGTCGTGATTTACTGGACAACACCCCTGAGCTTTTTCCTGAATCCAAGGATTATTCATATGTTTCACAATTATTGCGAGAGTCAGGTGTAAAGGAGAATGATAAGATAGTAGGTATTGCGCCGGGATCGGTGTGGGCGACTAAGAGATGGTTGCCTGAAAGATTTGCTGAAGTTTCAGATCTGCTAATTAAAAAGGCTGGTACCAAAGTAATTTTTTTAGGTTCTAGGGAAGATGAGAAACTCTGTCTGGAGATTGCGAATCTTATGAAGGAAAAGTCGGTTATTCTGGCAGGAAAGACAACCATCTTGCAATCAGCCGCAATCATATCCAAATGTAAGGCGATTTTGTCTAACGATAGTGCTCCGGTTCATATCGCCTCAGCCATGAAGAAGCCAGTGGTAGCGATATTCGGATCCACCATTCCCGAATTCGGTTTCGCTCCTTATGGAGAAGGTAATTTGATCGTCGAAAAAAAGATGGATTGCCGTCCCTGCGGAATTCACGGGAAGGATAAATGTCCGAAAAAACATTTCAAATGCATGACCGAAATCACCACAAAGGAAGTCTTTGAAGCACTTTTAACTAAATTAAGCATTCAGGAGTAGCGAGACTTGTCTGGCGTTTTCTTGACGCAGAGCAAGCTCTGCTACTCCTTAAGTAGGACTCGGGGCAGCGAGACTTGTCTGGCGCTATTTATCCTAACGATGCACAAATTCAAAATCGTAGTCATCGGCACCATAAACAAAGATACTATAATCTTCCCTGATGGAAAAAAGACTGAAAGCTTCGGCGGAATCCTTTACAACCTTTTAACCCTTTCACATTTAGGCAAGGAGCAAGTAAAAATCTATCCCGTATGCAACCTTGGATACGATGTTTATGATCAAGTTATATCACAATTGAAAAATTGCGGCAATGTGGAACTGAGAGGAGTTAAGAAAGTCGATTTTAAAAACAACCACGCTTTTCTCTTGGTTGATGAGAAAAATCAAAAAGAGGAGACTCTCAAAAATAGGGTCCCTCCTTTAAGTTATTCTCAAATCAAGCCGTTTTTGGAATCGGATGTGATTTTGGTCAATTTCATTTCCGGTATCGATCTTTCGCTTCTCACCTTGAAGAGGATGCGAAAAAATACAGACGCTGTCATTTTCATGGATGTTCACAGCTTAACATTGGGAGTAGATGATTCTGGAAAGAGGTACTTTGATGCGCCAAGGAATTGGAGAGAATGGATAAAGCAAGCAGATATGGTGCAGATGAACTTACCTGAGTTGACAGAACTGGCTAAAAGGGATTTGAAATCGCAGCAAGAGATTAGTGAATTTGGAAAATATATTTTGAATTTAGGACTAAGAGCAGTATTGGTAACTTTGGCAGAAGAAGGTGCTTTGATGATCTTTGACCGCAAGGTTCGAAAGTCCAAAGGCTCGAAAGTTCGAAGGTTCAAAGATGCCACTGGATGTGGTGATGTTTTCTCAGCCGGTTTTTTGATATGTTATTTACAGACTAAAGATTTAACGAAATCTGTTGATTTCGCCAATTACGTGGCGGGTGAGAAATGTAGAGTTTCTGGGGTGGAAGGAATGAAGAAATTGTTTGATAATATTTGGAGTGTTCGCCTTCCTCGGACAAGCTCACTTCGTGCCGCACTTCGTCCTGAGACTCAGTGTCGAAAGAAGCGCACTCAGTGCGAGGCAGGACGGTGAGCAAGGTCGAACCGTTAGGCGAACCAAATAAAGAGCTTATGTTCTTCGGGAGTTTTTCAGGTTAAGCTTGAGCTTAATACCCTAAAAATGTTGACATAGCAATAAAAGTAGTGTAATATGCAATTGTCATGAACCACCTTTATTTAATAGACATTGAGGGAACCATGGTTAAAGACAAATCCTTTGTCCCCATAGATGGAGCGATCGACTGGATAAATTCTTTGAAATCAAAGGATCGCAGGTTTGTTATCGTTTCCAATAACACCACTCACCGGCCGAGTGATCTTTTAGATTTGTTGAGAAATTTAGGATTTAATTTGGAGAAAGAAAATTTAGTAACCTGTGTGGGTGCCGCCTTGAATTGGCTTAAGACTAAAAAGATCAAGAGCTGTTTCGTGATAGGGAGCATTCAACTAAAATCTTTCTTAAATGAAAATGAAATTGATACAAAGGAAGATGAAAAAACAGAGGCAGTCCTGGTTGGTTTGGACACATCTTTGGATTATCAAAAGCTGAAAATCGCCACCAATGCTCTGGTTAAAAACAATGCCCATCTTCTGGCCCTTCACGAAAACAGGGTGTATAAAGATGAAAACGGGGAACTATCTCCCTCCGTCGGGGCAGTGGTGAAGGCTCTTGAATATGCTTGTCAAAAAAGGGCAAAGGTTTTTGGCAAACCTAACCCCACATTTTTTCGTGAAATTGTAAGAAAGCTTGAAGCTGAACCGGCTGATTGCGTAATGATAAGCGATGATCCCCTATCGGACTTATTGGGTGCAAAAAAGTTGGGGATGAGGACTGTCTTTGTCACTTCTGGAAAATATAAGGATGAGGAGATCTTAAAAAGTCTAAATAAGAAATTTCAACCGGATTTTGTTTATCAGAATATAAGTCAAATAAACATTTGGTGAGATGCCAGATCTCTGCTGGAGTGTCCGGCTTTAGCCGGATCAGGTCAAGCTAAAGCTTGACACTCCGGGTAGAGTCCGCCCACAGTTTGCAGAGATATAGCCACTCATTAGAAAAAACACCATGAGAATTGGAATAATTGGTCTCCCGTTTGTGGGGAAGACCTCCATTTTTAATGCCTTAACTAGCGCTTCTGCCAAAACCGGCGAGTTCTCTTTAGGAGCAAAAGAGGCAAATCGAGCTGTGGTTAAGGTTCCGGATGAAAGATTGTATAAGCTTGCTCCGTTGTATAATCCCAAAAAGGTCACCCCAGCAGAGGTTGAATATATCGATGTAGCAGGTTTGGTCAAGGAGACCAAAGAGAAGGGATCGGAAGGAGAATTCTATCATTCTCTGAGGGAGGTGGATGAGTTGGCACATGTGGTCAGACTTTTCAAAGATGATAACGTCATCCATGTTTCCGGGTCCATCGATTCCAAAAGAGATATCAAAAGTTTGGATTTGGATCTGATGGTGATCGATTTGGATATAATAGAGAAGAGGTTGAAACGTTTGGAGAAAACGGTAGCTTCGTCCAAAAGTGAGGAGGATAAAAGAGAGCTGCAGGTTTTAGATAGATTCAAAGAGGCTTTGGATAATGAAATTCCTCTAAGGGAGGTGGATCTCCCCGCCGAGGAGGCGAAGCTTGTGCGGGGATATGGTTTTTTATCCCAAAAGCCTTTGCTTCTGATATTGAATCTCGATGAGGAGCAGATTAAGATTAAAGGTAAACTGGAGGCGGAGTTAAGTGAATTTCAACAGCGAAAAAAGATTGAAGTTTGTTCAGTCTGTGGAAAATTAGAGATGGAACTAAGTCAATTGGAAAATGAGGATAGGAAAGCTTTCCTGGACGATTTGGGGATAGAAGAAGCGGCCGTGAACAGAGTAATAAAAAGTTCCTATAAACTTCTGGATCTGATTTCCTTTTTTACCGCTAATGAAAATGAAGTCAAAGCATGGGCCATTCCGTCGGGAACCAAGGCCATAAAAGCTGCGGGAACCGTGCATTCCGACATGGAAAGGGGCTTTATCAAAGCGGAGGTGATAGGTTTCGATAAATTGTGGGAGCAGGGTTCCATTCACCAGGCAAAGGAGAAAGGAGTATTAGGATTAGAGGGGAAAGAATATGTGGTCCAGGATGGCGATGTGATATTCTTTAGATTCCACGTATGAGGAAACTCGAGAAGGTCATATTTTCAACTTGCCTCTTTTTAGTTCTGATTCATGCCATAGCCTCTTTTTTCCCCAAAGAAAGGTTATGGGGATTAAATCTTCTCCATTATATGCCTTTCTTTTTCCGCTGGTTTTTGATTGGACTTGGCTTGTTGATCCTGATCCCTAAAGTGAACAGATTTGTATCTGACAGTTTAGCTAAGTTACTGGCGCCTATAGAAAATGGTTTAAAAAAGATAAATACATATTACAAGTATGCTGTCATCAGCATAGTAAGTTTTTTGCCCTTCTGGATATTTAGGGTTAAAACCCGCCTTTTGGGCGATGGTAATCTGAGAGTGGCAGAGATTTTAGATGGATGGAAGTTTTCACCAACCGAACCTTTAGATTTCTACCTGCACGCTCAACTATCAAATTTCTTGAAGCTGGACCCTTCTACCACCTATGCGATTCTTAGCTGCCTGGGCGGAGTGCTGTTTATTTTTTTTATTCTGCTTTTGAGCGATCTGATGGGAGAAGAGGGGCAAAAGAAATTGCTGGTCTTTTCGATTCTTGCCACCCTGGGGGCAAATCAGCTCTTCTTCGGATATGTGGAGAGTTATACTCTGATGTATGTGACTTTAGGGGGCTTAGTTCTTTTTTCCTTGTATTACTTAAAAGGAAGATGTGGATTTTTATGGCCGGCTCTACTTTTTCTCTTGAGCGCAAGCCTTCATCTTTCTGCAATCTTTCTTCTCCCATCTGTTCTCTATCTGGGTGTAGCTAAAAAATCACAAGAGGCGGAAGCCAAAAGCAAAACTTTCTCGTGGGTCAATATTATCAACATGGCTTTGATTCTTCTGTGCCTAAGTGGAGGTTTTCTGGTTCTGAGAAATTTGACCCCCCAAGAATCGGATTTGGGCTCGTTCTTGATTTTCCCCCTGGGTGCAAACGATTTTGAACCACCAGCTTTTGATCTCCCCTTTGGGGATCCCCATTTGGATCATTTTGGGTTTGTTCTTTTTAAACAAGATTAAATTCAAAGAGAGTGAAGCCATTTTTCTCCTGATAGTAAGTGTTTGTGCCCTCATTTTTGGATTGGTGGTTGATCCCAAATTGGGGTATCCTCGAGATTGGGATTTGTTTGCTTTCACCGGCTTGGGAT
>LJVD01000118.1 GCA_001304225.1 candidate division Zixibacteria bacterium SM1_73
GACTATCGAGCAGCTGATCGGAATCGGCGGTGCATCTCCCATCTTTCAGGAAGGTGGATTGGTCATGTCCATTCCGGATGCCATTGCCAAAGTTTTGAACAAACATTTCGGCAAAATCAAGATCCAGAATTCTCTCAAAGATATATACCTGGAGTATTGTCCTGACTGCGGGGGAAAACTGGAACACGATTCAGGATGTTTGGTCTGTAGACTGTGTGGGTTTTCAAAATGTTAAAATTCTAACCTGTTCTTTTGAGT
The DNA here is from genome assembly GCA_001304225.1 of candidate division Zixibacteria bacterium SM1_73. Classification (GTDB taxonomy): domain Bacteria; phylum Zixibacteria; class MSB-5A5; order MSB-5A5; family SM1-73; genus SM1-73. The sequence goes on from LJVD01000118.1 coordinate 259, forward strand.
CAAAAGCTCGGCAAAGATAATTTTCGCAAATTCCAATAAAATAAACTTCTTCTCGGATTTGATCGATAATATATACGGGGGCAAACCAAGGATAAGGGTGACTTATCCTTTTTACGTTTTACAAAAGAGGGGGCAAAAAATGATAAATCCGGCGGGTATGTCCAGTGAAGCAAGCTCAGGCGAGAAGAAATTTTGTGTTCAAACTGAATTTGCGCCAAGACCTAAGCCTCGGATCACAACCAGTATATCTCTGAACGGAGAGGTGGTGCAAAAGGTGGAGAACCTGTGGGAAAAGCTGCCCCAATCCCCAGGTTATGAAGAATATAAAAGAGGACGGAGAGAAGTTCGCTTTATCAAAGGACACAAGGATTGCCGCCTCTGAAGAAAGAGAAGGAAGACCGGCAATTCTAAAGGTGAAAGAGGTGATTAGGGGAACCCAGGGAGTAACCGGATGGGTTATATTCGCAAAAGATGATCAGATCATCGATCAAGACCTTTTAGATTCAAAAGACCAAACTGTAGCAGACCTCACGCGATGCACAAGAGATTTAGCTGCATTCCTTTCGTTTGTGTCAAAGGTGGGACATCCTGTGGGAGGACTTATGGAAAGCGAAGAGGGCAGGATGATATTCATCCCCATCGTAGATGACTTCCTTGCTGTTGGGGTTAATCCAGAGGTCAATGTTAAAGATTTGGTTCAAAAGATCAGATCGGCGCTTATGCGGTCTGTTGCCAAAAGGTAATTTTTGGCGTCATTGAAAGAGGTCCTGCATTTGAAGTGACGACGAGAAAGTGACAAATTCCCGTAGCATTACTTAGGAAACGGTATACGAGTGGTATGGAGACAATACTGAATGACATAAGATCGGTTCCGGGGATAACAGGCGTTTTAGTTCTGGACAAAGACACCCTTGAATCTTATCACCTTTTGCCTGCTTCTTTTTCTTCCGAGGCGATCGGAAATATCCGAACAAGGCTTTTGAAACTGTCTGAAAAGATGAACCAGCACAGCCGCCTGGATCTGAAATTTGAGCATGGAGTTGGCTTGGTCTATAATTTAGAAAAAAGTGCCATCCTCATCTTTGGAAAATCGAACCTGAATTTCTCCGTGCTCGGTTTAGTGCTGAAATCAGCTCTTCAGGGTATAGAAAGAAAATTGGTTGCTAAAGCAAAAGAACCTGTGAAAACCCAGGTGAGTTCTACATTGGATAAGCCCTGCTTGGGAACCAGTTTTGCGGTGGACAAAAAGACTCTGGGGTTATTAATTGAAGCCGTCAATTTGGTGGCAAAAAGCCTGCTGAAGACTCACGGGGGTTTTTATGTTACCCAGAATCTGCGAAAAAGCAAAGAGGAGGTAATTAAGGAATTTCCTTTTGTTGCCAACTTTTATGTGGACAACAACGCAACCATCTCCCTGATAAAAGGAAGGGAAGGGCTTTTGGATGAAAGGTTTGCCTTGGCCTTGATTAGGTGGATATATTTTTTTGTGAACTCATTCGACCCAACCCAATTCCTTGATGTAAGAGACCTGACCGCAAGAATAAGTCAATCCTTGGAGGAAATCGGATTTTATAGCATGTACCAAAAAGTGGCAGGAAGTTGCTAACCCAAAAAGATGAGACCGAAAAAAATCCCCCGCCCGGGCGGGGGATTGTTTGGAAAGGTGTGCAATTTGAAGAAAACTCTCTTTCCATTCAACGGTAAAGGGTTTTTGCAGCCGCCTCCTGTATTTCGCTTTCGCTACCTATACGGGTCACCGCGTACGCTCAACATTCGGGGGCAACCTTCATCAGTTGATTGTTAAAGGTTTTTCAAATGCAACCTTTCCTTTATATATATTACAATCGAAAATAGAAAAAGCAAGTATTTTTTTGAAAGATTTTTAAAATATTTTAAAAAGAATTTGTTTGATCTTCTGTAAATCAGGCAAACAAATTGCTTGTGAAATTCCATCAATAAAATTATCATATACTCGCTTGATTCAGATCTGGAGTTAAGGCTCAAGCTTTTTAATTAAATCTGTGGTTAAAGAGGACGGGATGTGTCAAAAACCGGGCACCTAACTTAAGTTAGGTGCTGGTAATTGTTCCAATATGCACGGAAAGATTCACTCTGAAGGTGGAGAAAGCAAGGATAAAGTAAAAAGTGCAAAAAGTGGCCTCTGAGGATAATTCAATCATATCGCACCAGCGGAAGCTAACAAGGAAATACTTTGTCTTGACTTTAAAAGAGCCAAAAGCTTATCTTTAGAGTATGCGATCGGAAATATGGATCCACAGTGTTGGAGATTCGATCGCCACGTAGAACAAAAAGACACACTATGGTATGGTCAATTCTTTAGGCATTGACATTGTAGAAGTTAAAAGAGTCAAGAACTTGATGGAAAGATGGGGGGATCGCTTTCTTCATCGCGTTTTCACTCCTTGGGAGATCGCCTATTGCATGGGCAAAGGTTCACCGGAACAATCGCTTGCCGCTCGTTTTGCGGCCAAAGAGGCGATCCTTAAAGCCGTTGGCACAGGACTCTCCCAGGGAATAAGATGGACCAGCATGGAAATCGTCAATGATAGAAATGGTCGCCCCAGCGTGAAATTGGGAAAAAGGATCCAAGACAAAATAAAAGATAAAAAGATTTTGATCAGCATGTCCCACACCAAAAAATATGCGGTAGCACAAGCCATTTTAGTTGATTGAGCTGTTTATACTTTATAAGAAACAGATTCCGTAGCCGAGCCTTTATGACTTGAAAGCTCAAAAATAAAAGATCAAAACTTAAAACTGCAACTTAAAACCCAAAATTTGATACACTTCAAAAGTCAGAAGAAGAGTAAAAGTTCTAAGTTTTTCGCTTTGTGGTTCGACTTTGCTCACCACCCTGAGCTTGTGCTTCGACTTTGCTCAGCACCCTGAGTTTATCGAAGGGTCGAAGGGTGGTTTTAGCTGCTCAAGAGGAGGTTTGATGTCAGACCAACAGGAAATTTTTGAAATATTTGAAAAAGCGAAAGCGCTTTTAAAAGGTCACTTTCTGTTAAGTTCCGGGCTTCATTCGGATTTATATTTCGAGAAATTTCAGGTGTTACAATATCCAGAGTATGTGGAAATTTTATGCCAAAGACTTGCAACCTTATTTGAAGAGGAGAAAATCGAGGTGGTGGTTGGCCCGACCACAGGAGGAATTATCATTGCATATGAAGTCGCCAAGAATTTAAAGACCCGTTCGGTCTTTGCGGAATTGGAAGAAGACATGCGTGTCTTTAAAAGGGGATTCAGCCTCAAAAAGGGCGAAAGAGTTTTGGTCGTTGATGATATACTGACTACCGGGAAGTCTGTCAATGAGGTTGTTGATTTGGCTAAAAAGCACGGTGGAGATATTATTGGAATCGGTGTCCTTCTGGATAGATCCGGAGGAAAGACGAAGTTTGAGTATCCCTTGAAGGCATTAGCCACCACCGAGGTGAAGAATTATTCGCCCGACGAGTGTCCGCTTTGCAAAAAAGGAGAACCCTTGGTCAAACCGGGAAGCAGAAAAATATGACCTCACCTTCCCCCCCTTTTCATTGAATGAAGAAGCGGTACGGTGGTAAGATTCTTTATAGCTGTTTCCATGAAAACTAAGAACTATGTTTTAAATCATCATTCTTGAATGGAGCAAAACATGACCTTCAAAATAAAACTTTTCTGTGTCTTGGGAATTTGCCTTTTGATTTTCTCCTGTGGCGAGAAACCCGAAAAAACCGAGATGACAGTTTTAATCCGAATGATGGATATTCAGGATTTATGGTTCCGGGAGAAGATGAAGGAGTTTGAAAACCAAAACCAGGTGAAAATAAATGTGGTCACCTTCGATCAGGTGGAAGATGTCAAGGAGATGATAGATTTAGAGAAAAAGAGCGGAAAGAAGACCATTGGCCTGGTCAAAACCGCCATGGAGATGGTATATCCATTGGCCAGTCAGAATTATCTGATCGCCCCCGAGGAGATAGTCGGTCCTTCCCAGTTAGATAAAGATCTAAAGGAATACCTGCCGGAAGCTTTGGAAATAGGGACCTTAGAGAATAAGGTCTATTATATTCCACGCAAATTGGAAACGTATCTCATGTTCTTTTTGAAATCGAAGGTCCAAGATGCTTTGGACAACCGGGAAAAGGATCTAAAGGGAATTAACCAGCTTCTAAAGAGTGTAAATGGCTATGGTCTGCCCCAAGGATACCAGTTGGAGTCCGATCCTCAAAAATGGGATTATTATGATCTTGCGGTCCTTTCCCACTATTGGGCAAATCACCCTTACCAGGGTTTGAAATTACCTCGCATGGCTCATCGAGGAAAAAGATATGCAGGCACGGTAAATGAGCTAGTGACTCGGATCTATCAACTGGGAGGCGGTCAAGAAGATATCTTGTCACTGGGAGGCGGTCAAGAAGATATCTTGTCCATGACCACAGACCCGGTTATCGACTGTTTCCAGTGGGAATCATTCTTCATCCAGAATAATCTATATCATCCTGGAATGTGGGAGCAAGCCTGGTCTGGCGGAAACATCTGGAAAGCCATCTCCCAGGGAGAGGTTTTCTTGTGCTTTTTGCATCAGATCGATCTTTTCTTCGTGCACGGTGGATCCGACCCCACCATGACCGGCTATCTTTTGGATCCAGAAGATATGGGAATCTCCATCATGCCCAAAGGGGTTTCTTTGGATTTAACTGAAGAGGGACAGGCCCGAAGAGAGGGAGGGCATTTTTCGAATCTCTATGGTTGGTGGTGGGGAATTCCGGTCACCTCTCCTGATCCCAAACTCTCTTATAAGCTGGCAAGGTTTATCACCAGCAAAGCAAATCAGATAGAGGAATGCTCCCGTTTCGGAATGTACCCGGTCAGAAATGACGTCATAGATAACTTGGAACAAGCTTTTGATGCTTCCTGGAAGCAGGAGATCTTCAGAGTCAGTCGACTTCAATTTGAGAGCGGAACCGAGGCAACTCCACAGCTTACCCAATGGCCACAAATTGGAAAGAACTACCTGGATGCCTGGTATGAGATAGCGGTGGAGAAGAAGATTCTGAAAAGAAGAGAAATTGCGAAAGCTCTGGATAAATATGCCCAGCTCAATCAAACTGTCTTATCTTCTGCACAAGCTGAAAAGTAATCTTTTTACCATCGGCTTTTTCATCCCTGCTTTTCTTTACCTGGTAAGCTTTTTTGTGATCATCTTGGTTTTCCTACTGAAGTTTTCTTTCTCTGAAGGAATCCCTTTTCTAGAGCTTTTCTCCGCAAATGAATTCAAGGCTGCACTTTGGAGGACCTTTTGGTTTATGGGGATTGCAACCCCACTCCAATTGGTGGTGGGGTTATTGTTGGCACTTTTGATCCAACAGAGTTACAAGGGAGTCGGGATGGTGAGAAGCTTCTTTATGATCCCCATTGCTATCCCTGCTTTGGTCACCGCCATAATCATAGATTTGGTTTTTTCATATCCTTTTGGTCCTATAAATGATCTCTTATTGGGCAGACACGGGTTTTTCCCACAAATAACGGGTGTGCCGGTAAACTGGAGTGGTTCCGAATTTCTCTCTTTGGGATTGGCTATCCTGGGTAAAACCTGGAGGGATATGCCCATCTCCATGTTGATTCTTTTAGCCGGGCTCCAGACCATAGAAAGGGAGCAATATGAAGCCGCCCGAACCATGGGCGCTAAAAGCTGGCAGGAGTTCAAATACCTGACCCTGCCTCTTCTAACACCAGCCATCTTGACCATATTGATTCTTCGTTCCATAGAGAACTGGAAGGAGTTTATCTTTCCCTTCATCCTGGCACCCGCGTACCCTTTATTAGGGGTGTTAATTGAAAGGCTTTACCATGTGGAACAAAATCCTGCTTTAGCCGCTTCGGTGGCATTGTGCCTGGTGGCTTTGATCGGTATCACTACTCTTATTTTCACCTTTATCACTAAGATGGTGAGAAAATATCTGGTGAGGGTGTAATACCTCACCCCATATCTCCCCCTCTCCATTTCATGGAGAGGGGGACGGGGGGTGAGGTAAAAACATAAGTTCGTATGAATGCTTCGCAGAGGTTAACCATAACACGGCAGTGCATACAAATATGAAGAGTCTAAGATTTATCCTCATCTGTTTGGTTTTGTTTTTTATTATCTTCCCTTTGTTCATGATGACCAAATACAGCCTCTCGGATCGGGAAAGCATCGTGACCGGAGGGAAATATCCAGAGCCCTTTTTCCCTTTCAAGCCCAATTTAGAAATGTTTGAAGCTTTGTCGGTAAGAAAGGATTTTGCAGGTGCAGGACTGACCAGTTTATGGGTAGGACTGCTTGCGGTCGCTTTTTCACTCTTCTTGGGAGCACCGACCGCTTTCGCTTTAGCTCGTTTTAAAATCCCTGGCATAGCTATCCTTCTTTTCTTTCTGTTATCGGTCCGGCTTTTTCCCGACATCTCGGCGGTGATTCCGGTGGCGGAGCTTTTGCTCTCTCGACCATTCTCACTTTTGCCTCCGGTTATTTTGGTCGGGCTTGCTCATACCCTTTTGGCTTTGCCTTATACTGTTTACATCGCTAAAGGGGTATTCGAGTCCATACCTAAAGATTTGGAAGAGCAGGCGCACGTTCTGGGAGCGGGCAAAGCCCGGACTTTTCTGAAGATACTCACGCCTTTGGCTTTGCCCGGTTTGGGGGCAGCGGCGATCTATACCTTCTTTCTTTCCTGGAATGAATTTGTTTTTGCTTACTTCTTAACCTTTCAAGGCACGCAGACGACGCTGCCGGTATATCTTTTGAGAATTTTGACCTGGTCTCCGCAAAAAAATTTCATATCGGCAATTTCTCTTGTGATTTGCATTCCGGTTATAATCTTCACCTTTTTGGTTCAAAGATACATGAAGGAGGGATTGACTGCAGGAGCAGTGAAATAAAAAGTATTGTCATTTTGTAATTAGTTTTGGCTTATAAAACGTTCGTTGTTTCGCCTAGCCAAGCCTTCATCGCTTGGCAGGCAAGCCGTAAAGGCTTGCCTGCGCGTGATCTATGGAAAAACGTAGACTTTTGTAAAAAAAGAGGTTTTTGTGGCCGAAGTCAGATTAGAAAATTTAGCCAAGAAGTTTGATCAGGTTACAGCAGTAGATCGCATCAATCTTGAGATAAAAGATGGTGAATTTTTGACTTTGGTGGGGCCATCCGGATGTGGAAAATCTACTGCCTTAAGGCTGGTGGCAGGGTTGGAGAAGGTCACCTCTGGCAATGTCTACATAGATGAGAAGGCGGTCAATCATATTCCCCCACAGAAGCGGAATATCTCCATGGTCTTTCAAAGCTACGCCCTTTTTCCTCACATGAGCGTGGAATCCAATCTTGCTTTTGGACTTAAGATCAAAAGAAAAAGCCAAGAGGAGAAGATGCAGAGGGTTAAGTGGGTTCTGGACCTTCTGGGTCTTAAGGGTATGGAGAAGAGACTTCCCAAAGAACTATCCGGGGGTCAAAGGCAAAGGGTGGCCTTGGGACGAGCTTTGGTTTTGGAGCCTGACGTTCTGCTTTTGGATGAACCCTTGTCCAATCTGGATGCCAAACTGAGATTGAGGATGAGGACCGAGTTAAAAAGGTTGCATAAGAAGATAAAGACCACCATAATTTACGTAACCCATGATCAGGCAGAAGCCATGACTTTAAGCGATCGCCTGGCGGTGATGAAAGACGGGAGGATTTTGCAGATAGGCACCCCTCAGGAGATTTATGAACGACCTACTGACATCTTCACTGCTGGTTTCATCGGAAGTCCGCCCATGAACTTCATCCTCGGAGAAAGACTTCCTTTTGTAAAAAGAGAGGAGGCAATGGTAGGTATTCGACCGGAGGACCTCTCCGTCTCTTTAGAAAAAGCGGAAAAAAGCATACTGGGTAAAAGCAGCGTCACCGAAACTCTGGGTTCGGATAATTATCTTTATGTTGATATTTCTGATCTTTTGATTTCAGTTCGACTGAAGCCCGACCAAAAAATCGAGGAGGATCAGACTATCTGGCTCGTTCCCAACTTGGAAAAAATACATGTTTTCGACAAATCAACCGGAAGAAGAGTACAGTGGGCAGGATAATTAATAATGTTGCAAGGTTCGTAGGGCGGGCACCCATGCCCGCCCGATTCATGTGAGGTTAGGAGTCTTACCTACGAGTTCATACGATACTTGCACAATAAAAAAGTCCTATAACGTATACCACATGAGCGGCAGTTGGCCTGCTCCACATCCAGTGAGTGGGCCTCACATGACTTCCTGAAATTTGTCAAGAGGAGATCTTCAGATGGCTTTCAAGATACCGAAATGCAAAATCACTGTAATTAAAAGGACCATTAACCAGGATTTGATCGATGAATACTTAGACAGAGATGCATCCAAAAACCTTGGCCCATGCGAACGGTTTGTCGACGCGCAAGAATTCATCGTAGACGGCTATTCGGCAGAAGTGCCAGAGGGTTTCTGTGCTTGGGCTTGGGCAGACATACGCAGGGATATATTAAGTGTTGCCGCCGGGGCCGACATGCCCGGAATGAAACAAAAAGGTGCTGTCATCACCGGCTGCACGGATTGGTTCAGACCGGTGATCTTCAAGGTAGAGAGAATAGATTAGTCCGTAGGACGGGCACCCATGCCCCCGGATTCAGGCGGGGCTGGGCATGCCTTAGGCAGATTCCGCCACAGGCGGGGGAGCCCCGCCTACGAGGCCGTTCTTAACGTTGCAAAGGTCCGGATTTTTAATAAATCGATAGAAAAGAGAATCTAAGGAGAAAAAATGAAGATAATAAACTTTAAGAATGTTGAGGTCGAGGAAGTCGAAGAACCGGGCAGCAAAGGAGTCACAATTAGATGGCTCATTACCCAAAAGGATGGTGCGCCCAATTTCGCCATGCGCCTATTCGAAGTGGAACCTGGCGGATTTACACCTTATCACAAACATTCATGGGAACATGAGGTTTTTATACTGCAAGGAAAAGGGATTCTGGTCACGGAGGAAAAGAACCGTCCTTTGAAAAAGGATGATGCCGTCTTGGTTCCGCCAGATGAAAATCATCAATTCAAAAATGATTCCGATGAAAACTTCGTCTTCATTTGTCTGATACCCATTGAAAAAGGACCTTGACCTCACTCCCTTTTATTTCGCCTCTCCACTAATGAGGCTGTGTCGCAATGTAGCGGTGCGATTCATCGCACAAAAAATATATGTCGGATAAATCCGACCGCTACAATACAATGTGCGACTATTTTTGAAACCAGATTCTGGCACACCTACAAATGTGGAGAGGGTACAGGGAGAGGTTAATAAGACAAAATGAATACTTTTAAGGACATAGAGAAACGTTTTGGAATTCCTGGTGAGTTAAGCATGTCCTTTTCCATGAGTCCGTCGGAGTTTCAAAGCCTCAAGGATAGCATGAGGGATGGGCGAAACTCGGATGTAACCTTATTCATCTTTAAGGATAACAAAATTATTGTAATAGCCAAGCCCTGGTATCCCAAAGGGCTTTACCGTGCTCCCAGCGGGGGACTCAGACCAGATGAGGACTTGGAGCTTTGTGCTAAAAGGGAAGCATATGAGGAGACCGGAGCAAAAATAAAATTAGAAAAATATGTCTTAAGGATTCATGTTACTTTTATCTCCAATAAAGACAAAGTAGATTGGACCTCGCATGTGTTCAGCGCTAAATATCTTTCCGGTGATCTGAAGCCTGTTGACACAAGAGAAATAAGAGAAGTGAACCTTTTAAGCCTGGATGAGCTTGCCGCCTTGAAGGAAAAACTTCTGGAGAGTGACTCAGGTGGACTGCATTACCGTGCCGCCCTCACCGAAGCCGCAATATCGGAGCTCCGTCTCGGAAAGAAATAAAAAATTCGGAGTAGCAGAGCTTGTCGAAACGAAGCAGAGATCCTTTTTTTCGGGGCTCTGCGGGTTGTGGTGTCTCAAAGGCTATGCGTTGATAGTGGCCAAGGTGTCTATGGTCAAAAAACCTTCTCTAACAACGAGGTGCCGGTCCGTTCTTAAAAAGATAATCGATCAAATAAACCACGTCAGAAACCTTTATTTCCCCGCTCAAGTTAACATCTCCGGCTTGAAGGGGAACGCCAGAGATACATACCACCTAACAAAACGGCGGCGGTCCGCCTCTGAAGAGATAATTAATCAAATAAACGACGTCGGCAACGTTTATCAAATAGTCTCCATTCACATTGCCAGCTTCTTGGGGAACAGGTGGGGGTCCCATCTTAAACAAGTAATCGATTAAGGCGACAACGTCGGAAACCTTAATTATCCCATCCGCAGTGACATCGCCGACCTGGTAGATGATGAAGAGGTCATCCGGTACAGTCCAGGCATATGTTCCATCGTTCTGGGTGCTATCTGCAATGCTCTCCCAACTTGTCCCTCCATCGACGGAATACTCAATCTCAACAAAGGGAACTGGGGAACCTTCAAAATCCCATGTAATCTCTCGAGTTTGTCCAATGCACCAGTGCTCTCCGCCATTCGGTGATGTGACTTCGATGCGAGGAGGCGCCACAATCAATAACACCTGAGTGCTATGTTCTATCCCATTTTTCCCCTGAGACGTCTCTGAGCCGGTAATTATAATGCTCCTTGTGCATGCGGGAGTAGATATGTCTGTGTGGAAAGTCAAGATTGAAGTATCAGTCGGCACCAGAGTGGCTGGATTGAAATCATAAGTTGTATTCTCAGGTAAACTATCTTCTTCCAGCGTCAATGTGCAGGCTGAGCTGAATCCATACAGGGACTCCAGAATTATGTTACAGTCCGCATCATCCCCTGGGTTCACCGACACGGTATCTGGCTCGGCCTCAATGGTGAAATCTGGTGGAGGAACAATTAAAACCACTTGAGTGCTATGCTCTATCTGACCCTTCCCTCCGGACATCTCCGTGCCAGTCACTATGATTATGCTGGTGCCGGGAGGAGTGGACATGTCTGTGCGGAATCTCAAAATTGAGGTATCGGTTGGCACCAGGGTGGCTGGATTGAAATCATAAGTCGTATTAGCTGGCAGGCTATCTTCTTCCAATGTCAAAGTGCAAGGTGAACTGAATCCGTACAAAGATCCCAAAATTACACTGCAATCTACGGAATCTGCCGGAGCAACCGTCAGTGTCTCTGGCTCCGCTTCAATGGTGAAATCCGGCGGGGGAGTTACAATCAATACCAGCTGAGCAGTATGTTCTAATCCGTTTTTCGTCCCGGACATCTTTGAACCGGTTACGGTAATGGTAGTTGTGCCCGCAGGAGTCGAAATGTCCGTGTGGAAAGTCAATATTGAGGTATCAGTCGGCACTAGTGTGGCTGGATTGAAATCGTATGTTGTGTTAGCAGGCAGACTGCCCTCATCCAATGTCAAGGTGCAAGGCAAATTGAATCCGAATTGAGATTCCAAAATCACATTACAACTCCCCTCCGTGCTGGCCGCAACAATCAGGGTTTCTGGCTCTGCCCTGATGGTGAAATTCTCCACCGCAAAGAAAGCATCGCTTTGGTCAAATGGGTCACCATCATCATGATCTGAGATTTTTATCAGGCCCTGATCGGTGGAAATGGACTGTGGAATGGAAGTCTGGTGCACTCCATCGTTTTCGGTTCCCGAAATAACTGTATCCCAGTTTGCTCCGCCATCTTCCGATAAGAAGATATCTACTAATCCGGTAAAGCACAGAGAATTCCAGGTGATAGATAAGGGGTCTCCTGCCACGAAGTCCTCTCCGCCATTCGGGAAGGTAACATTAATGGTTTCATCCAATATCGTGAAGGATGCATCGCTTGAGTCCTTAGGTTCACCGTCTACCGCATCCGAAACTTTCACCAGGCAATTTGCAGCAGGCGTGTTTTCGACTATCCACGCATACTCGCCATCATTTTCAGTGCTGGGAGCAATCTCAATCCAATCGACTCCTCCATTTGTGGAGTACTCGATCTTCACATCGTCAGTGAAATTTTCTGACAGCCAAGTGATGGTCTCGGTACTTCCCACACACCAGGTTTCACCACCATTGGGAGAGATGACCTGGATGTGAGGGGGACCGACCCATATGGTGAGGGGTAGATTATGTCTGGGAGTGTAATTCACCGCACCCTGGCGGGTGAACTCAAGATGGTTGATCGGCGGCCAAAAGGTGCTGTCGATATAGACATGCATAATATCGGAAACGATAAAGGTCAAGGTGGACAGAAGCACTCGGCTTCCCTCCCACCATCTAC